>CAZHLE010000012.1:0-40469 GCA_964533065.1 uncultured Woeseiaceae bacterium | reverse complement strand
CCCTTGAGGAGGTCAATCGTAACGCCAGTGGTTAACTCCTGGGCTGCGAGCCGGCCAACGATGGGCGCGAGCGTAACGCCGCTGTGCATGATGGCGAGATAGACATCCGGGCGTGCGGCGGAGGCGCCGATGACCGGGTGTCCGTCGATCGGCAACGGCCGCCAGCCGATGTAAACGTGCTCGATCCTGACGCCCGCAATGCCGGGCAGAAATATCTGGCCGCGAGCGATCATTCTCGCCGCGTGTTGCTCTGCGATGGCCGGATCCGGGAAATCGTTTGGCTGTCCCTGCAGCCGCAATGCATGCGCGTCATTCTGCGGTGCGCCGTCCTGTTCGCCAAGTACGATTCGGCCGTCATCGCGTTGGTGCAAGTGAATGCCGGGCACGGAAATAACATGTTGCAGCAGGCGCGGTGCAGGAGCTGTGATGGCAATCACTCCCGGTGTCGATCGCTGTGGAACATTGATACCGGCAATTGTTTTTGGGAGGTCAACTGCCGCTCCGGTTGCGAGCACTAGCCGGTCGGCCGGGATCGATCCTTCTGAGGTGAGCACCGACGTCAGCCTGCCCCTCTTCAGCTGCACGTCGATCAATGTGGCTGGAAAGCGCGTGCGCGTGGTCGCGCCCATGGATTTCGCCGCGGCAAGCAGTTTTTGTGTCGCAAGGATGGGGTCGACGGCGCCATCGTTGGGTGAATAGGCGGCATTGGTTGGCGGCTCGACGCGAATTCCCGGTTCCAGGGTGTTGAGTTCCGAAGCCGAAACCATCCGCGCAGGCTCGCCCCATGCAATCTGCTCGGCGATCTTCAGGACGAGCGTGTCCGAGAGCGCGGCGGTATCAAACCACTCCAGCGAGCCGCCCCAGCGAACCGGCAGATCAAGCGTCTGCTGCAGTTCATGCCAGTAGGCGACGCTGGCCTGGCTGAACGCGTGGTAGCTCCTGGGTTGCTTTGCCCAGGTCGCATTGATCCAGGCGAATGTGCCGCGGCTGGCGTGACTTGCCGGACCTTCCTTGTCGATGATGGTGACAGTCGCACCGGCTTTGGCCAGATGAAAGGCGATTGAGGCGCCGACGATGCCGGCACCGGCAACGACAACCCGGAGCGGTGTGGCCGATGTGTCACGCGAGCTGCAGCCAGCCAGCGCGGCCGCCGCGAGTAGCTTCAGCAGGCTCCGTCTATCCACAAATCCTTACGCGCTCGCCGCCGACGCCAGCTTCGTCATGTACTTTGCAAAGGCAGGGTCTTCGCCAATCAGCAGCGCCGGCATCGCCTCGCGAAAATCCTCGCGGTCACACCATTCCTGCATGAAATCTTCCCAGGAGCGCCAGCGGCGTGCATCCTTGCCGGTCAGCCCGTCCTCATACAGCAACAGGTAGGCGCGCTCGAAGATCGCAATCAGCATGCCGAAGATGGCCTGCATGCGCTCGCGCTGTTCATCGCTCAAATCATCGGTGCGGGATTTGGACATCAGCCGAAGGTCGGGATTTTCGAGCGCCAGGCGCAGGAAGTCGTGATAACTGGCGGCGACAGTTTCGTAGACTTCTTCTTCCTCGGCGGCGCGTTCCTTGTGCTTTTCGTACAGGAATATGGCGACCGCTGCCGGCAGGCCGAGCACCGTCACGATGTAGCTCAGCAATTCCCACGTTTCCATTGTCATGCGGTCTGCAGCCCGGCTGTTGATGGAGCGGGTGATGGGAATCGAACCCACGTTATCTGCTTGGGAAGCAGAAGTTCTACCATTGAACTACACCCGCGAGAATGCCGGTCACTAGTGTACCGATGTGCACTGCAGATACCAATCACCGCGCCCGGCTCAGACTCTCTATTAACTTACGCTGCAGCCCGCAGGATATTGAACGGTGCGAGCTCCGGTAAACGGCAATCCTTGAGTTTCACAAGACCTGTATAAACCAGCGCGTGCTGGCCAGACACCGAGGCATGGCTGACCATGTCCGTCAGTACCATCCACGCCGAGAACGGCTCGAAGCGAAACGTCTGATGACCCTCGGTGATCTGCTGGAATTCAGGCGTGTCTTTCATATAGTTGTGAAACTTGCGCATGACCCGGTCGTACGGGCTGCTGTCCAGCATCGGTGCGAGCGGCAATCCCGCGCCGGCAAGACCGTTCAACAGCGATGTGCGCAACTTGCCGAACACGCTGCGTTCGAGCGTGGGCGAAAGGTCTTCGTACAAGCCTGCCTCGCGTCCGAATTTCGCAAACAGCTCGGGAAAGTCTCCCTTACTGGCCCAGACCCGGTCGACTTCGGGATTGACGTTGACGAAGAAACGCAGGATCCGGTCACCGTTGGTTGCACCGTACGCGCCGGCATCGACATGCACGAGCTCATTGCTGGCGTGTGGTTTCAGGTTGCGGCCTTTTTCCTCGATGGGGCGAAAACTGCAGGTGCCGACCTTGATATTCCTGGCGAGCGTCGGCATGACTTTTTGCAGGAATGCTGTCACCCGATTGCGATGCGTGGAAAGCACCTCGTAGGCGAGGTCGGTGATTGGCGAATGAGCATCAAGGCCGGTTACCTTGTCCGCTTCCGGGTGGTAACTGACGTTTTTAAGTTTGAGTTGTCTGGGTAATTCAGTTCGCAGTGTGTGCAATGCGTCTGCCGCCGCCAGTTCAATCGGACAAGGGAAAAACTTCACGATCTTGCCGCGTTCCAGGGCGTCGCCAATTTCATCCGGCGCAACCCTCGCCAGTCGCTCCGCATCATAAACTTCCAGCATGATCAGCTCCTGAAAATACCTGCCGAACCTCGGTCTTGCATTTGCCGACCGGTCAAACCGCGTCCTACTCCTGGCTCTTGCGAATCATCATGCGCACCCGGGCCATGAACGAGTCTTTCTTGTAGCGGCCTTTTACAACATGCCGGATCTGGCACGCGCCCGGCACGTCGAGTGCTACGCCCTGTGTTCCGATGAGCCAGCGAAATGCACGGTCCTCGTACGTCTTGCGCCATCGATCGGAGGGCTTTTGATAAATGCCAATATCCTCACAATAACCGCAGGCGCGTGCAACATCGCCATGCATGATCTGGTAGGGGCCCTTGGCTTTCTTGCGCGGGCCGCCATAAGGGACAAAATCCTCGAGCGGAATCTCTCGAATCGCCGGCCCTTCCCGGCCGGCATTGAGGATGTCGGCATCTTCTGCCAACAGCGACGTTCCCAAACCAATCCTCGGGAAAACCAGGATATCGTCGCGGCCCTGCAGTTCATCCGCGAGTGTATCGAGGCAACCCTCGTGGAAAATAATGTCGCAGTCGGTAAACCAGATCCAGTCGGCGCTGGTTGATTTTGCGGCGCGGTTGCGGCCAATGCTGCGCCGGAAAAGCTTCTCTTTCGGTAATTGCACCCAGTTCCAGTGCACGCCCGGTACATCGATATCCTGGAAAAAACGCAGGACTCTCGCAACCGATTCGTCGCCAGGCGCATGATAAACCGACATTGTGATGTCCAGCTTGTCGGTGCGATGATTGACCAGCGAGCTCAGTTGATAGCTCAGGAAATGACCGTATTGCCAGCAGTGACAGACAATTTCGAGACTCAGCTTGCCGGTTCGTTTTGCTTTTTCGACTTTGGCCGGGTCACGTTTTCGAAACCAGGACGCTGGCAGGAAGCCGCTGGCGGCAAAGCGGTAGAAAAAGCCTGTTACGAGGTCAAAAAATCCCGACATTCTGCTACACGCAATCCATTGATAATTAGGCAAATAATTCGCGCGCAGTATACTGCCTCGGGGCACTGACCGCCATAACCGTGAGCGCCGCGAAGCGGCGAAATCAAACAAGGTCCCTCGCGTAAATGACCTTGGCGTCGCCGGGCGCGTAAAAGTCGCTAATGCTGGCTTCGACGTGGTATCCCATGCGTTCATAGAATGCCCGCGTCGGTGCATACACGGCCCGACCGGCGGTGTCGACAAACATCCGGGTTGCTCCCCGCTCCTTTGCAAGCCTTTCGGATTCCTGCATCAGCAGTTTACCCATGCCCTGGCGTTGCGCCTTTGGCGACACGGCAATCCAGTACAGGTCAAAGCTCGACTGTGTTGCCGGGATCGGACCGAAGCAGGTGTAGCCGAGCAACTCATCCTTCTGCTCAGGATTATCGGCGAACAGGAATTCATAGCCGCTTGCCCTGCCGCGAGCCAGGGCTTCCTCGACCAGTTCGATCGCGATCAGCCGCTCGTCCGGCGAGAAAAAACCGGTTGCAGCCACAAGCGCTCCGACGGCCTCGGCATCCGATGCCTGCAGGGTGCTGCGCCAGTTCATCAATGCATGGCAGCGCTGACAATGTGCTCAATGGCCCGGGTCGGCGTCATGCCGGCCTCGATGACGGCGGCGGCGAAACCGGCGTCGGGCGACAGGCCCGGGTTGGCATTTATCTCGAGCACCCAGGGTACTCCGGCTGCGTCCAAACGCAGGTCGATTCTCGCATAGCCTTTGAGCTTGAAGGCCCGCCAGCATTTTTGTACGACCTCGACGATCGCATCGTGCTCGGCGCTCGGCAGTGCTGCGAATGAACGTTGCGTCGCGTGAAACTCCGGTGTGGCGTCATCCCATTTCGCGGCATAGCCAACGATTCTGGGTTTACCGGGCGGATAGTCAACAAAGGTCATCTCTGCAATCGGCAGAATTCGCGGTTTGCGGTCGATTTCGATTACCGAAACGTTAAATTCCCGGCCGTCGACGAATTGCTCGGCGAACCAGGTACCACCGTGCTGCGCATGGCAATGATCGATGCGTGTGCGTGCTGCTGTCAGGCCATTCACGACGCAATCGTCGTCGAGACCCAGCGAGGCGTGTTCCCAGAGCGACTTTACGATCCAGGTGGCATTGACGTGCGGTTTATCGTCGCCAGGCAAAAAACTCACGGGTGTCGGAATGTCATGCAGCTTCATCCAGCGCTTGGCGAGGAGTTTCTGCGAACTCAGGTACATCGCGTCGCCGTCACAGCCGGTGAATCGTATTCCGGCAGAGCCAAGCAGCGCCGGCACCATGTGCACCAGCCGACCATCGCCGCGCAATGACTCAACCAGGTTAAACACACACTCCACGTTGCTGGCCGAAATCGCTGCCAGGGTCGTGGACAGGTCAAGGTCCGTCGCCAGGGTAGTAACGCTCCAGCCCAGCTGTCGCATAACGTCGCCGACGTATTGGGCCTGGACGAGCGTGTCTATTTCATCGGCGCGCGCGCCTGCACTGATAGTCTCATGTAATACGAGGACCGATCTGGGGTAATCAGGCGGCAACCGACTCTGCCCGTGCTGTGCGTTTTAGTCGCTGCATCGCGGACGCCATGATCCGGCCGATCAGGATGTCGTACTTGATTCCTGACATGGTCGCCATGATGGGCAAATCGGAATGCTCCGGGTGAATACCGGCCAGCGGATTGACTTCGAGGAAGTGGACCTGTCCGTTGTCGTCCAGGCGCAAGTCGATGCGGCCTGCGTCGCGACAGCCCAGTGCGCGCCAGCTACGCAGTGCGACCGCCTCGACATCCTGTCGAAGCTGACCGGCGGCCAGCAGTTCGTATTGCACGAGCTGTTCACATTCCTCCTTGTTGCGATAGGAATAGACTTCGGCGTCCGCGCCCTCCAGCAAAACGATTTCCATCGTCGCCAATGCCTTGGCTTTGCGCCCGGTGCCGATAATACCGACGGTAAACTCGCGACCGGGAAGGAATCGCTCCACCAGCACGGATTGCCCCTTGTGTTCGTTCAGCAGCTTGCGGCAGACGTTGCGGAGCTCCGCCATACTGTTGATCTTCGAATTCGCACTGATGCCCTTGCCGGTTCCTTCCGCAATAGGTTTGGCAAACAGCGGCAACGGCAACGAAATACCCTTCAAATCCTGCATCTCGTGCACGACGGCGTAATCGGGCGTCGCCACCCCAGCTGCTCGCACGACATCCTTGGTCATGCCCTTGTGCAGGGTCAGGGCGCAGACCAGCGCATCCGAGAAAACATAGGGAATTTCGTACGCGTCGAGGAGGGCAGGAACCTGCGCTTCGCGGGCGATACCGTGCATGCCTTCGCAGATGTTGAACACCATGTCCCAGCTATCGCCGCTGGTCAGGCGCGCGGCAAGCTGCTTCACGTTGCCGATGCGGTCAACGTCATAGCCTTGTCGCTGCAGCGTCGTCTCGATGCTGTCGATGGTGTCGGCGCGATCAAACTCGGCCGTATCAATTTCGCTGTATCCGGCGGCAAGGTAGGCGTCCCGCAGGTCGTAGGTCAGGCCGATGCGTATTCCGTTATTTTTCATGTTCAGGCTCCCGGCCCGCGTGTCAGGCGCTTTCCGGAGTCCGGATAGCGATAGGTATCACCGTCGTAGCTCTGCAACAAAAGGTCATCGCCTTCGTAGCCGGTCACGTAGTCGGGGGCAATCGGAATCTTGCCGCCGCCGTTTGGCGCATCCACAACAAAGGTCGGAACCGCGTAACCGGTCGTATGACCGCGCAGGCCACGTATCAATTCAACGCCTTTGGCTACCGGCGTACGAAAGTGCGCGGAACCGGAAATCGGGTCGCACTGGTACAGGTAGTAAGGCTTGACGCGGTTCTTCAGCAACCCGTGCATCAGGGTGCGCATGGTATCGAGGTCGTCATTGACGTCTTTCAGCAATACCGTCTGGCTGCCGAGAGGAATGCCGGCGTCAGCGAGCCGGCCACAGGCTTCGGCGACTTCGGGGGTGAGCTCATCCGGGTGCGTGAAATGCAGGCTCATCCACAGCGGATGGCAGCGTTTCAGCACGCGAGTCAGCTGCGGTGTGATACGCATTGGCTGCACCACCGGCTGCTTGCTGCCAATACGCACGAACTCGACATGTTTTATTTTTTGCAGGCGTTTCAGGATGTACTCGAGTCGGTCATCGTCGAGACTCAGCGGGTCGCCGCCGGAAATCAACACGTCGCGCACGGCTCTGGTCCGCTCGATATAGTCGAGCGCCAGTTCAATATCACCCTTCTTGACGCTACGCTCGCCGGCCGCGCCAACCATGCGGGCGCGCGTGCAGTAGCGGCAGTATACCGAGCAATAATTGGTGACCAGCAGCAGTACCCGGTCGGGGTAACGGTGCACCAGGCCCGGAACCGGGCTATGCGTATCCTCGCCGAGTGGGTCCTCGCTTTCAGAGCGCGAGGTTTCGTACTCGCCGAGCACAGGCACAACCGTACGTCGCAGGCCCTGGCCAGCATTCTGCGGATCGAGCAGGCTCGCGTAATAGGGCGTTATGCCAACGGGCAGTGCGCCGGTATGGCGTTTGATGGCCTCGGACTCTTCGTCCGAGAGTTCGATCATCCGGGCGAGATCTGCAAGCGTGCGAACACGGTTGCGATTCTGCCAGCGCCAGTCGTTCCAGTTTTCCAGCGTTGCATCCGGGTAGAAGCGGTGCAGGAATTCTACGGATCGCTTCGAGACGCGAAACCGTGACGGGCCAATTGATCGTGAGGGTTTTGAGACAGGTTGGACCAGAGGTCCCGGAGGTTCTTCCGCGGCGACTTGGGCGGTTTTCATCGAGCATCCTAACTTTGCAGTTGGGCGACCTGCGAGTGAAAACCGGCCCGGCCCTTCGGGTCGTGGCGGGGAATGCCCGCCTCATAATCGCGGTACTATATTCTTGAGATACGAATTGTCAATGATTCTTTGCACAGATTTTGACGGACGAAAAAATTGCCCGTTTCGTCCTCAGGGAAGCAATCGAACTACGAGTCCGCAGAGATAGTCCGCCTCCGGAAACTGCAGCGCGACCGGGTGGTCTGGTGCCTGCGACAGCCGCTCGACAATCTGCGCGTCGCACAGCACATCCGCGGCAGCGCCGGCGACGATTTTCTGGAATAGCTCGGCACTGACGTGCCCGGAACAGGAAAATGTCGCCAGCACGCCACCCGGTTTCAGCAGCTGCAGTCCCAGCATATTGATGTCTTTGTAACCGCGGCAACCGGACTGCAATTGCTGTGCTGAGCTGACGAATTTCGGCGGGTCGAGAACAACCAGGTCGTATCGCTTCTGCGCGTCGCGCAGCCGGCGCAGCTCTTGCGGGACGTTGGCGTTTGTAAACTGGCATCGATTTGCAACGCCATTCAGTTCGGCCTGGCGCTCGGCAAGCCTGAGTGCGTCCGCGGAGCTGTCGATCAGGGTCGCTTCGCTCGCTCCCTGGCACAGCGCGGTGAGAGCAAAACCGCCGGAGTAAGAGTAGGCGTCCAGGACGCTGGCTCCCTTTGCATACGCGGCGACGCGCAGCCGATTGACGCTTTGATCCAGGTAGCCGCCGGTTTTCTGCCCCTGCTCGATGCTGACCAGCTGGCGGACGCCGTTCATCGTAAATTCGACCGGCCCCGCGGGCAGCTCGCCACGCAGCAACTCGCTGCGTAATTCCAGGCCTTCCTTGCGTCGTACGCTGGCATCGGAGCGCTCGTATATCGCGCGTGGCGCCAACAGCTCATCCAGGGCAGCCACGATCGCGTCGCGCCAGAAGTCCGCGCCGACCGACAGGAACTGACAAACCAGGTAATCACGATAGCGGTCGACGATCAGGCCGGGCACACCATCGGCTTCGCTGAACACCAGGCGACAGGCACCGACATCGTCCATCAGGTCCAGCTGCAGCCGCAATTCGATCGCCCGGGCGACTCGTTGTCGAATGAAAGCGGCATCAACCGTGCTTGCAACCTCAAAGGACCAGGCCCGGGCGCGGATCTGCGACTCAGGTGACCAGGCGGCGTAAGCAAGGAACTCGCCCGACGCGGAAACCACACGCACTGTCGATCCGGCCTCGGGGTGGCCGTCTACGCGCGCAATCGCACCCGAAAATATCCAGGGGTGGCGGCGCCGGATCGACTTCTCGCGTCCGGCCTTGAGGCTGATTTCCGGGATGCCTGGCATGCAATGGCGCGATCGCAAGGGATCGTCCGTCAGTTAGCTCGCGATTCCGATTCGTCCAGGAGGTCCGCCAGGGTTCTGTCACCGATCGCGCCGGCGACCGAATCGTCCAGCCTCTGGCCAAGACCCAACACGGCCGGTTCCCATTCAGGATTGCGGTAGGAGCCGGTTTCACCGTGTTCGCGCACCACGGCGAGAATGTCTCGAAGCCTGATTCGTGACAATTCTCGCCCGGGGATCAGATTCTCTGACTCGGTCGTCATCAGCAGGTGTTCGGCCTCCAGTCCCTCAATGATCGGTGTAAGCGTTACCGACGGCATCTTCATGTGCTGCGCCAGCGAGCGTACGGTTTCACTCGATGTGCCATCGCGAAATGCATTGCCGACCAGGTACATGACATTCAGCGCGAGCCGTTCACGCATCGCGTTTGACAGCCGCGGTTCACGCCTTCCGATGCGCAGATAGGCCGGGTTCTGATGATAAAACGCGAGCTGTGCCCCCATCAGGAGAATTAGCCAGTTCACGTACAGCCAGATCAATGTCGTGATGGCGACCGCGAAACCGGAGTAAATCAGCTGCGTGCGTGTCGAGAACACAATGAAGGTCGCGAAAATCACGCCAATGCTGGCCCAGGCTGACCCTGCTGCGACACCGCCGATCAGGGCGGAACGAAACTGTACCTTGGTGTTTGGCATGTAAATGTACAAGAACGTAAATACGCTGGTGATGAGCAAGTAAGGTGTCAGCTTGCTGGTCGCGACGATGACCGGGCCCAGCAACTGGAATTCCAGCAGCCACTGCACTATGGCATTGCTCTTCAGCGACGCGATCATTCCCATTGCGATGACGATGACCACCGGACCGATGAGCAGCACGACCAGATATTCGATCAGCCGCCGCGCAAAATTCTGTCGCTTGGCGACATACCACACGTAGTTAAAACTTTCCTCGACCTTTTGCACCATCGATACGGCGGTGTAGATAAAAAACGCCAGGCTGATGCCACCGAGCACGCCACCCTTGACGTTGTCGACGAGGTCAATAATTTGCTGCGTTATGGTCGCGCCTTGTGCGCCGAGCGGCTCCAGCATCGTAAACAACAAAGGTTCCAGCTCTTTGTGTACACCGAATCCCTTGAGCACCGAGAAACTGAAGGCCAGCAACGGTACGACCGACAGCAAGGTTGTATAGACGAGGCTCATCGAGCGCATCATGAGGCCGCCGGCAAACATGTCCCGTATCAGTGCGACCAGGTAACGCAGTACGTAAGCCATGATGCGGCCGGGCATGCCATGCTCGTACAGCATGTTGCTCCAGATAAGCCGATCAAATCGTGCGCGAATCTTGCCGGTCATGGGGGCCTAGTATATGCGATGTGCCAGCCGCACCGCGGTATTCATCCGAATAGCCTGGCAAACGCTTCCTGGTACTTTTCGCTGGTCTTTTGTAAGACGTCGGCCGGTAGCATCGGGCCCGGCGGTGCCCGATCCCAGTCCAGCGTGTCGAGATAGTCGCGCACGAACTGTTTGTCGAAGCTCGGCGGGCTCATGCCAGGCTGGTATCGATCAACCGGCCAGAAACGCGACGAGTCGGGGGTAATGACTTCGTCGATGAGGTGCAATGTTCCGAGTTCATCCAGGCCGAACTCGAACTTGGTGTCGGCAATGATGATGCCGCGGTCGAGCGCATAATGTGCGGCGCGTTCGTAGATCGCGATGGCCAGGTCGCGTATACGGCTGGCCAGGTCTTCGCCGATGAGTCCGACCACATCGTCAAAGCTGATGTTCTCGTCGTGCTCACCGGCTGGAGCCTTGCTGGCCGGCGTGAACATCGTCTGCGGCAGTTTTTCAGCCTGCTGCATTCCGGCCGGCAGCCTGATACCTGAGGTGCTGCCGGTTGCCTGGTAGTCGCGCCAGCCGGAACCTATCAGGTAACCGCGGACGACAGCCTCAATCGGCAATGGCTTGAGCCGTTTGACGACCAGCGATCGATCGCGCAATGCGTGTCGCAGCTCCGGATTGTCAATCAGGTCGTCGACCGTGCGCTCGGTCAGTTGGTTTTCGACCAGGTCGCTCATCATGCGAAACCAGCATAGCGATATGCCTGTGAGAACCTTGCCCTTCATCGCTATCGGCTGCGGCAGCACTACGTCGTAAGCGGACAAGCGGTCCGTGGTAACGATCAGCAGGTGCTTGTCATCAACGCCGTAAATGTCGCGAACCTTGCCGCGGCTGATGAGCGGCAGCCCCGGAATTGCCGACTCGAACATCGCGTCACTGGAAATCATGGTGCGGATGATTACCGTTGCGTTAGGATTACGCAACGTTTCCGCCGAGGTTCTCGATTGTACTGGGGCAAAATCATTGGCACCCTCGCCGGATTGGCGACCATGCGGCCCTGGTTCGTTTTGCTCGGTTTGCTTCTGGGTCACCAATTTGATCGTGGCTTCGCCGGTCGTTACCGCGATGCAGACATTCCAGGCAAATCCGCCGGGCGCCTGCCCGAGGAATACATTCGACGCCTTTTTCAGACCATGGGTTATCTCGCCAAGATAGATGGGCGGGTCAGCGAAGAAGAAATCCGGGCGACGCGTTCGATCATGCATCGCCTGGGCCTTGGTCCTGCCAGTGTACGCAGCGCCATGAACTGGTTTGAGGAGGGCAAGCGCAGCGATTTTCCCTTGTTGCAAACGATGCGTCAGACGCGGCGCGTTGCTGCACGAAACCCCGAATTGAGGTTGTTGTTTGTGCGCCTGTTGCTCGAGGTCGTGCTCGCCAAAGATCGCATGGGCAAGCAGGAGCGTGCAGCGATCTGGACTGTGTGCACGGAGTTCGAAATCGGTCGGGTAGAGCTGGCGCAACTCGAAGCGATGCTCCGTGCGCAGAAGGGATTTCGGCGCTCACCGGCCGGCGATGCCGATGCCAACCGTGTCAGCAATGCCTACCAGATTCTGGGCATCGAGGCGTCTGCGAGCAACGCGGACATCAAGAAGGCCTACCGCCGCCTGATGAGCCGCAATCATCCGGACAAGATCGCCGGAGACAATCCGGCTCAGGACGTTGTCAGTGAGGCCGAGCGCCGTACGCGCGAAGTTCGCAGTGCCTACGAGATGCTCAAGGCGCGGCGTTCGATTCGCTAGGTGTCTCACGCTAATGTACATTTGGCAGAAATCAGGAAACCGACCGTGACGCCACTCATCGCACCTTCAATTCTCTCAGCCGATTTTGCGCGCCTTGGCGAGGATGTTGCCGCGGTACTCGAGGCCGGTGCCGACATCGTGCATTTCGACGTCATGGACAATCATTTCGTGCCGAACCTGACCATTGGCCCATTGCTCTGCGAGGCGCTGCGCAACTATGGCATCGCAGCACCAATCGATGTACACCTGATGATCGAGCCGGTCGACAGAATCATTCCCGATTTTGCCAGAGCCGGCGCCAGCTATATCACCTTCCATCCGGAAGCGAGCCGGCACATCGATCGCTCACTGGCGCTGATTCGTGATGAAGGCTGCAAGGCCGGCCTGGTCTTCAATCCCGCAACACCGCTGGCCTGTCTTGAGCATGTGATCGACAAGATCGACATGGTGCTGATCATGTCGGTGAATCCTGGTTTCGGTGGCCAGAAATTTATCCCGGCGGCACTGGACAAGCTGCGCGAAGCACGGGCGATTATCGATCGCAGCGGCCGCGAGATTCGACTGGAAATTGATGGTGGCGTAAGAGTCGACAACATCGGCGCCATTGCGGCGGCCGGTGCGGACACCTTTGTTGCCGGGTCAGCGATCTTTGGCAGCAAAGACTACGCCGCGACGATCGCAGCGATGAAGGCAGAAATCGAAAAAGCCTCGTAGGACAAAAAAGGGGTCAGAGCCCTTTTGAAAAAAGGGCTCTGACCCCTTTTTTGCGCAGTCTAGTGTTTGCGCTGCGGCCGTGCACCGAATACGACGATGGTCTTGCCGCTGGCCGATACCAGGCCCTGGTCTTCCAGAACCTTGAGCACGCGACCGGCCATTTCTCTCGAGCAACCGACGAGGCGGCTGAGTTCCTGGCGACTGACCTTGATCTGCATGCCGTCGGGATGGGTCATCGCATCGGGTTCACTGCACAAATCCATGATGGCGTGCGCGACCCGGCCCGTGACATCGACGAACGCCAGGTCGCCCAGTTTGCGGTTGGTGCGGTCGAGCCGTGTCGCGAGCTGCGTAGCAAGCTCGAATACCAGCCCCGGGCTCTCGCTGGCGATCTGGCGAAAACGCGGATAGGTCATCTCGGCAATTTCGCACTCCGAGCGCGTGCGTACCCAGGCGCTTCGGGTCGGCTGCTCGTAGAAAAGACCCATCTCGCCGAAAAATTGCCCCTTGTTCAGGTAAGCGAGCACCATTTCGTTGCCATCTTCGTCCTCGATCATCACCTCGACGGAACCATCGACAATGTAATACAGGACATCGGGCAGGTCACCGGCGTGAATCATGACGGTCTTGGACGGTACGGTGCGTACGCGGCAGTAGCTTAAGAATCGGTTAATTGCCGGGACGTCGCTTAGGGTCTTTGCTGTGGTTTGCATTCAGGGTATTCCTCTACGCGGCTGCGCCATCTCTTTTAATACAGATGGCGTCGAAGGGCAAGCTAAGTCCGTGATTTACCTGCGATCGTTGCATTGTTACGGCGTGTGTTAAAAGTGATACGCGGTTGTTGTCATGATTTTGGATGTAAAGCGCATAAGCTGCCGTACGGGTTCCGGTAACGTAGTTGCGCCCGCCGCAATGGCATTCTCACCATGCTGCTGTTCCTCGATGCGCATTTGCTCGACGATTACGCGGCTCTTGGCATCGTTCTCGGGTAGTTTTTCGAGATGACGGCTTAAGTGGTCGCAAACCTGTCGTTCGGTTTCGGCGATGAAGCCGAGGCTCCACTTGTCGCCCAATATGCCGCTTGCCGCGCCCATGATAAAGGACCCGGTGTACCAAAGCGGGCTGAGCCGACTCGGCGTCGCGCCAAGTTCAGTGAGCCGCTGCTCGCACCAGGCAAGATGGTCAAGTTCTTCCTCGGCGGCCTGTTGCATTTGCTGTTCGTTGTTCGTGTCGCGTGCCACGGCGGCGTGTCCCTGGTAAAGGCCCTGGGCCGCGATTTCACCGGCGTGGTTGACACGCATGAGGCCAGCCGCATGGGCTTTCGCCCGCTCGTCGAGTTCGGCTTCTTCTACGTTGCTGGCGGGGGTTTGTCGCGCCGACCGGTCGGCCGGCTGGGTCATGATTCGCAGCGCATCGCCGACGCCGGCGAGTAATCGGTCGAGTGGCGTGAGGGCGCGATCGTGCATGGGCGAGATTATATCCCAGACCAAGTGGCAAAAACTCGCGCGCGGAAATTTACCAACGTATACTCCGCGGCCGTTTTCTGGGAGATCTGTAATGAAGTTAACGACCACCTTGTTGATTGGCGTATTAATGGCCGCCCCGCTGATGGCTGCGGAGGAAGAAGCGCCATCGAGCCCGTGGGCCGGCAAAGCGAGCCTCGGCTACCTTGCAACATCGGGCAATACGGACAATTCGAATCTGAACACCGCGTTTGAAATTGGCTATACGGTAGGCAATTGGGCGCATTTGTTCGATGCTTCTGCGATTTTTGCGACCGAGGACAGCGATACGACTGCCGAGGCTTACGCTGCGGGATGGAAAAGCGAACGCAATTTGTCCGAAGTCAACTTCCTCTACGGTCGTCTCAACTGGCGAAAGGATCGTTTTAGCGGTTATGACCAGCAGTTCGCACAAACGGTCGGCTACGGCCGTCGGCTGATTGAAAAGGAACGGCACACGCTGAGTGGCGAAGTCGGTCTCGGTGCGCGGCAATCCGAGCTCGCGGACGGCACAGACGAGAACGAAGCCATCCTGACCGGCGGCTTGTATTACGAGTGGAAACTGAGTGACACGGCAACGTTTACCCAGGACCTGTTGGTCGAGTCTGGCGCCGAAAACACCTACCTGGAGTCAAAAACCGCGCTGTCCGCCAGCCTGGTCGGAAACCTGGCGTTGGTGGTCTCGTACACAATAAAGAGCAACTCGGATGTGCCGCTTGGCACGGAGAAAACCGATACCTTTACTGCGCTGGCACTGGAATACGCGTTCTAGAACTCGACGGATGTTCATAAGTAATTGAAATAAAAGAGTAATCAGTGAAAAACCCCGGGTGCTGGTTTTTTTGCCGAATCACCCTGATTGTTTGCATCTGGACGGTTGCTACAGTAGAATTTCGCGCCTTTCGGCCCTCCGGCAGGTTGTGGTCAGATTAGAACTAATTTCCCTACGGAAGAGATAATGAATACGTTTTCTGCAAAGCCGGCAGAGGTTCGGCGCGACTGGTTCGTGGTTGATGCAACTGGAAAAACCCTGGGCCGCCTGGCGACCGAGATCGCTCGCCGGCTGCGTGGCAAACACAAGCCCGAGTACACTCCGCACATTGATACCGGCGATTACATCGTTGTGGTGAATGCCGAGAAAGTTCGTGTGACCGGCAAAAAGCTGCAGGACAAGATCTACTACCACCACACCGGTTACGTCGGCAACCTGAAGTCGATTTCACTGGAAAAACAGCTTGCGAAAGCACCGGAGCGCGTTATCGAAAGCGCCGTTAACGGCATGTTGCCGAAGGGTCCGCTGGGTCGCCAGATGTTCAAGAAACTGCGCGTCTATAAAGGTCCGCAACATGATCACGCTGCACAGCAGCCGATCGCACTGGAAATCAATGTCTAGAACGGATGTTTCTGGAACAGAGGCAAAGAGATGAGTGACACACAATTTTATGGGACCGGCCGGCGCAAGACGTCAACGGCACGGGTGTTTCTGACCGCCGGCAAAGGCGAGATTACGGTGAATCAGCGCCCGCTGGATACGTTTTTCGGCCGCAAGACGGCACGCATGATCGTACGCCAGCCACTGGAATTGATGAACGTCGTTGAGCGCTTTGATGTAAATGTCACGGTCAAGGGTGGCGGTACCACCGGGCAGGCCGGAGCGATTCGCCATGGCCTGACTCGCGCGCTGATGCAGTACGATGGAGCAATGCGTCCGCTGCTGCGCAAGGCTGGCTTCGTGACGCGCGATGCGCGAGAGGTAGAGCGCAAAAAGGTTGGTCTGCGCAAAGCTCGCCGCGCGACGCAGTACTCGAAACGATAAGATCGAGCTCTGCCACTACCGGGATTTGGGGGATCGTCTAGCGGTAGGACTGCGGACTCTGACTCCGCCAACCAAGGTTCGAATCCTTGTCCCCCAGCCATAAAAACAGAGCCCGCAATCGGGGGCTCTGTTTTTTTTGTGGGGACACCAGGATGAGAACCTTGTTCGACAAATCGGCGTAGCCGATTTGGACGCACGCAGTGCGCTAGTGCCCGAATTTTTTGTGCAGCTTGGCGTCGTGCGTCCGGAAGTGCTCGCTGAACCAGCGGTCGAGATCCGCAGCGAGCTGCGTCTCGTCAAATTCACCGTCGTCCTCGACTTCGTCCATGATGTCGCGCAAGTCATCGAGCAGCGCCTCGTGGTCCATTTTGTGTTCGCCAAAAGACGGGTAGCGGGATTCCTGCATCACCTTCTCTTCAAGTGCGAAATGTGCAGCAATCTGTGCGTAGATTTCGCCGAGTCCTGCGACCACCTGGTCACGCGTCACGCCCTCCATTACGGAAGCATGCAATTCGTTGATCAGCTCAATCAGTTCCTGGTGGTCGTAGTCGACTTCAAGTACGCCAACACTGAATTCTTCTTTCCATTTAATCAGGCTCATCGGAATTCGAATCCTCCGTTGTCTGCCCTGAAGGTAATGCTCAGATAACGCCCGGCAGTGAGGCGTACGTCCTCAGTATAGGCGTAGTCCCAGCCGTCGGTACGATCGGAATCCCTGAGCCGTGCGGAGAGCTGGTGGTCACCGGGCGGCACAGCGAACTTATGGTAGATGGAAGCGGGCCCGTCATTCCATGCGCCGGAGGGCGCGGCCTCCGCGGCGAGGACAACTTCCCCGTTGAGTTCGATTTCAATTTGCAGCGGCAGTCGGGCGCGCTCACATTGCTCCTCACGGCGCATATTAGGCGCCAGTGCCGCCACTTCCTCTGGCGTCAGTCGCACGCAGGGTTCGATACGATTGGTCGCATGGCTCAACGACAACTTGACGACCGCGGACGTGGCGTCCGCGTACTGATAGCTCGGCGCCACCGAGAAATAGCCGACGCCTGCGGCAAATGCTGCGTAAGCGAGCAGCTGCACGATGTATCGCGCCAGCTTATGCAAGGTCGGATCCTCGCTGGCTGGATCGTTGTGGCAACGCGCGCAGGCGTGCAATGAAATCAGCCAGTGCCTGTTTGCGTTGCTTTGGCTTGCCAGCCAGCCAACTGCTCGTGAGCCGTTCGCGAGGCACGCGTTGCCGCAAGTAAGGATCCCGCAGGCTGTCGATGCGTTGCTGGGTCCACTCGTTGCCGAGACGATGATAGCAATCGCCCTGTGCGCATCCGGCGAGCATCACGCCGTCGGCGTAGCCGCGTGACAGCGCGAAATCGATGAAGGCGGGTGGCAGCATACCTACACAGGGCATGGTTATGAGGCTTGCATCAGGTCCCTGCAAGCACTCGGCGCCCGAGTGCTCGCAGGCAAACACGACAACGCGTGCATTGCCCTGCATATTCGCGCAAGCAGCTATCGTTCGCTCGCGTAAACCAATAATTGGGAAGTCCGGTAATTCGATGCCGGGCACGATGGCCGAAGCGCGGCGAAACGGCGTGGCCGTCGGGCAGGAACCGACGCAAATTCCACAACTCACACAATTGTCGATACTGACGACGGCTTCGACCGCGTATGACAGGCCGTCACTGCGCGGCAGCATCGTTATCGCACTAAACGGGCAGTCCTGGTAACACCGAGCACAACCATTGCAGTTCTCGAGGCTGACCACGGCGGGCGGTTCCGCTTTGGCGGGCGGCATCCAGGGCAGCACGGCGAGCAGCACCGTGACGCCAGCCAGCAGTAACCAGAGCTGGCCGCCGGGAATCACATCGAGCATTGGGTAGACGGCCAGATAGTACCAATCGAGCGCCACGTTCGCCGGTACGACATCAAGATCGGCGGGTGACTGGCTAACCGCCGGATAGACGAGTGACAACAACAACAACATCACAGCAGTGCCGATGGCGAGTTCGCGCGGGGGATTCACTTTGGCCTGCGCGTGCCGTTGAATGTGCAGCCACATCAGGAACAGCATGAACAGCGGCGCGAAGATGTGCATGAATACCATCAAGGTAAAAAAGCGGCCGCTCAGGGTGCTGCTGTTCAGAAAATTGTTGGCTATCGATTCGCCGAAAAACGGCAGCGCGTCGAGCCACTCGGTGGTTGCGACTGCGATCATCTGCGCGAGCTTGTCCCAGACCAGCCAATAGCCGGTAATGCCGCAAACATAGATGAACCAGAGCAGGGGTACGCCGGTCAGCCAGGCGAAGAATCGCTTGCCGCGCAGGCGGTCGCGCGAGAATTCACGAAGCAGGTGCAAGACCACTACGACGACGAGGGCATCGGACGCATAACGGTGCAGGCTGCGCATGACGCCACCCGCATACCATTGCTCGTGAGTCATGGCCTCGATGGAGGCATAGGCATTGGTGATGCCGGTATCGAAAAAAATGTACAGGTAAATTCCGGAGCCCGCCACGATCCAGAAGAAATACCAGCCCAGTGCGCCGAGGCAGCTCAGCGGGTTCAGCCGTTGCCCGAAACCCCATTCGAGCACGGCTTCAGCGCGCGCAAACAGTAGTCGGATGCCGCGTTTCAAACCGCTCGCCGCCACTCGATTACGATGAAAGCCAGGACAGCGCCCAGGCACAGGACGCCAACGATGATGGTCATGAAGATCGAGTAGTCGAACAGGTAGCGGCCACTGTTTGGATCATAGACCGTGCAAAAGAATCGAAACGTATCGACCCAGTGTTGGATGATTCCAGCCTCGACCGGCGTGTCGAAGACCAGTTCTTTCAGTGGCTCGACCAGGGCCGGCGCATCGAAGTCCTGGCCGTATACCTGCCGGTAAACGCGTCCGTCGCGATCGACAATGCTGGTCTGCGAAAGATGGTCATAGCCATTGGCGCTGGTGGCATAGTGAAATCCAAGATCGCGGGTTATCGTGGCGATGGACTCCGCATCGCCACTCAGGAAGTGCCAGTTATGCTTATCGATGCCACGACTGGATGCATAGACCCGCATTTGCTCCGGCGTGTCGATTGGCCAGTCGAAGCCAATGGTCACGACCGAAAACGCGTTGTCGCCGAACGCTTCGCGAGCGATCGCCACGTTTTTCTCGAGATTTTGGGTGATCAGCGGGCAGACATGATGACAGCTGGTGAAAATCAGGCTGACGATGACCGGATTGCCGGCGAGTTGCTGCAGGCGAAACGGTTGCCCCTGAGCGTCACGGAACGTGGTATCGGCGAGCGTCCGGCCGATCGCCTCCTGACTCGTCTGCAGGGCCGCTTCATGGCTGAACGGTTGCGCTGCAGACGGCGTATCGGCGGCGCCGGCCTGCGCCGCCGCCAGGCTTAAGGCGGCGGCGCCAAGCATGGCGAAAAGATGCGGCCTCATCGCGTGCCGGCCTAGCTGAGTGGCCAGACTTCGGACAGGTACTTCCAATTGACGAAGTAGTACAGCACGAAGGCCACGAAGAATATGCCGACCAGGAATACGGTGCCCGGAATATGCGGCGACTCGGCACTGCCATAGTGCGCGACAGCGGCCGCCTGCGGCGGTACCTCCGGATACGCTGGCTTTTCGTCTTCTTGAAGCTTGCGCCCAAAGAACACCGACCGGACGACGATCACTACGAACATCAGTCCGCCGATAGCTGCCATGATGGCGAAGATGCCATTGAGGGCCATCATCAGGTAGGCGACCGACGGGTAATCGAACGGCAGCAGGGCGTCTGCGAAGGTCATGTCCCAGTGGCGGCGCGCGACACCGAGCGTGCCGGCACCCATCATGAACACGGAAATTCCGGCCACGCCGATGCCGAAGACGTAAGGCTGCCAGGTTGCGAGTTTGCGCATCGCCAGTTCACGCCTGAAGATCAGCGGGATCAGCAGGTAGGTAATGGCCATGAAAGCAAGCGTCGTGCCCGCAACCACGGTGCCGTGGAAGTGCCCTGGGACGTAGAGGGTGTTGTGCATGATCATATTGATCTGCTCCGTGCCCATGACGACACCCGAAATACCGCCGATAAAACCGAAGAACACCAGCGACATGAACATGCCGGCGAAGGCGGGATTACCCCAGGGTGCTTTGCGCAGCCACTCGAACATGCCCTTGTTGAGGCCGCGCGCGCGCTGCGCCGCTTCGATGGACCCCGGCACGGTCATGCCGTGAATCATGCTGCCGAGCACTGCGAGGTACATCGCATAGCTGGTGTTGAATATCTTCCACTCCGGGCTGAAGCCGGGCTCGACCAGCATGTGGTGCGCGCTCGCGAGCTGCAGGAACAGGATGTACATGAGGAACGCCGTGCGACTGACTTTTTCCGACAGTGGTTTGGCACCGAGGACCATCGCGGCAATCGCGTACCAGACCGCGACATGCGCCGCGACATTTATCTGCTGTGACGAATGGCCCATTGCCCACCAGATGGTCTTGTAGACGAGCGGATCGATATGCGCGACCAGCCCCACCGACCAGAGCAGAGTCGGAATAAGGATGATTGCACCGGAGGCAATCGTGAATACGGCAATGATGGCCGCCGTCAGCGCGCCGAACGTAACCAGCGGAATTGACCCCGCATAGGTCCTCTCACGTTTCGCAACAACCAGGGTACCGAAGAACACGAAGCAGCCGATCAGCGCGCCGACGGCGAACAGGATGATGCCGAGGTAAAACGCCGGCTCAGCCTGCATCGGCACATACGAGGTAAACATGACGCTGGACTGGCCGCGCAGGACCGCAACGTTGGTGATCAGGGCGCCGGACAGCATGAGGCCGAATCCGGTCCAGGCCCAGCGGGGCCCGGCGAGCCGGCAGTTGAGAAGAATTGCCGAGGCAAAATACAGGATCGCCATCTCGAAGAAGATGATCCAGACCAGCAATACGTCGAGACCATGCGCGGTCAGTGCCAGGTAGAACCAGTCAGCCGGGAGAAAGTGCACGGCGGGCCAGCGCGTCAGCGCGACGAGCAAGCCGAACAAACCGCCGATAGCGAGAAAGATGATGGCGGCAACGGCGTTTGCCTTAATTAGTTTCTCGGCGCCGCGGTCGACACGCAGCCCGGTGGTAGGGCAGGTACGATAATCGAACAACTTGCTCATGTTGGCAGCTCCCTACTCAACGACGTAGATCTTGCCCACCATCAAGTGGTGGCCGATCCCGCAAAATTCGTTACAGACAATGCCGAATTCGCCGGCCTGGTCAGGTTTCACGGTGACGACCATGTCGTATCCCGGGTGGACCTGCAGGTTGATGTTGACCGGCTGCAGTGAAAATCCGTGTTGCCAGTCCATCGACGACAGGTGCAAGCGATAGCTCTGATCTTTCTCCAGCTCTAGGATTGGCCACCACTGCCACAGTCGGGCGATGAGGTAGACGTCACTGCCGGGGGGTGGGCGCACCACGGGGAATCCCGACTCGGTTCGTACCTGGTGCTCGTCGATCATTTTCTGCGCATGCGCGGCGAAGCGCTCTGGCTTGATCTTGTAAGCCTCACTGGACAGGTTCTGCTCGCCGGCCCCGTGCCAGAAGATCATCATAAAAAACATGATCAGGCCCCAGGTGAAAGCGATAATGATCCAGACGAGTTCGACTTTGGCGATCGGTTGTCGCCACCAAATCCGCTCGGTCGGCGGTGTAATGGCCATGGCGTACCCTCCCTATTAATCTAATCGGCTATCGGAATCTGGGTGATCTCGATGATCCCCCAGATAAGGTAGAAAACCGCAGGTATGGAAACGCCAAGTACAAGCAAAAGAAAAGGATTGTCCAGAATCCGCTGCATCAAGGGCAGCATCTCCTGGTCATCATTTGCCGCTGGTGTTGAGTTGCTACGATCGTTGTTGTTATCAGTCATTGGCTGTCCCTACCGCAGTAGCTGGATCAAGCCACGCTAGCCAACAACAATTCAGGGGTAAATCAGGGCTTACCCGTATACAGGCGGATCAGGTAAAAGCTCATCGTGGCGAGTGTCAGCAGGATGCCGAAAAACAGCAGGGATCGGTATTGAAAGCGGCGGCCGGCCGCAATTTCCAGGCGCTCGACCACCCAGTTTGATACCAGGTACAGGATGGCGGCGACCAGAGTGAAATAAACGGCTTGCATCGCGGCAAGAAATCAGGCCCGCATTTCCTTTACACCGGTCTCACCGCTGACGAGCAGGATATCGGCGGCCCGATGGGCAAATATTCCGACGGTCAGGATGCCCGGAATCTGGTTGATGCGGGTTTCCATTTCGAGAGGGTTGCTGATGGGGAAATCGTGCACGTCGAGAATGTGATTGCCATTGTCTGTCACGAAGCCTTCCCGCCAGATCGGCTGCGCGCGCAGTTTCATAAGCCTGCGGGCGACGAACGCCTGCGCCATGGGTATGACTTCGACCGGCAGCGGAAAACCACCGAGCATGCCGACAAGTTTCGAATCATCGACGATGCAAATGAAGCGTCGTGCCGCGCCGGCCAGCACCTTTTCGCGCGTCAGTGCACCGCCGCCGCCCTTGATGAGCTGCAGGTGCTTATTTGCCTCGTCGGCGCCATCAATGTAGAGATCAATATCGCCGACCTCGTTCAGTGTCAATACCTCGAAGCCCTGTGCTTCGAGCAATGCGGTTGAGGTCTGCGAGCTCGATACGACGGCATCGACGCGATCGCGGATGCCGGGCAACAATTCGATAAGGAAATTTACAGTAGAACCGGTTCCGACACCCAGCACGGTGCCCGGCTGGATGAATTCGAGTGACGCTTTTGCGGCGGCGCGTTTTTTATCTGTTGCATCCATAGGCCGCTCTTATTCTACATACAAAAGTGCCCGCATTTGCGGGCACTTTCGTTGCGCTGGAAGAAGACCAAACTTCTTCGAAGCCCAAAGCCTAACGCTTCATAAGCGGGCAGCCTACTTCTTGGCTTTCCGTTTCGTCTTGCGTTTGGCGGTCTTCTTCTTAGCTTTCTTTTTCGCCTTTTTCTTGGCGGTCTTCTTCTTCGCTACTTTCTTCTTCGCGACTTTCTTTTTAGCTGCGCGTTTTTTTGGCGCTGCTTTCTTTGCACTTGCTTTCTTACTGGACTTCTTTTTGGTAGCCATCTTTGTTTCTCCGTGTCGGGTACCCGGGGTCGAGTATATACAACAAAAGCAAAAAATCCAGCAAGTTAGGTGACGCAATTAACACTTTGAAATCGCCGGAATCGAGCTGAAATTGGCGCTGAAAATCGTCTGCCGAGAAAATCTGCTCGATGAGAAACCCGTTCGCTGCGAAAAGTCACGGCGCGAAATTGTTGCCTCTGTGATGTCGACCGCAAAGTCACGCGCAAAATCCCGGGCCACCTGTTGCGCTCGCCAAAGATAATTTTTCGTTCGCAGAGCAGCGGTGGAAAGTGACGAGTGGCCAAAAAACGGCGCCAGAATTTCGGCTAGTCGCCAGCGCTTACAACGGCGCAAAGCCGTATATCTAAAGGGTTTGCGGGGATTTTCTCGACTTTTTGGCAAGCGAAAGCCAGGCCGATGAGTTTCGGGCGTGCCCACCGTGTCGAGCGTTTTTGAAATGCGAAGTAGCGATCGAAATAGCCGCCTCCCATGCCGATACGATTGTTGTCGTCGTCGAACGCAACCAGCGGCGTGATGACGAGATCGAGTTGTCTCGGTCCGATGATTTCTCCGTCGACCGGCTCCCATAAGCCGAACCGGTTTCGCTTGAGCGTCGTATCGGGCTCCAGCCGCCGGAAAAACATTTTTCCGGATTTTTCGGTCACCGGGCAGAAAATGCGCTTTTTTGCGCACCATGCGCGCTTGATGATCCGGGTCGGGTCAACTTCGTCAGCCATCGGCAAATAACACGCGATAGATTTGGCGGCGAAAAATTCGTGTGATCGAATCAGCATGGAGCAGATTTTCGCGCTGGCGATGTTGCGACTTGCCTCGCTCATCGCGCGTCGCGCGCGAAGCGCGCTTTGACGCATTTGTGCTTTCAAGAAAAGCGCCTCCCGCCTGTGCCGTTACTGACCGTCGCTCTCGAACCGGAGCAACAGGTGGGGCTAGCCGTGACAACAAAAGGCTTACCGCTTGCGCAGCCTTGCTCATATGCTGCCGACAGTGCATGACCCCGAAATGAAAAGTTAGGGTCGAAAGGTTTCCAGATCAGTATCGAACACCGCAGGAGGCGCCATAACCTTTGTACATTCTCGCGACTCAAAAATCCAGTTGTTGAGATCCACCCAGTACGGACTCAACCCGGTCCGATATATTCCTGAGGCGTGCGCTGACATCGCCTTCAATGACCCGGTCGCGCGCCTGCGCATGCAACAAATCATTTGCCATATTGAGAGCGGCCATAACCGCGATACGATCGAGGCCGACAATCCTGCCGCTGTCACGAATCTCGCGCATCTTGGCGTTCAGTACTTCCGCCGAATCGAGCAGGTCGGTGCGTTCGTTTGCGGGGCAAGCTACCTGGTATTCCTTGTCCAGAATCCGGACACTCACCTGGGCCGTGGGGTTGCTCATGATTTCAGGATCCTTGCTCCATTGCTTTTAATCGGCCGATCATCGCCTCAACACGTGCTCGCACCTGTTCGTTCTTTTGCAACAGGTTGGCACGTTCAGCAGTCAGCACGTCTTGCCGTTGCTTCAGGGATTTGTTTTCATCCTGCAGCTGGTCACACACGCGCACCAGCGCATCCACCCGTTTTTCAAGGCGTTTCAGCTCATGCTCGAATGTTGAATTCATGTCTTTGGCCATGGCAGCAATATAGTCAGGCATCCCGGCAGAAGCAATCGCGATTTAGGGAGTTATGACTGGCGTGGCCAGCGCAGGCAAACCATGGGATCATGCGTGCAGCATGAATGTTTGGGAAATCAAAGTGATGGAACAGGCAATTGACCACGGCACACTGGATCAGGCGCTGCGCCGCTGCGGTGCAAGCTGGGACGCGTCGCAAACGCACGGCCTGTTATCGGGCCGGCTCGCGATCGCCGGCGCGGACAGTGGCTTCGACTGGCTAAAGCAGGTGCTCGAGGGCACGAACCAGGCGGATGCGCTGCGAGTGGAGTGCGAAGGCCTTCTGGGCGCCTTGTTTGCCACCACCTACCAACAGCTCGCCGAAAGAATGTCTGCTTTTTCGCCGCTGTTGCCAGATGACGGGGATTCGCCGGCCCAGCGCGCAACGGCGCTGGCGCACTGGTGCGAGGGCTTCCTGCATGGCCTGGTTAGCGGTGAGCATGGAGCCGAGCTGCGGGCCCGGCTGCAGGCCGAACCACTGGCCGACATTATCCGCGACATGCTGCAGATTACCCGTGCGGCGGCAGACGAGGATGACGATGAGGGGTCTGACGACGAGGCCTACTTTGAACTGGTTGAATTTGTACGCGTTGCCGCCCAGCTCGCCTTCGAGGAACTGGCGGACCTGCGTGAGGCCGGCGATGATCCGGCCGTCGATTCGCTGCACTAGGCCAGGTGGGTAGCACGCAATGAATAGCAAGGAGTTTTCTCGCCGTCGCGACCAACTCATGCGCATGGTTGGTGCCGGCGGCATAGCTATCCTGCCGGCCGCGCCCGTGCGGATTCGAAGCCGGGATGTCGAGTATCGCTATCGACAGGACAGTGATTTCTATTACCTGAGCGGGTTTGCGGAGCCGGATGCGGTGATCGTGCTGGCTCCCGGCCGCGACAACGGCGAGTACCTGTTGTTTTGTCGTGACCACGATGCCGAAAAAGAGCTTTGGGATGGCAAGCGTGCCGGCCCGGGGGGGGCGATCCAGGACTTTGCCGCGGACGACGCATTCCCGATCGACGACATCGACGACATCCTGCCCGGCATCATGGAATCCTGTAGCCGCGTGTATTACACCATGGGACTGTACGCGGATTTCGATGCACGTATTGCCGATTGGCTGAATTCGCTGCGCGGGCGGGGGGCACGGGGCGTACACACGCCGCGTGAGTTTATTGCTCTTGATCACCTGCTGCACGACATGCGCCTATATAAGAGTCGTGAGGAGATTTCGGCCATGCGCCGTTCGGCCAAAATTGCGGTTCGGGCGCATACCCAGGCCATGCAGTTTGTACGCCCGGGCTTGTACGAATATGAGGTCGAGGCCGAGTACGTAGGCGAATTCCGTCGCAGTGCGGCCTGGCCCGCGTACAGCCCGATTGTTGGCGGCGGCATCAACGCCTGTACCCTGCACTATGTCGACAATCACAATGTGCTGCGGGATGGCGACCTGTTGCTTATCGACGCGGGCTGCGAACTCGACTACTACGCGTCCGACGTGACCCGGACAATCCCGGTAAGCGGCCGGTTCAGCCCGGAACAGCGGGCGATTTACGAAATGGTGCTCGAGGCACAGCTCGCCGCTATCGAAAAGACGCGCAAGGGCAATCACTGGAATGAACCACACGATGCGGCGGTCGAGGTCATAACGCGCGGACTGAAAAAGATCGGTCTGCTTAGCGGGTCGCTCGCGCGCCTGGTCAAGGACGAAGCCTATAAAGAGTTTTTCATGCATCGTACCGGCCACTGGATCGGTATGGACGTACACGATGTCGGTGACTACAAAGTTGGCGACGAATGGCGATTGCTTGAGCCGGGTATGGCCACCACGGTCGAGCCTGGCCTGTACATCCCGGACACGCGCAAGGTCCCGGCCCGCTGGCGCGGCATCGGCATACGCATTGAGGACGACGTCGTCGTGACCAGCAATGGCCCGGACGTGCTCAGCAAGGGATTGGTCAAGGACCCGGACGATATTGAGTCTCTGATGCAACGCGCATGAAGTACGACATCATTATCGCTGGCGGCGGCATGATCGGCTCGAGCCTCGCGCTCGCCCTGGCGCCGCTGTCGCTCCGGGTCGCGGTTGTCGAGCCAGTGCCGCGCACGGCGCCTTTGCAGCCAAGTTTCGATGATCGCTCGACTGCGCTCTCCAGAAGCACGCAACGCATGTTCGAGGCCATGCACCTCTGGGACGAGATCGTGGCGGCGGCGACGCCGGTGCGGCGCATTCATGTCTCGGATCAGGGGCAGTTCGGTTTTTCGCATATCGATGCGGCAGAGCAGGGCGTCGAGGCGCTTGGTTACGTGGTCATCAATCGTGTACTGGGCGCAACGCTCAAGCGAGCTATCGATGCGGTCAGCGGACTGGACCTTATTTGTCCCGCGCAGATCACAAGTGCCCGGCTCGGGCCGCAGCACGCAACCGTCGTTGTGCAACCGGTGGATGGTGCGCAGCAGGAACTGACGGCACGCCTGCTGGTCGCGGCCGATGGCGCGCAGTCGTCGTTGCGCGGTATGGCTGGCATCGGTGCACAGCACACGCGTTATGGGCAGCAAGCTATCGTTGGCAACCTGTTGCCGGAGAAGTCGATGGAGCATTGCGCCTACGAACGCTTTACATCGCAAGGGCCGCTGGCGCTGTTGCCCGTTGCTGACGGCCGTGCCGGATTCGTCTGGAATGTCGCGGAGAGCGATGCTGGCCGCATTCTGGGACTCGACGACCAGGCATTCCTGGCTGAGTTGCGGGCTGCGTTCGGTTATCGCCTCGGTGTGTTTTCGCGCGTCGGTAAACGTGCCGCCTATCCGCTGGTGCTGAGCAAGGCCATGCGCCTGACCGCCACGCGGACCGTGCTGATCGGTAACGCGGCGCACGGCCTGCATCCGGTTGCGGCGCAGGGGTTCAACCTCGGGCTGCGTGATGTCGCAGCGCTCTGTGACTGTATCGCCGACTACGGCCTCGACGATCCCGAGCTCCTGCGCCACTACGCAACGTGGCGCAAGAGCGATCAGTCCAAACTGGTTGGTTTTACCGAAGGGCTGATCCGGCTGTTTTCCAGTAACAGTGCGCCCATACGTGCAGCACGTGGCCTCGGCATGCTGGGATTCGACCTGGTGCCGGGCGTTCGCTCGCTGTTCGCGCGACACACGATGGGACTCGCCGGGCGGTTGCCGCGACTGTCACGTGGCGTGCCGCTGCCATGAATAAATCGTTTCATGTGGTCATTGTTGGCGCCGGCGTTGCAGGACTGGCGACGGCGGCGATGCTGATGCAGGGCAAACAACGCGAACAGCTGAAACTCACACTGGTCGATGCCGAGGCACGCGCAGTTTATCGTGCCGATGATGAGTTCGCATTGCGCGTGTCCGCAATTGCGACCGGGTCTGCAGAGCTTTTGCAGGAAATTGGAGCGTGGCCAGCGGTATTGGCAGCGCGGGTTTGTGCCTACGACCGCATGCTGGTCTGGGACGAATCGGGAACGGCGGACAGCGGCGACTCCCTGAGTTTCGATGCAGCGGACTTTGCCGTGCCACAACTCGGATTCATTGTCGAAAATTCCTTGCTTGTCGACGCCCTGCTGGGCGTGGTCGGGAAGCTGCCGGTAAACATGGTATTTTCAGCGCCGATCGAATCGCTTGAGGCCGGGAAAAATGGCCACGTTGTTGTTCTGCGTGATGGCCGCAGGATCGAGGCTGACCTCGTGATCGGGGCGGACGGCGCACACTCGGTCGTGCGCGAATGCGCGGGAATCGAAAGCCGTGAATGGGACTATGAGCAGTTCGCGTTCGTGACGCATCTAAAGCCCGAGCAGCCGCATGCCAACGTCGCCCGGCAGCGCTTTTTGTCGAGCGGGCCGCTGGGCATGTTGCCGCTCGCGGATGGACGGATTTCCGTGGTCTGGTCGACCAACGAAGCAGAGGCGCAGTGGGCCATGAACGCGGCCGACGACGAAGTCGGAGCTGCGCTTGGCGTCGCCTCGGACTACGTCCTTGGGCGGCTCCGTATTGCGGGCCCGCGCGGCATTTTTCCACTGCGCGCGCGGCATGCCGAGGATTACGTCAAGGCCGGTATTGCGCTGGTCGGCGATGCCGCGCATGCCGTGCATCCGCTCGCGGGGCAGGGTGCCAACCTGGGCCTGCAAGACGCAGCATGTCTTGCGGATGTGATCGGCACTGCGCTGCAGCAGGGTGAGCATCCTGGTGACCGGCCGGTGCTGAGGCGTTATGAGCGCGCCCGCAAGGGTGCAAACGCCACAATGCTGCATTTTATGACTGGTTTGAATCGCCTGTTTACGACAAACTCCGCACTCTTAAAAGAATTGCGTACAACCGGCATGTGGCTGTTCAATCACAGTGGGCCGGTTCGTGAGCACATCGTCAAAGTTGCCCTGGGAACCGGGCGCTGACGGGGGGAAGATTGAAGAATCAGTATACTTATGTTCTGGTGGCCGGACTTGTCGTCGTCGGTATATCGGTGTTCGCTTACAAGTGGCTGGCGCTGGGTTTTCCCGTGCAGCGCGACCAGGAAACGCCGGTCTGGACCATCGAAGCTGCCATCAGTTTTGACAGCGGTCCCGGCTCGATCAAGGTCAATCTGCACGTTCCGACGCTGATGCCCGGTTTTCGAACCCTGAATGAAAATCCCGTGTCGCGCGGTTATGGTTTCAGCCTGAACTACGGCTCCGGCGGCCGAGAAGCACAATGGGCCATTCGGCGAGCCGACGGTCCACAGACGATCTACTACCGCATCTCGCTGTTTGCCGATGCGAGCAACAGGCAATCGGATACGACGCCGCCATTTCCGCCCTTGCCCACCATCAACGAACCATTCCGGACCGCCGTCGAGGTGCTTGTTGCTGAGGTCAAAGAGCACTCCGCGGACACCGCCTCGTTTACTGTTGAACTGTTGCGCCGCATGAACCACCCGTCACCGGACCCAAACGTCGAGTTGTTGCGTTCGCAGGCCAAGACGAGTGCCGATTTCGTGCAGACTATTACCACGATGCTGGCGTATGCGCGCTTCCCGGCACGCGCCGTGCATGGCCTGCGACTGGAAGGTTGGCAGAGCAATGCACAAATGATCACCTGGCTCGAGGTGCACGACGGCAACGACTGGCGTTATTTCAATCCCTCGACCGGCGCAGAAAATCTGCCGGAGAACTTCCTGGTCTGGTGGCGCGGCAATGAGCCGCTGGTGTATGTCGAAGGCGGCAGCAACGTGAAAGTGAGCTTCGCTGTGCAGGATAACCATATCGACACAGTTACGATCGCCGGTTCGCAGGCCGAGCAGCGCGGAATCAGTTTGAGCGACTTCTCCCTGTACAGCCTGCCGATCAAGACCCAGGCGGTTTACAGCGTGCTGATGATGATTCCGATCGGCGCGCTGGTCATGGTGTTCCTGCGCAATTTCATTGGCATAGACACTTTCGGGACTTTCATGCCGGTGCTGATCGCACTCGCTTTCCGGGAGACCAAGCTGTTCTGGGGTGTTGTGCTGTTTTGCTTTCTGATTACGCTCGGTCTGAGCATTCGCTTCCTGCTGGAGCGATTGCGGCTGTTGTTGGTACCCCGACTCAGTGCGGTGCTGATTGTGGTGGTGATGCTCATGCTGCTCATCAGCCTCGTGTCGCATCGCCTGGGAGCGGAAACCGGACTATCGGTTGCACTGTTCCCGATGGTAATTATTGCGATGACGATAGAGCGCATGTCGGTACTTTGGGAAGAGCGCGGTGCTGCAGATGCGATTCGCGCCGGTCTCGGCAGCCTGCTGGTTGCGGTAGCGGCCTACGTATGCATGGGTCTTTCGTGGCTCGAGCACCTGATCTTCACCTTCCCCGAATTGCTACTCGTGGCGTTGGCATTGACCATACTCGCCGGCAGGTATACGGGCTACCGGCTGCTCGAATTGCGACGTTTCAAGGCGCTGGCTGATATTTGATGTTCGCGCTGGCGAGAAAACTGCATCAAGCCGGTGTGCTCGGCCTGAATGAGCGCAACGGAAATTTCATCTCGCGACTGAATCCGCGCCATTTGTATCCACTGGTGGATGACAAGGTGCTCACCAAGGAGATTGCGATCGCGGCGGGCATGCCGGTGCCGGCGCTCTACGGTGTGATCGACAACCAGCACGATGCCAAGACTTTCGCCGGATTGGTTGCCGAGCACGAAAAATTCGTCGTCAAGCCGGCCCAGGGCAGCGGTGGCGATGGCATCCTGGTCATTACCGGGCGCAGCCAGCGACGGCGTGACGCCTTCTGGCTGTCGAGTGGCCTGATGATCACGGAATCCGAGATCGCACATCACATCTCCAATATTGTCAGCGGCCAATACAGCCTCAGCGGCAATCCGGACAAGGCCCTGCTCGAGTACTGCGTGCAGTTCGATCCCGTGTTCGCCGCAGTCAGTTACCAGGGCGTGCCCGATGTGCGCGTGATCGTCTACCGCGGCTACCCCGCGATGGCGATGGTACGGCTGCCGACCCGCGCATCCGACGGCAAGGCGAACCTGCACCAGGGCGCAGTCGGCGCGGGCGTGGACATTAGTCTTGGCGAAACTCTTGCGGGCGTGCTGTCCAACGGTCTCGTGCAAGAACATCCGGAAACGGGTGCATTGATCGCGGGGCTGCGCATTCCGCACTGGGATTTCATCCTGCAGTCGTCGGCGCGCGGCTACGAGGTGACCGGGCTGGGCTATCTTGGCGTGGATATGGTGATCGACAGTCAGCTCGGTCCGCTGATGCTGGAGATGAATGCGCGACCGGGGCTCAATATCCAGATTGCCAATCGCGCCGGCCTGCGCCCGCGCCTTGAGCGTATTGACCAGATTTATGATGCCAGCGCGAGCCCGGAAGAACGCACCCGCATCGCGAGACATGAGTTCCCGGCCAACAAGCAAACCTCGATCGAATTTTGATTTGTGCCCGGAGCGAGTAAACTTTGTGGCACTGATCTCCTGCTTTGAGGGATTTTGAATGAGTGCTGTGAGACCGAATAAATCCAGTAAGTCGCCGATGAGCAACGCGGACTGGGCGTCGCGCAAGGCGGCCGCATTCCCTCGCGGGCAAGGCCAGGTAGCGTCAATATTCGTCGCCCGGGCGCGCAATGCCGAGCTCTGGGATATCGAAGGGAATCGCTATGTGGATTTTGCGATGGGTATTGCCGTGTGCAATACCGGCCATAGTCACCCAGCCGTCGTGGCCGCTGTCAAAGAGCAGGTTGAGCGCTTCAGCCACACTTGCGTCATGGTGGCGCCGTACGACAGCGCGGTGCGTCTCGCGGAAGCATTGAACCAACTGGCGCCCGGGAACTCGCCCAAGAAAACGATATTCGTAACCACAGGCGCCGAGGCCGTCGAGAACGCGGTGAAAATTGCGCGCGCGCATACGGGCCGTCCGGGTGTTATCGCGTTTAACGGAGGCTTCCACGGACGCACGCTGCTAACGATGGGCCTGACCGGCAAGGTTGCGCCTTACAAAACACTGTTCGGGCCATTCCCGGGCAGCGTCTTCCATGCGCCGTTCCCGATCCCGTTTCATGGCGTGTCCGTCAAGGAATCGCTCAAGGCACTGAAGACCCTGTTCAAGGTTGATATTGCACCGGAAAGCGTTGCGGCGATCATTGTCGAGCCGGTGCAGGGTGAGGGTGGTTTTTACCCGGCACCGAACGAATTCATGCTCGCCTTGCGCGAGCTATGTGATGCGCACGGCATCGTGCTGATCGGCGACGAGATCCAGACCGGTTTCGGGCGCACCGGCAAATTCTTCGCCTCGGAGCATGCTGGCGTCGAGCCGGACTTGATCACGACGGCAAAGGGTATTGCAGGCGGTTACCCGCTCGCCGCAGTCGTCGGCAAGGCCGCGATCATGGATGCGCCCTTGCCGGGTGGACTCGGCGGCACCTACGCGGGTTCGCCGGTAGGCTGCGCGGCAGCACTTGCGGTCATCGACGTGATCGAGCAGGAAGGATTGGTCGATCGCGCCGCGGCGATCGGCCGGCGCGCGAAGACCAAACTGCAAGCACTGCAAAAACTCTACCCGCTGGTGATTGGAGAAATTCGCGCCGACCGGGGCGCAATGATTGCAATCGAGCTGGTCAAAAATGGCGATGCGGCGCAACCGGATGCCGACCTGACCAAGGCCTTGGTCGGCCTCGCGCCGCAAAAAGGCCTGATCCTGCTGTCCTGCGGCGTCCACAGCAATGTCATCCGGCTGTTGCCGCCGCTGACTATTTCGGACGACACGCTCGATGAAGGCCTGCAGATCCTGGCCGACTGCCTGAAGGAATTGCTTACGTAGGAGGCCGCCATGCGGGCGACCCGGATTACTGGCAGAAGCAGTGACCGCCCGGCGTCGGGAAAACCGTGGCCAGCCCACCGCCCTGTGTGCGGAGATTGGTAGTCTGCCCCTGGTAGAGCCTTGCCGATAGCTGCTGAATCCGGCCCTCGTAGGTGATGCAGCGAATGTCCAGCTTGAGCGACTGCTTCTCGCCGCCAATCATCAGTTGCCGTTCGCTCGGCGGGATCATGGTCTGGGCGATGTAGTCGGCGTGGATGATCTCATCCCAAACCCTTTTTGTGAGCTTGGCGCCGCGGTAGGCCCCGCGGCTGCCGTAGCCGGTCGCGGGTTTGAAAAAATAACGTTTGCGATTGGACCAGAGTTCCGCTGCATTGTCGGGCGTAACCGCAAGCGTTTCCGGCAGCGAGTGGCTTAGCGTTGCGACCGTGTCCTCGTCGATGCCGAACTCCCTGAGCCGGCCTGCATCAGAGAGCAATGGCAGATTGCGCTTGTCGGCATACAGCGCGTAATGCAGCGGAGAGGGCGTCAGCACGACAAGACCTTTTTGCCAGGCGGTGTGCAGCGTGGCGGATTCTTGCTGCTGCAGGTAAAAGTCGGTGAGGCGGTTATAGACGAGATCGATAGTTCGCCCGTGCGCGTTCAGCGCATCGCTGTCGATGACCAGATCCCCGGCATCGACGATGACGGCGTCGATGCCGTGGCGTTCGAACAGCGCCTGAAACAGCAGGAACTCCGGATACAGGAACTGTGTGGGCGGGTCCTTATCGACGATTGCAACCGTGCGTAGTTCGCGGTCCGGACGCTGTGACGACCATTCTTTTAGAAACATCGCAACCAGCTCGCGCTCAGCGGCAGCGAAGTTGGTCTTGCCGCCAAAAAACGTGACGACTTCCTCGCAACAGGCGTGTTGGGCCGCGGCGAGGTACAGGTTGAGCAGTACCGCACCCGCATTGGTGTTGATCTCAATCAGTTGCGGCCCATCCGCCCCGAGATGAAAGTCGTAGGCAAAGAAGACCCCACGTGGGCCAAAGTCCTGCTGCGTCGGGACGGGTGCGGTTGCCTGAACAGCTTGTCGATAGGCGCTGTGTGCGACAACCGTTTCGACCGCCCGAATGAGTTGCTCCATTGCATGCAGATGCTCATGCCCCAGAAAGACCGGTGACATCGCGAACAGGTGGCTGTTCGCGTCCAGGAGCTTTTCCGGCAGGCCGGAATCCCGCAGATCGGCACTCAGCCGGTCGCGCAGCGCTTGCCTGTCGACACCGATACAGTAGCAATCCCGGTTCAGGGCGTCTGCGAACCTGCTCCCCATCGTGGTACTCATCAATACTCGTGTACAAGCCCGATGCGCTCGCAAACGAGCATTATGTCAGGGTCGAAACCGCCAATTCGCTCAAAGTATTTCTGATGAGCGTGCCGCCAGCCATCCAGATCGTTGTTCTCTCCCTCGGCCAACGCACTTAATACTAGCACTGGAATATCAGCTCTTGAGCCTGGATACAGCCTTCTACATTTTGTCGAGCAAGACGGCGAAAGCGAACGTGTACTTGTCCGACTGACGGCCTCGGCCGTTTCCAGCCTATTTGTATTTCTGGAAAGCAGGTGCGCGAGTTGCTGCAACCACGAAAAGCAGCCACTCGACCCAGATCGGCAGTCGCCGGCATGGCCGCCTCCTAGCGGGCTTTTTCGATCCACGCGTCCATGCGCTGCTCAAGCAGATCGAGCGGCAGCGCGCCGGCACCGAGCAGTTCGTCATGGAATGCGCGCACATCGAACTTCTCACCGAGCGTAATCTCGGCGCGCTGGCGGATGGCCTGCATTTTCAGCTGACCGATCTTGTAGGCCAGCGCCTGCCCGGGATTACCGATGTAGCGATCGATCTCGTTAACGATATCGAGCTCGGTCTTGGCCGCATTGTCCTTGAAGAAGTCGATCGCCTGTTCTCGAGTCCAGCCCTTGTAATGAATGCCGGTGTCAACCACGAGCCGGACCGCGCGCCACATTTCGTAGGTGAGCTGCCCGAAGCGGGAGTACGAGTCCTTATACAAGCCGAGATCGTAGCCAAGGCTCTCGCTGTAGAGGCCCCAGCCTTCGACAAATGCGGTGAAGCCGCCGTAGCGTCGGAAATTCGGCAACTCGCCGAGTTCCTGCTGCAAGGCAATTTGCAGGTGATGGCCGGGCATGCCCTCGTGCACGGTCAGCACTTCGATTTCATACTTCGGCCTGACTTCCGGCTTGTAAAGATTGACCCAGTAAATGCCGGCGCGGCTGCCGTCGGCGGCCGGCTGGGTGTAATACGCCGTCGTCGTATCGGGTGCGATCGAGTCGGGAATGGGTTTCACACCATAGGGCATGCGCGGCAGCTTGCCGAACAGTGCCACGAGTTCCGGGTCAATGCGCTTGCTGGTCGCGAGGTACGCCTCATACAGGTCGTCGGGGTTGTCGAAATAAAACTGCGGGTCGCTGCGCAGGAACACCAAAAAGTCCTGGAAGCTGCCGGAAAAATCAACTTCGTCGATAATCGCCTGCATCGCATCGCGAATGCGGCGCACTTCATCGAGGCCGAGACGATGAATCTCATCTGGCGACATCGGCGTGGTCGTGAAGCGGCGTGCACGTTGTTCGTACCAGGCGCTGCCATTGGGCAGCACCGACAGTCCAATGCTGTCGCGGCAGGCCGGCAGGTAGGTCTCGGAGAAATACCGGGCGAGTCTTTGATAGGCCGGCAAGATGGTATTGCGAATGGTATCCAGCGCCCTGGCGCGCAGACGTGTTTGCTCGGCATCAGAAATCGTCGCCGGCAAGTCTGCAAACAGCTTGTAGAAAGGGCTCGCCTCGGGATCGCTCACCAGCTGCGCTGAAATCTGGCTCGGGATGCGCTGCATCAGGATGCTCGCTGGCATGTAGCCCGTTTTCCGCCCCTGCTCAGCGAGCTTTATCGCTTGTTCGATAACGCTGCCAACCTCACTCAAGCGCGTGAGCCAGTCGTCGTAGTCCTGCACTGACTCGAATGACAGTCTGGTGGCATTTTCCTCAAGGTTTTGCACACCGCCACGATGGCTGAAAGGCAGCAGGTGGCCGTTGAACTGGAATTCGTCCACCCTGTATTGCAGCTCACGGCGGAATAATTCGTAATTCAGCTGGTCATTAGCCGCCAGGGCGTCGCGATCGATGGCGTAGACGCGGCGCAGAAAATCGCGCTCTTGTGCCTGTCGAGTGCTTATCGCCTCGATATTCTGATCCGCCCAGCGATCGTTGTAGCGCCGGTCGCCGAGCTGCGATGCGAAAACCGGGTCGTTCGCGAGCCGCGCCTCCCAGGCCTGGTGCATCAGTACATTGAAGTCATCGCTGGCCGCAGCCAAGGTGGCCGGAGAGCAAATGGTGACCAGGAGTATTGTCTTTTGAAGTATACGCATGCGCGCATTGTTACCGTTGCACGCATCGCTGGCAACCGGGCAAACCTTTGGCTATCATGCGCGCACCAATCGATAGCGTGCTCAGAAGAGACCCCGTATTGCTCACGGCAACGCGGGGCGCCGAAGGCGCAACTCGCTCGGAAACGCTCAGGCAAAAGGACTGTGCGCGCTGATTGGCTCTGGAGAGCGGTCGAAAAACGGCCCACCGAAGGGGAGTATGGCCGTTGGCTATTAATCTCTCAGGTTTCCAAGGACAGAGGGGCGACAGATCGCGAGGTCTGTCGCCTTTTTATTTGGCCTTGGAAAACATATTCGAGATGGGACTGAAAACACCGTTGTTTGCCCAACATGTCGCTGCCAGCGCGAAGATCGTCGATTTTGGCGGCTGGGACATGCCGCTCCACTATGGCTCGCAAAAAGAAGAGCATCACGCGGTGCGCAACAACGCGGGCGCATTCGACGTCTCGCACATGACCATCGTCGACCTCAGCGGCGATCGCGTCCGCGAATTTCTGCGTTACCTGCTGGCGAACGACGTCGCTAAACTGCAAAGCCCGGGTAAGGCTCTATATACCGCCATGCTGAATGACAATGGCGGCGTCATCGATGACCTCATCGTCTATTTCATGCACGAGTCCTGGTTCCGGCTTATCGTTAATGCGGCGACGCGCGAAAAGGACCTGGCCTGGATTCAAAAAAAGGCGCAAGCCTTTTCAGTAACTGTCACCGAAGTTGACGACACCGCGATGGTCGCCGTGCAGGGGCCGAAAGCGCGGCAACTTGCCTCCGCCTGTGTTGATGCAAAGTGGCGCGAGGCCGCATTGGCGCTGCCGCCGTTCACGGGCATGCAGGCCGGCGAGTTGTTCATCGCGCGCACGGGTTATACGGGCGAGGACGGCTGGGAAATCGTCATGCCGGCTACCGCTGCGGCATTGACCTGGGACCGGCTGTTATCAAGTGGCGTCGCGCCCTGTGGGCTCGGCGCGCGCGACACGCTGCGGCTCGAGGCTGCGATGAACCTGTATGGCACCGACATGGATGAAACGGTGTCGCCGCTCGAGGCGGGCATGGGCTGGACGATTGCCTGGGAGCCGCGCGAGCGGAAATTTGTCGGCCGGCCCGCTCTGGAACAAAAAAAATCAGATCCCGATTTGCAACGTTTCGTTGGATTGCTGCTTGAAGACAAGGGTGTGCTGCGTAACCATCAGCGCGTCGAGGTGCCTGGTGCCGGTGAGGGTGAAATCACCAGCGGCGGCTATTCACCAACGATGGAGCGTTCGATAGCGCTGGCGCGATTGCCAGCGGGCAAATACAAAACCGCCGCGGTCGACGTGCGCGGCAAGCTGTTGCAAGTAAGGATTGTGCCGACACCGTTCGTGCGCAATGGAAAAATCCTGATCGAAAAATGAGCATACGGAGACACAGCGATGACTGAATTACCTGGGGACCTGTTGTACACCGACGAGCACGAGTGGCTGCGCCGCGAGGATGATGGCAGCGTGACGATCGGCATTACGGACCACGCGCAGGCCGCACTGGGCGACCTGGTTTACGTGGAATTGCCCGAGGTCGGGCAGGAGCTCGACAGCGGCGGCGACATGGCCGTGGTCGAGTCCGTCAAGGCGGCGTCCGATGTGTATTCGCCCATCGCCGGCATCGTCGAAGAAGTTAACGAGAGCCTCGCGGATGACCCGGAAATCATCAACGGTGATCCCTACGGTAGCGGCTGGATCGTCAGGTTGCGCCCGAGCGAGAAAATCAATGAAGACGAGTTGTTGTCGCCGATTGCCTACCAGGAATTGCTCGACGAAGAGGACGCCTGAGAGAAACGATGCCATTTATACCGCACACGGAAGAAGATACCCGCGAAATGCTTGCGGCCATCGGCGCCCGCAGTATTGACGATCTGTTCGATGAGATCCCGCCAGAACTGCTGATCCAGTCACTCGATGGCGTTCCGCCCGGGCTCAGCGAGATGGAGATTTCGCGGCTCATGCATAAACGCGCTGCACGCGATGGAGCACCCTTGTGCTTCATTGGTGCTGGCGCCTACGAGCACCACATTCCGCAGGCGGTGTGGGACATTGCAACGCGCGGTGAATACTACAGCGCGTATACGCCGTACCAGGCGGAGGCTAGCCAGGGAACGCTGCAGACGATCTACGAATACCAGACGATGATCACAGAGCTGACCGGGCTCGATGTCAGCAACGCCTCGCTCTACGACGGCGCGTCGGGCCTGGCCGAGGCGTCGCTCATGGCGGTGCGCAGCAATCGCAAGGCGAAATCGGGCCGCATCCTGCTCGCGCCCGGCGTCAACCCGAACTATGAGAAAGTCGCGGTGGCCATAGCCGGTCACCAGCAGATCACGTTTGAACGATTGCCAATGAATACAGTCACCGGCAATGCGGCCGATGAACTCGATGCCGGTGCGGACCCGGTTGCCGTCGTGATTCAGCAGCCCGGATTCCCGGGCACACTCGAGGACGTCGATCGACTCACGGACTGGGCGCACGCGGCCGGTGCGCTCGTGATCGCTGTGGTCAACCCGGTCTCGCTGGCCCTGCTCAAGGCGCCCGGCAATTGGGGCACGAAGGGTGCTGACATCGCAATCGGCGAGGGCCAGCCACTCGGCGTGCCGCTGTCCTCCGGCGGCCCGTACTTCGGCTTCATGACCTGCCGGCAGGAACATGTACGGCAAATGCCCGGGCGCATCGTCGGCCGGACCACGGATCTTGACGATAATCCGGGCTTCACGCTCACGCTGCAGGCGCGTGAGCAACATATCCGGCGGTCCAAGGCGACCTCGAATATCTGCACGAACCAGGGGCTCATGGTTACCGCCGCGACCATTTATATGTCGCTGCTGGGTTTCGAGGGGCTGCGACAGGTTGCCTTGCGCGCACATCAAAACACGGCGCTGCTGGCTGCGAAGCTGACCGCCTTGTCCGGCGTAAAACGTTTGTACGAAGGTCCGTATTTTCACGAAGTCGCGATTCGCCTCGACCGCCCGGTTGCGGCGGTGCTGCAGGAACTGGAACGGCACGACATCCTCGGCGGTTACGATCTCGGTGATGCCTTGCTGGTCTGCGCTACCGAGACCAAAACAGAGGCCGACATAGATTACTTTGTTAACGCATTGCGTGACATTCTCGCGACGCAAGAACGGCAGAGCGCCTGAGTAAATGAGTGTTTTATGGAAACCCTGATATTCGACAAGTCCCGTTCCGGCCGGCGTGCTTTTGCACAGGCTCCCGTCGCAGACGAAGAAGTCGCGATTCCCGAGGCGCTGCGGCGCAAGGACAGGCCGCGCCTGCCGGAGGCGTCGGAGTTGCAGGTGGTGCGCCACTTTACGCGCTTGTCGCGGCAGAACTTCTCCATCGACACGCAGTTCTATCCGCTGGGTTCCTGCACGATGAAGTACAACCCGCGTGCCTGTAATGCGCTGGCACTGTTACCGGGTTTTGCGGGCCGCCATCCGCTCGGCCCGGTGAGTCATGGACAGGGATTCCTGGCTTGCATGTACGAGCTGCAGGAAATGCTCAAGGCCGTGACCGGCATGCAGGGCGTGTCGCTGACGCCGATGGCGGGCGCGCAGGGCGAGCTCGCCGGCGTGCTGATGATCCAGGCCTACCATAAGGCGTGCGGTGATCTCGAGCGCAACGAAATCATCGTGCCGGACGCAGCACACGGCACCAACCCGGCGACCGCAACCATGTGCGGTTGCGTGGTGCGCGAATTGCCCACCGGCAGCGATGGCGATATCGATATCGCCGCGCTCAAGGCGGCCGTCGGGCCGAAAACGGCCGGTATCATGCTGACCAATCCGTCAACGCTCGGCGTGTTCGACCGTGGCATCGTCGAGGTGGCCGAGATCGTGCATGACGCAGGGGGGTTGTTGTATTACGACGG
>CAZHLE010000011.1:18651-40825 GCA_964533065.1 uncultured Woeseiaceae bacterium | reverse complement strand
ATGCGAGGCATTGGCCACAAAATCGCGCCGTATCTTGTTCAGGCGGATGCGCTCCGTAACGTCGCGAATGATCAGCAGCTTCTGTCCCATCCCGTACGGCACCAGGCGACAATTCAGCCACGCGTTGTCCTGCACCGGAGATTCAATATCAACCGTCAGGGTCGCATCGTTCGCCCTGAGTAACTCGGTGAGCGCAGGATGGCGAATGATATTGTCGACCCGTTGGCCACGATCTTTTTTTGGTTTCAGCCCGGCCAGCGATTTCGCCGCCCGGTTACAGGTAATGATGTCCAGCTGTGGATCGAGAATGATCGCACCGTCCGGCATGGCACTCGTCGACCGGCGAATTTCCTTCAGCAGTTGCAGCCGCTGGCTCTTGTATCGGTCACCGCGCTCACGCTCGTAACGAAACCGCGAAAACAGCTGCTGCCAAATGCCCTCGCCATAGCGGAAGGCGCTGAAGTCGCCGCTCTGAATCGTGCGTTCGAAAATTACCAGGCTGCGCAGCATCCAGAGCAGGGTCAGGGCGGCGGCGACCAGCAAACCACGCTCGAGATGGCCATAACTCCAGCCCACCAAGGCACCGGTGGCCAACGCCAGGCAGACGCCAATGATCACTTTTCGCGCGGACTCGCTCACCCGAGGTCAGCTCTTGCCTTTGGCCGAAAATCGATAACCGGCACCACGAACAGTCTGAATATATTGCTCGCCGGCTTCGGCCGCGAGTGCCTTTCGCAGGCGTCGCACGTGCACGTCGACGGTACGCTCTTCTATGTAGACGTTGGCGCCCCACACCCGGTCCAGCAGCTGCGCGCGGCTGAAGACCCGGTCAGGATGGGTCATCAGAAAATGCAGCAATCGATATTCGGTCGGGCCGAGCCGGATCTCCTTGTCATTGACGCTGACCCGATGGCCGGCGGCATCGAGATGCAGTTCGCCGGCGATCAAAGGCTCGTCGTCGATATTGCCGGCACGCCGCAATACGGCCTGGATCCTGGCAACCAGTTCGCGCGGCGAAAACGGCTTGGTGATGTAATCGTCGGCGCCACCTTCGAGGCCAGCGACCTTGTCGTACTCGTCGGCGCGCGCCGTCAGCATGATGATCGCCAGGTCAGCGTTGGCCCGATCGCGCTTCAGCATCCGGGTCAGCTCCAAACCACTCATGTCGGGCAACATCCAGTCCACCAGCGCCAGGTCGGGCCGCTCATTGGCCAGCTTTGTTCGCGCTTCCTGGCAATTCGCTGCTTCGATCGCGACGAAGCCTGCTCGCCCGAGGTGAAATGCGATCATCTCGCGAATCGGCGCTTCGTCCTCAACGATCAGTATCTTGGTCGCAGTCATCATCGGCTCTTGAAAACGCGCCATGGCGCGCGGCCCGAGCATTAAAACAGCACTATATTACAGATCTGTTACGAACCAGCCACCGGAATGGCCGCCACCGTGTGTCGCAAATACGCCGGTACCAGTTCGGCAGGGGGCATGGCTGCGCCATTTGCCAGCGCCTCTGCCGCAATGCGAAGCACAGCCGTCGCGCGCGGGTAAAGGATATCGACCGTGCCATAAAGCTTCGGCCGGTTCGCCGCCAGCAATGCCGGATAACGGGCCCAGCCGGCGCCCGCCCCGATCCGCGCACCGTTACCGGCCGAGCCAAGCCCGGCAATGGCCTCCTGGGCCTGCAGTCGCTCCGGCATGAGTGCGAGCGGCAGATCAGCCGCATCGCGCGAAAAGCAACCGAGATACACCTCGTTCATATGGGCATCCTGCGCCACGATCACCTCGGCCGCATCATGTTCGGAAAAAACCTGAGCAGCGACCGCAGCCAGTGACGAGACCGGTACGACAGGGAGGCCGGCCCCGTGCGCCATTCCCTGGGCCACGGATGCGGCGATCCGCATGCCGATGAACGAACCCGGGCCGTTGCCGAGCGCAATGGCATCGAGATCCGAGAGTTCCACGGCGAGTTCGTCGAGCAGCTCACGAATCATCGGCAGCAGCAATCGCGTATGTTCGCGCGCCTGCTCGGCGTGCCGTTCGGCGACCCGGTCGCCGACCTGCAACGCCACGCTGCAGGCAAGCGACGAGGTATCGAGTGCCAGTATCTTCATGCGCTGGCCCGCCGGTTTTCGTGCCTTGCGAAGAATCGCGCAATGTCGTCCACAGATGAAGTGCATGGCATCGGTTCCAGGCTCCTGAGAAACATTGCGCCATAGCTCTTGCTCATGATGCGCGGGTCGCAGAGCACAATGACGCCGTAATCATTCTGGTCACGCAGCAGCCGACCGGCGCCCTGCTTCATCGCCAGCACGGCCTGCGGCAACTGGTGCTCGGCAAATCCGTTGCCGCCCTCGCGCCGAATGTACTCAAGCCGCGCCATCATCAGCGGATCGGCCGGCGATGCGAACGGCAATTTGTCGATCGCCACGATGGTCAGCGCCTGGCCGCGCACGTCCACCCCTTCCCAGAAGCTGCCGGTACCGAGCAACACCGCATTGCCGGCATCACGAAAGCGGCGCAACAGATCATCGCGCGGCACGCTGCCCTGCACGAGCAGCTTGCGCCCGGCCAACACCTTTTTATTGGTCTTGAACCACTGCCTCGCGTTGTTCAGCGCACGGTGACTCGTAAACAGGCAGAAGACGCCGCCGCAGGTCATTTCCAGCAAAGGCGCCACCGCTTCGAGCATTGCGGCCGTATGCATTGCATTCGACGGTTCCGGCAGTCCCTCCGGCAGGTACACCAGGCCATTCTCGTGTACCGCATAAGGGCTCGGGAACGACAGTGCCGTGGTGCCCGAAAGGCCCATGCGCGAAACAAAATGCGAAAAGTCGTCCGCGACCGCCAGCGTCGCCGACGTAAACACCCAGGCCTGGCCCGGATTGTTCAGCATGCCGTGCAGAGTCGCGGAAACATCGAGCGGCGTCAGGTTCAAGCGCAGTGAGCGCGGATTGACTTCAAGCCAGCGCAGTCCATCCCAGGATTCGTCGTTCACCAGCAATGCCAGGCGTTCGATCGCTTCCGCGACCTGGGCATGCAGCTGCTGCAACTCGACGCCCGACTCGGTGAACTCGCTGAGTGCCTGTTGCATGTCACCGAGCGCAGATCGCAATGCCTGCAAGGCGTCGCGAATGTCCGGCATCACCTCGGCCAGCTGATGCCTGCCCTCCTGCCGCGGCGCATCCGCGCGCAGCGACTGGATACTCACCTGCAGTTTGTCGATGCGACGCTGCAGTTCGGCCTGCTGAAAAGGCAGCGTGGCCGCTCGAATTTCCTCGACGAGTCGCTCCAGTTCTCGACTTCCAAGGCTGACACCGAAAAACTGTACGGCGAGATCCGGAATCTGGTGTGCCTCATCGAGAATGATCGCCTCGGCGCCGGGCAGAAACTCCACGAAACCCTGTTCCTTCATGGCGAGATCCGCCAGCAGGAGATGATGGTTGACGACCACGAGATCAGCCTCCTGCGCCGCGCGACGTGCCTTGACGACATGGCAATTGGAATACTCAGGGCACTTCTGGCCCAGGCAATTGTCGACCGTCGAGGTCACGATCGGCCAGACATTGGAGTCTTCCGCGACCTCGCTGAGTTCGGCGCGATCCCCGCTGCGAGTCCGATAGCGCCACTCGCGAACGGCACGCAAATCATCGCGCAGTGCGGTCGCGACGTCGTCAAGCTGATCGAGTCGATGCAGGCACAGGTAGTTGGCACGGCCTTTAAGCAAGGCTGTTTTGACGGGCCGCCCGACCGCCTTCCCCACCAGCGGAAGATCGCGATGGTACAACTGGTCCTGCAAGGCCTTGGTGCCGGTCGAGATGATGGTTTTCTTGCCGCTTTGCAACGCGGGCAACAGGTAGGCGAACGTCTTGCCAGTGCCGGTGCCGGCTTCGACTACGAGTTTTTCGCCACTGGCAATGGCTTCAGCGACCGCCTCGGCCATCCATGCCTGGCCGGCGCGAGGCTGAAAGCCTGGCAGCAGTTGCTGCAGCGGACTATCGGTAGAAAAAAATCTGGCGAGCGAGATCACGCCGCCGAGAGTACACGTTTAGGTCGAAATCCGCAGGGCTATCTGGTGGTGACTTTCTTCAGAAAGTGCTGGTCGGCTTTGACGGTGAATCTCAGGAATGGCCCCTGGGCCGTGTATCGCGCCTGGGCAAAATCGGCGTCGTGAAAACCGCTGACATTGTACCCCGCGCTCAGCCACATGTTATCCATCAGTCGGAAGCCTACATCCACGCCGACACCGTAATCGAACACGTCCGACTGGTAGGAATGGTAGATGCTGGTGTTGACGCCGACATCCCAGCGCTGGCTCAGACCGCGACGCCAGTCGACGCCGATCAGGTCGGTATAACCCGAGTAGCCGTCGCCGTCGAATTCGCTGCGCACGAACTTGAACGCATATTGCAGCGACAATTGTGCCGCGGCACCGAGGCGTCGATTCGCATTGAAGTTATTGATCAGTCGCCAGGACTGCAGTTGCTGGCCACCCTGGTTAGCGTCTGCGTAGACAAGGTCCGTGCGATTCAGGAACGACCAGCGACTTTCTGCCATGCGATAGGCCCAGCCACCTTTCAGCGCGACTGACATCATGTCGCCGCCGATGGTCTGGTTCTGCTGCATGGTCATGCCGGCCGACATGCCGTGCCCGGCGACCGGCTCGCGGTACCAGCCTGCCAGCAGGGTATTGCGTTCTTCCAGGTCTGAATTGCGGTGCTCGAAGCGCGAATTCGCACTCCACATCCCGGCGTTGTACATGGCGCCCGCATAGGCCGCCACGAAATCCTCCTGGTTCGATCCTGAGACCAGCTCGCGATCCGGGTCGAATTGGCGCGCCTCGGAACCGCTCAGCGTATTGCTCTGATCGACGCCGAAGTCCAGCGACCAACGCTCGTTCAACTGGAACCCCTGCACGAGGCCAACATTGGAAAACAGACGCGGCCCGAACTCGGACACTTCGTTGGTGACAAAAGTGTTCACCTGGGTCCGGCTCCATGGACTCGCCTGGATGCCGATACGCGTCATCGTCGAGTCGAGCCCGACCCCGCTGGCATCTTCGTATTCACTCACCAGCGATACGCCTTTGAACAGCTTGTAATCGGCGCCGAGGACGAAACTGGTCGGAAAATCGGTGTTGGCCGCATCGTCGGAAATCGCCGAACTGCCGCTGGCGCGCAGAGTCAGGCGATCGTCGAACATCTGCTGTGCGACGCCAAGCTCTGCAATGTCACTCAAGCGGGTTTCGCCGTCCTCAAACTCGTCCTCGGCATGCGTGAGGCTGAGCGTGGTGCTGAACGACTCGCGCTCATAACGGACGCGCCCGATCGCCAGCGTACGAATGTCTTCCGTCTCCAGGTTTTGCTGCCATCCGCCTTCGCCCTCGATCGCCCATTGCTCGCTGAGCCTGCCGCGCGCCTCGATGCCCAGCCTGCGGAAGCCGCGGTCAGCGGCCGACTGGTAACCGACACCGAAGCCATTCTCGACTTCACGGACGAATGCGCGTACATCCGCTTTCTCGCCGTTGAATTCAAATTCGAGCAACTTGGCCGTACCGTCCTCGGGCACGCCCGCAACGATTGAGCTGGTTTTGGCCAGTTCGGCCTTGAACTCTGCCCGTAGATTGACCTGCCAGCGCAGGTCGACGCCACTCAAATCGGCCTCAGCACCGGCCGTATCGTCGCTGACATAAGTGGTGCCCGCTTCCAGTGTTCGTCCGGAATTGCTGACCGACAGTCGACCGCCGGCCACAATGTCATCGTCCGAATCGGATGCCGATTCGTATTCCACGATGATGTACACCGGGTTGAAGTTCTGATCACGACTCGGCACCGGGCGCTTGAAGTACAGGCTGCCATCCTGTGCATCGAGGTTGTAGTCCAGGAAGCGATGCAGGTTCGTCGTGCTGATGACCTGCCCGGAGTCGAAACGGTCACGCACTTCAATCCGCACCTTGTCGCTGTTGGCGATGATCGGCGCAAAACTCAGCCGGTAAAGTCCGGATGTTCCGTCGCCGCGAATCTCATCGCGATGAAAACCCTGACTGCTTTCCGCAGCAAACGCGGTGTAGCCGAGATGGTCACCACGGTATTCGCTCTTGAAGCCGTTGAAGCGCCGCTCGTACCGCGCCAGGTCGGTGACGGACAGACCGGTATCGTAGTCACCGAATAATGCGTAGAACTGGCGGCGCTCAAGCTTGACGTAGAGCTTCTGCTGGCTCGGTGCCTCGAAGCGCTGTTCGCTGGTGTCCGCATACAGAGGATAGTTGGCATTCGGGTCGACTACTGTGTCAAAACTGTTGCGTGATTCGCTGCGTTCGCGATCGGAATCATAGGCAATCGTCATCAGGTATTTGCCCTTGATACTGCCTTTGGCGAAAAACGCTACGCGCCCTTCGTCAACGTAACCTTCTTCGTGGCCCGCGGCCATGGCGGCTGACAGGTTGTCCGACACGGTGTCGTAGGCGGCGGTGCCTTCCGCAAAACCGACCAGGATCCACTCGCGGTCGGCCGGCGACAGCCACACGCGCAGTTGTTGTTCGCGCTCGTGATCGAACTTGAGATTCAGTATGACCTCGCCGGACTGCGTGGTCGGCTCGAGCTCGATCAGCGCGACACCATCGGCGCCGACACGGTAGGTCGGTTCGCGCGGGCCAATACTGACCAATTGGTTCTTGCGATCGTTCTCCACGTCCCATGCGGACCGGTAGGGGGCGTCGACGCGATACGTGCCTATGGTGCCGGTGCGCGACGGCTTGCCGGCGCGATCAAACATTCGCAAAGCAACCACCGGTCGCGTCTTGCCATCGGCCGCGAGGCTCGACTGGCTGGCAACCAGTTCGCCGCGAATTGCCGCCCCGGAATAATAAACCTCGCGTCTGAATGAGGCGGCGCGACTGCCATCGGCATTGGAAACGATGACCCGGATCTCGTTGTCACCATCCTTGAGGTCGACGCCCTTCCAACGGGACACAGCGACCGACTTCGCGACGTTCAGTACCGTGGTATCGAAGTTCAGTGCGCTCACCGGGCTGTCATTGAGATAAACCTTCACGCTCTGGTCTGGTTCGTGCTGTACTGAAATCTTGGTCACGGGCAAGGCCGGCTGGAAGCCCTTTTGCGGTAGTAGCAGGGCGACGTCTGGCTGCAAAGTCTCGATCCCCGGCTCGATTTGCGACACGGGCATGCCGGCATCCATTTGATCATCGGCCTGCTTGCGCTCGATCTCCTCACCGGGAATCGCGCCCAGTGTCGGCGTCACCATGGTACCGCTGGATTGCTGGGTCACCTGCAGGAATGACGGTTTGCTGCGGCGCGATCCGGATAGCACCATTTCGACGCGGCGATTCGCCTGTCGGCCGGCAGCGGTTTCGTTACTGGCCACCGGTTCATCCGGCCCTCGGCCGGCAATCTGAATGTTCCCGTTCGGAACCTGTAACGCGTCGGCGACATACAGTGCCGCCGCCATGGCACGAGCCTGCGACAACTCATAGTTGTTCGCGAACAGGTGCTGGTTCCTGTCGCTGATCACCGCGCTGTCGCTGTGTCCGGTCGCGACGATATTGATATCACTCACGCCTTGCCAGTCTTCCACCAGCAGGTCGAGTTCCAGTTCGTCTTCGGGCGAAAGCATCGCCGAGAGCACGTCGAATTTCAGGTCCAGAACATAACCTTCGTTCTTGCTCACTGCTGCATCCCGGACCATTTTGGTCTCGGCTACCGGTGTCTGTTGACCGACAGCGAGGGCGGAGTCGAATTTTGCCAGCGCCTTGGTCGGGTGTTCACCGACCACGCCCGCCTCGATTGTGGCGAGGAAGCGGACGGTGCTCTGCCAGTCACCGAACTGGTCATCGAGCTTCATCGACAGGACACTGTCACGAACGACCGGTTCTCCCGCGAATGCATCACCGACACGCAGGGTGCCCGGCAGGTAGTGCACGCCATCCGGCAGCAGGAACATCAGGTTGATATTGTCGATCGCGACGTTACCTTTGCCGCGCAACGTCAGCTCGTAGGCGACCTGCTCCGCACTGTCGGTGCCGGAACTCTGCAATTCCAGGTCGATGCGCCCCTCGGGCCGTGGCTTGCGACGCAGGAAAAAATCGGCGCGCAAAAGACTTCCCGGCGAAAGCTTGACGAACTGGGAATCGGCGCGACCGGCAAAGCCCGGTGCCTCATCGCAGCCAATGACGTCGAAATACTCCGGTACCGTGAAGGTATCGAGTTGCGCGACATGTGTTCCGGGTTTGAGCCGCTCGAAATGGAAGCGGCCGGCCGCATCGCTCACGGCGTAGCGTCCGTCCTCGAGGTAAACGCGGATATTGGCCACGCCCTGCTCTTCGGTAAATGTATCCTGGCTGCACTCGGCCTCCAGCACACGGCCAATAATTGTGCCGGTGCTGCGGAACAGGTCTTCGGTCAGGCGAATGGTGGCGCTCGCTTCGTTCGAGACCAGCCCGCCACTCGTAATCGCGGTGGCGCGGTTAACCAGGTCCTGGTTGCGCTCGCCGCCGATAATTTCAACGACGTAAGTAATCGTTGCACGCTCTCCGATGGCCAGCGACGCAATACTGAATTCCAGTGTGCGCAGATCCGCACTCAGTACCGGGTCCGGTGCAAGCTGCGCATCGATGCGTGTTGAGTCCGCAACGTAACGCACGCCCGGTGGCAGCTCGTCGACAACCTGGATGTTGTTGAACGTTCCGGCCGTGGAACTGTTTTCAAGCTGCAACTCATAGCGCACGAAATCACCGGGTGCTGCCACGGTTGTCGTGGTTGCCTTCCGCAGGAATAGAGCTGATTCGCGCGGATCGACGGGTATATCGATCGCGAAGGTAACATCGCCGGACTTTGTGAATGCATTGCCGAACGAACCCGATTGCAGCGCGTAAGGCGCCCCGGGCAGATTCTGCAAGTCGCCGATCGATACGACGGACGGCGCGGTGTATTCAGCCGGCGGCGTTACCACGAGCCGGTAATTGCCATCCGGCACGACGGGAAAACGGTATTCACCCGGACCAAACACATACAGCGTTCCTGCACTGTCCGTTGCGGTACCCCCGCTGGTAATGACGGACGGAAACTGGCTCACGCCATCGTTGCCGTAGACAGTCGCAGGCATGCCAGTGCTGGCATAGACCAGTTCGATATCCGCGTTGCTGATTGCGCTGCCGGACACGGACTCGAATACGCGCTTCACAGGATCGAGCAGTGCTGTGTCGCTGGAGACATCGCTGCCGTCAGCCGGGTCCGTGTATTGCACCACGATCGAAGAACCGGATCGGCCCTGCAGAACACAGTCGCCGCTGGCCGCGAGCCCGCCGGACATCGGCACATATCCCGCGAATACGCCCGTATCCAGGCCGGTTTCACTGAGCCGGATCGTTTCCGTGTCGCCCGTTGTCGTGTTGCTGACGGTAACCATCGCGTAGTCGATCGCCTGGAAGTCCAGGTTCTGATCCGTATCGGTGAGACGAATAAACGCCGACTCGGCCAGCGTGTAGGCAGCCGTTGCACTGACTTCCTGCACCTGCGTTGGATCAATGCTGCTGCCGCCGATGAGTACCGGGTCGGCCAGGGTGACGAATGTCCCGCCCTGATCGCAGGCCGCCGGTCCCACGGTTTCCTGGTAGGAGCCACCGCCTGCGGCGAGCACACGCGTAAATTCAATGCTCGATTGGGCCCGAACGACAGATGTGGTGACAGTTACCGTGTTGCTCGTGACGCTGACAGTCGCGCCTGGAGACGGCGCGTAATCCACCTGCGCCTGGTTTGAAATGACGGCACCCGGAGGACTGGCGAACGCCATCGCGGGGACCAGCAAGGCCCCGAGTAGCGCGAAAAATCGCCACGCCAGCACGAAGCGAGGGCCACCCTTCTGGGTGGCCCGTCGCCCGTCGGACTTGTGTCGTCCTTTAAGCACCGTGATCTGTCATCGCCGTCAACTCAGGTATTCGGGATCAATACCTGGAATCGGACAGTGGTTGACGTGCCGGCTGTGACGTTCGGAACCGTAATGCTAAGGTCGCCGGTGGTGATGTCATAGGAACACCCGTCACCGTCCGTATCGGCCGCATCGTCTGCATTGCAGAACGAAGCGCCTGCGTTGAAAGAGACGTTCGATGCGCCAGCGTTATACACGCCGTTTTGCAGCACAACGTCCGCGATCTGGATGAGATCGGTCAGCGTCATACCCGTTGCATCAGCCGAGCCAGTGGTGTTGTCGATCGTGACCACGTATTCGATCACGGCACCCGGAAGCGCCTTGCCGCTGCTGAACGGATCGGAGAACACGGTCGCAACTTTAGTGACCGTCAGGGCTGCAGAGATGATTTCGTAGCTGTCTTCTGCCTGCTCGAAACCGTTGTTGCCCGCATCGGCGAACACGCTTTCGATCAATGTCGGATCATCGACTCCGGGAGTCTCTACGAGAATTGGGTCGAGCACACCCGGGGTTGGCGTTGCCAGCGCATCGTCGGCCGCAGTAGCGGTCAGCTGGATGTTGGCGTACTGGCCGTTCAACACCGTTGCCGGTGCATCAGCGAACACGTAAATCTCAACCACCGCGTCCTCGGCCAGTTCATCGACGAAATCAAGGTCGGTTCCCAGATCGGGCACGCCACCAGCGCCATCGCCGTTCGCGACGCGAATCCGGTAATTGCCGAGATCGGTCGTGTCTGCATTGCCGAAGACGGCGCCCGCGAAGTCGGCTACCGCAAGGTCAAAGTCCATGATCGCGTTGCCGTTATTGGTCAACGTGAACGAGGCGATGACATTGGCATCACCGGGCGCTACCGGTGTGGTTGGCCCACCGCTGGTCTCGACGAGCGTAAAGTCGACACGACGGTCAACGAGAAACGTCGTCGGCGCACCCGCTCCCGGCGTCGTGTTGCCCGTCGGGCTGGACTCGATCGGCGTTTGAACAACGACACCGACCGTGTAGGCGACGGTTGCCTGGTTCGACACCTCCACACCCGCGTCCGTACCCAAAGCCAGCACCTGTTGCGAAAGCAACAGTGCACCGGCCGTAAAGCTCAGCCGCAACATCCGACTGAGTATGATTCTTACTGTTTTCATCACGGTACTCCCTTGTTAGTTACAACTATTTCAAAACAGCCGTAAAGCGCGCTGTTGCCAATGCGCCCACTGCCAATTCGTTTTGCATCACCCAGCGAATGTGAGTGAAATCTTCGGGGCCAGCCGGCCGCGACTCGCCATCGTCCACAACGGTCAATTCCTCCGCTGTGGCAAAGTTTTGCCCGTCGTCTACTGAAAACTGCAGCAGCATGCCGGGACCAAATGCGGAGCCATCGACATAGGTCAACGTCTCGGCGATCGGGTTCGTGATCACGACATTTGCGGCCGGTTCTTCGCCGATATTCTCAAACGTGATCGTGTAGATAACGGCATCGCCCGGCACCACGGTGTTGGCCGCAACCAGCCGCGTCTTGGACTCGCCTTTGTCGTTGACGAAGACTTCCTCTTTCTGCACCGTCGTCGTGACATTCAGTGATCCCTGCTCCTGAGCTGCCACGGGTAGGCTCAGCATAAACACGATCAACGTTGCGCTCATCAGATGTTTCATTGCGTTCCCCTTTTCATCGCTCGTTACGTATGGTCTTGCGTTAATCAATCGTTACCTGGAAGACGACGGTCTGAACGCCGTCCGCCTGTGTCAGGTCGCCGAGGCGTACAACCACCCGCGGCGCGCCTGTCGTGTCGTATTCACCTTCGTCGGCATCCGTTGCATTGCTCAATGCCACCGCATTCAGCGTGATGCTGTCTGGAACGAAAGTTGTGTAGGTTGGTATCAGGTCGCTGAAAACGCTCGCGGTCGCTGTGCCGCTCGAGGTGACTTCAACCGTCACCGTGTAGGTGATCGTTGCGCCGGGAACCGGCTGCGTACCGCCAAACGGATCGCTGACAAGTTGCGACTTGACGACGCTCAGGATGACATCGGAAACAAGATACTCGCCGATGTCTGCGTCTTCGCCGCCGGTCGTGCCGATAACGGCATCCACGCCGCCGTCACCCTGGCCGAGATACTCGGTGCCCGGCGCTCCCGTGCCAGTCAGCGCGGTGGCCGTCAGTTGACTCAAACCGATCTGTCCATTGGCCACCAGCGGCGGAATGTCATTGACGATAAAAATATCCACGGAGGCATCGGCCGCGAGCACCGGGTCATTCACGCCCGGGCTGTAGGCCACGTCGCCAACATTGAAATCACCGCTGCCGTCAGTGTCGAAATAGATAGATGGCACGGCCGGGACCGGATCAAAATCGTCGCCGCCGAGCGCGCTGTCAACGGCCAGCGAAAACGTCTCGCTACCGTTGCCGGTATTGGTCACCGTAAACAGGATTGCGCGGCCAGCATCACCGGGTGACACAAGAATTTGCGGACTCTGCCGCGTCACGACGACGTCGATGCGCTCGACAACGGTTATCGTGGCGACATTCGACTGCAGCGTGACCGGCGTTCCGGCGAGATCAAATTCGACGGTTGCGGAATTCTGGATCACCGTGCCGACCGGTGTACCGATGGCCCCTGCAGTGGCAGAGATAATGCAAAGCACGCAACCGAATACTGTTGTCCGCACTCGCGCGAGCACAGGTACGTCTCGCCGACTTGCCGTTTTCAAGGTTCATTCCTTTACAGATTCGCCGACGCATCATTGCGCGGCCACTGGGAACTGTCGGGGAAAAAGTCGGGCAACGCACGGAGAAGCCTCGATTTCTCACCAGAATGTGAGCGACTTCACGGTTCGCCCGTGATTCGGCTCACAATTGCCGGGCCTTTGCTGGCGCGGGCTGCAGCTGGTTTTAGCCAACCGTGACAGTGAGCAATATGTCACCCTGAAAAGCGCCGGCTCCGGCGCCACCGGCAACGTGTTCAGCCACGTCGTTCGATACCGAGTTTTTTCATCTTCGATCGCAGCGTGCTCGCCGGGATGCCGAGGCGCACTGCCGCACCACGCGGTCCGGCGATTTTCCAGCTTGTTTCTTGCAACGTATCAACAATGTGATCGCATTCTATCTGCCGCAAGCCGCTGATATTGGAACGCAGCACTTGCGGCAGCACCGCGCGCGGCTCTTTCTGGCGCCCGCCAAGCGAGCCCGCGAGTTCGAGTATCGGCCCCGACGAAGAAATAATCGCACGCTGTATGACGCCTTCCAGTTCGCGGACGTTACCGGGCCAGTCGTAGTCGCGCATTTGCCGCATCATGTCGGCAGATATCGCGCTGATTTCCCGGCCGAGATTTTGTGTTTGCACTTTGACAAAGTGTTCGGCGAGCTTCCGGATGTCGCCACCTCGCGAACGCAACGAGGGCATTTCGATCGGAAAAGCACTGATCCGGTAATACAGGTCCGAGCGAAAACTGCCGTTGCCGACTGCCTCAAGAAGGTCGCGATTGGTGGCGGCAACGATCCGCACATCCACCTTGATTGTCTTGCCGCCGCCAAGGCGCACGAATTCGCCTTCCTGGAGCACGCGCAACAACTTACCCTGCAACTCGAGCGGCAGGTCACCGATTTCATCGAGAAACAGTGTGCTACCGTGGGCCAAATCAAATCGGCCGAGCTTTATGCGATCGGCACCGGTAAAGGCGCCTTTCTCGTAGCCAAACAATTCACTTTCGATCAGGTTTGCAGGTAAAGCCGCACAATTCACCTTGACCAGCGCCCGATCGTTGCGCGAGCTTCGTTTATGGATAGCGCGCGCGATCAACTCTTTGCCAGTGCCCGTCTCACCCAGGATCAGGACAGTCGTCAGCGTGTCGGCCACCATATCCACCTGCTTCAGGCAGTGCAGCAGGGCCGGACTGTCGCCGACGATCTCGTCAAATCTCGCGCTCACCTTGATTTCATCGCGCAGATAGACGTTCTCCGCTTCCAGCCGTTCGGTCGCCCGCCGCAATTCCGACAAGGCGTTGTTTAGCGCTCTCACTGATAGCAGCCTGAGCACGAAGTTGGCCAGAAGACTCGCAAAGACCTGCATGTCCGCAACCTCCTTTTCAGTCCAGGTCCGTGGGTCATGCTGTTGCATATAAGCCGAACTGCCGCGCGCCTGGCCGTCGACGACGAGCGGTAAAATGACGGCAGCGCGAAAGCCCTGCGCCAGCAACGCGCGGCGATCGGAATCGAATTCAGCAGGCAGCGCATCAATATCTGAAATTTGCACCACGTCACTGCGCAACAGTCTCTTGACGATTTGCGGAAACGGCGCCATCGACTCTGGCAGCAGAAAATTGTGATCGCGTTCGCTCCAGTCTATGCCCAGCTCCGTGGTGCCGGTCGCAATGTCATGCCACAACAGGGTCGAGCGGTCTGCGCCGAAAAAACGGCACAGAGTCTGCACACAGTGCTCGAGCACTTCGCCGCCGTTTTGCTCATTCGCAGTAACGAGTCGCGAGGAAATGTCGGAAAGAATCCTCTGATAGTCGGCACGGCTCGCCAGTGCCGCCTGGCTCTGGCGCAAATCCAGGAGGTCGGACTCCGCGCCCCAGAAGCGGTACAGCAACCCGCCACTGACAATACCGGTCAGACTGCTACGAAGCGCACGATCGTCACCCTCCGGTGTCTTGTAAATCAACTCGTAGTCGCTTAGCCGGTAGTCATTTTTTACAAACGACCCGAAATAATCGAAATGCGCTGCAGCGTCCTTGTTGCCATCGAGGATGCCCATTCGCGTGCCAATAAGCTCCTCGATGGGCAATCCGACGGCTGCGGCGAAATACTGGTTGCATTCGGTCAGCACAGCGTCATGGCTGCGGCGAACCTGCTCGTCGAGCGGCAAGTCAATTGGCAGCGGCGGATCGAAGGTGTAACAGAAAAGGGAACTCTGACTGGTGTCGAACAGCGAACGAAACCGCGCCTCGGAGGCGCGAACACAGTCCGCGGCGCGGCTGACCGTCTGCGCGAACGATTGCATCGCGACCGCGTCCTGCCGGCGGCGCAACTCCGCGAGCAGCAGGCCCGCCATCACAAGCAGGAACGCGGACCGCGTCAACAGCCAATGCAGCCAGTCCGGCAACAGCGTGCCGGACATGCTGGTAATGCCGGCTTCGCCGGGTAACGTGCTGCGAATCATCAGCAATAATTGGCCGCTGAATGCCACCAACCCGAGCGCCAGGCCAAAAAGGGCCAGGCCGATGTCACGAAACTGCAAATTGACGGACTTACGGCGAACAAAAAACACCAGCAAGATCGCGGCGGTGCCCACGAGGATGAACAAATCAACGGCCGGCAACATCAAATCGGCCGCGTTGCCCATCAGGAGTTATGCACCGTGCTATTCATCGCGTTGACAGCACCTGTTATGCCTCAATGCACCCAGTGGGTTTTTTTTACCACCGAAAAACACCGTAAGTCACGGTATTTCGCGACAAAGCTCGAAATTTCGCGACTTGTATGGCGCGGCGCCGACCCGGTAGACGCCAGAGATTTTCATAAGTAATTGTTTTTAAAACAAAAACTATGCTTTTCCTCGGAAATCAAAGAATTGGCACGCTATCTGCAGTATTTGGGCTAATAAGCACAATTGTGTCGCTTTTTTGACGAAGGGCGCGACCGGGCCCAAGCCGCTATGCAGGAGATATAGGGAATGCCGAAAAACACCGATGCAATACGCCTGTTGTTGATTTCCCCTAGCCAGGCCCGCGCAGAGCTCCTGTCGCGCATGCTGCAACAGCACCAGCTGAAGACTGAGCTGAAAGTCGTGCGGCCGTCAAAGAATGTCGTGGCGAGCGTTCGCCGGACTGCCGCATCCCCTGCGTACCGTCCGTTCGACGTCATCCTCCTGGATCTCGCGGCGGCGAGTAACGAAATGCTTGGCGCGCTGGGCGAGCTGGCTTTCGGCATCGATCGTGTGTTGGCACCGACCGTCCTGCTGACCGACGAGACAAGCGAGGCGATGCTCGATTCCGGCCGTCTGCAAACCGGCGACACCATCATGTTCACACCGACCAGCCTGCCCTCATTCCTTGGCAGGATGCGGCAGGTCCCGCGGGATAAGCTTTTGCATGCCTTGTCGACGCTGTCCGGCATCGGGCCAATACTGGTCAGACTACCAGCACAATTCACACGCAGCCTGCACGATGTGCCAAAACAACAGGCCGGCCTGATTGCCGCCTAGCACCCGGAGTATCTCTTGTCATCAGATGAGCAAACCAGGTTTTTGCAGCAACTTGCCGAAGACCTGAATTCGAAGAACATCAGGCTGCCCTCCTTTCCCGACGTCGTCATTAGCATTCGTACTGCATTGCAGGACCCGTCGTGTACCTCGGAGCGCCTCGCCAGCGTTGTGCGCACCGACGCCGTGCTTGTAGCACGTCTGCTGATGGTCGCAAATTCTGCCTTTCATAATCGCGCCAGTATCGAAATCCTCGACCTGAACCTCGCAATCAGCCGCCTCGGGTTCGAGGTCGTGCGCAACACCGCAATCACACTGGCGGTTGAGCAGATTTTCAACGCCTCGCAATACGCCGAGCTGCGGCAATCCATGAAGACCCTCTGGTCGAACAGCCTGTCGCTGGCGTCGATGTGCTTCGTAATCGCCCGCCACTCATCCAAACTGAATGCCGATAACGCGTTTCTCTGTGGCCTGTTTCACGAGGTGGGAAAAATCTACATACTTACTCGCGCGCGCGCGTTCCCCGTCCTGATGGGTGATCCCAAGTCACTCGAAACGGTTCTCAACCAATGGTATGCGACAGTTGGCAAATCGATTATCGAAGCCTGGGGTTTTCCGAACGAAATCACGGATTCCTTGGACATCGAGAAGAAGCTGAGCAACAACGCGGACTCGCCAGCCACACTCGTCGATGTGATCCACGCGGCGCGACTCGTGTTGCGGAACGACAGCAAGGACGATTTCCACGCCGATACCATTGCCGTGGGCGGCAAGCTTAGTATCAATCCGGATACAATCGAGGGCATCCGCCACGCCTACGACCAGCACGCAAAATCAATGCGGCAATCGGTGGGTTAGCGTCAACCGGAACAACCCGCCGCGGACACTGCCCGCGGCGGGTTGCAGTCGGCAAGTCTGGACGACGAGCCTTTGCGAACGGTACGCCGGCGTATTATTGCGCTACTGGCGATATGCCAGGTCGTAGCGCTGATCTATTGCATACGCCGCCTGCGAAGCATGTGACTGGATACTGCCAGCACTCGGTACACCGTCGTCGCCGCGCGCCTCAATAATTTGCGCGATGTCGCCGGGAATCGCGCCGAACACGATATTGTGGCCGCTGAGGTTGTACAGGTTCAGGCCAATGCCGATGAGGCCGCCGAAGGAATTCGTGGGCTGCTGGTAACTCGCATTTGTATTGTCGACGGGACCCGCGATCAGGCCGGAACCACGCAGGTGCTTCCAGATCTTGCGTGACTCGTCGTTGTTGTTGGCGCTTCTCCAGGTTCCGGAGATATTGCCGTTGCCATTGCCGTTGTCCGCCGCACGCCAGGTGCCTGAAAAACGTGTCGATGCATTCGGGTCGTCGCCGGGCAACACGCCGTAACGATCCTGGTAGGCAAAAATGGCTGCCGAAACGCCAGCAAAATCATTCTCGATTCTCTTTATCTTGGCGTTTGTGATCATTTCACGGCCTTTGAGGACACCGCCAATCAGGAGACCAATTATCACCAGCACAATCGCGATCTCCACCAGAGTGAAACCTGACTGAGTGCGTCTGTTCATCAATTGCATATTCACGATGTATATTCCTTTAGTTCAGCAGCATGTACAGGATTTATCGACGTCGTGCGACGAAACTTTAGCCCTGGGCACGGCCAAGCGTTAAGTGCGTCACATTGCCGTGCCGACACGCATCAAGGCAGCTGCCCGGCCTCCACGAGTGCCCGGTAGAGCCTGTTCGATGACAGCCATACGACCAGGTCGTCGAACTCCGCGCCACTTTGATCGCTGCGGCCACGCATCACGAAGACGACATCCGCTGCAACCGGATAACTGGCGCCCGAGGTACCGCCGCCGAGCGAGCTGCCGACATTTTCCAGCTGATCGGCTGAAGAGAACGAGGTCCAGTCACGCCCCAGCGAATAGACCACCAGCGGGCTTTGTTCTGACAAGGTGACGTTGGCACTGCTGCAGGCGCTGGCCGATGAGCCGCTTGCGGTTGCACAAACGACCAGGTCGGGCGCCAACAACGGCATCGTAATCGAGCGCATCTCACCGGCGGTGGTGAAGTCCCAGTTGCCATCCGCGTCGCTGTCGGCGGCGGTCACGCTGTATCGGATCGGCGCACCCCAAGGATCCAGCAACAGGTTGTCGGCGTTTCGCACACCGTTGAGATTCAAGGTCGTCGCCGGCACAAAGCCGTGTTGCTCGATACAGCCGCCGCCGCTGGCGTCTGCATAGCCATTGCTGGCCGGGGTTGCAGGACATGGCAAGTAACCGTTCACGATCGCAAATCCTTCGACCGCGGACAGGATGGACTGCAGTTGCGTCTGGCCGTCCTTGATGCGCGCATTCTCGCGTTGCACGGCCAGCGGCATCGCGAGACCACCGAGCAACAGACCCATGATCAACAGCACGATGGACAGTTCAACGAGCGAGAATCCATGTTGACACTTGCGATCAGTCATCGCTCAACACTCCATTACGGCCAGATTGCTGTCGATGCAAAACAGCAAGTCATTGAACGTCGCGCTGGCCGCCCCGGAAACCAGATCGACGCTGCCCGACAGGTAGGGAAAACGCGCCGCATTGCCACCTTCCAGGTAATTGTTCGGGTCGCGCTTGGTGTCGGTATCGAGTGGCGGCGCGTCACGCAGTTGTCCCAGTGAGCCGAGGCGCGCATTGCCAAAGGCGATGACCGCTGCATACTGGCCGGCGCCATTCACTGTCAGGCAGGACAAGCAGACGCTGGGCACAGCCGCGGGCGGCGCAAAGGACTCCGCTACCGCGTAAAAGAAGTGATCTTTCCAGTTCTGCCAGCGCGCCAGCATGTCAGGGGTCCACGCCGGCACGGCGCCCGGGTTGCAGGCGCTGAGTACCTGCGCGATCGAATTGCCCGTCAGCGCATTGCTGTGATTGATCGTATCGGGCAGGCGCCCCGAGAGCGCACCGAGGTTCAGGTCGTCGTACGCGGCATCGCTGCGATAATCGACCAGGCCCAAGGGCGCAGGCCAGGGCATGCGACGATCGCTGCTGCCGCCCGGATTGTTGGCGGCATAATCGGCGATGCATGCGCCGACGGCGAGTCCGAGCGAACGCATGCTGCTGTCGAAATCGTTGCGCGCCAGCAGCACGGATGCGACGTCATTGCGCGTAACGAGCGTAATGCGATCGTTGTGTGACTCGTTGTAGCCGCTGGCCATCGCCAGCATGTCTATGCCATCGGTCGCGCCGGAGAGCGAGCGATTCGAGATCCCGGAAGCGGTGTCGACGTCGAGGAAATCAGCCGCCGCAAAGCTGCTGCTGCAAACGCTGCCCGCACCGCTGGGCGCGGCACGCGACTGTGCCGCTATCGCCGGCATTGGCGCAATGATCATCGCTACTGCGCGGCCTTCGGGTGATTGGCCCGCAATGACAGCGCCGGCTTCCACGCCGTACAAGGCCAGCTGGCCATTGCTGTCGGCATTGGTCAACGCCGCGGTCGCGCCGGCTGCGTCCTTGTAGCTGCCCGACACGACGTACCAGAGGCAGGCATTCGAGCTGTCCTTCGGTGGAGCCATCCCCAGTGTGCGCCAGGGCAGCCGTCCCATGACCGAGGTGCCGGCGGGACCGCAGGTGTTGCCATGCGCAATACCTTCCGGCAGCCCGCCGCCATTGTCGATGTCCGGACACGGCAGGCGCGCGACATAGCCGCTCGCGAAATCGGGCCCGACAGCCGCATAGTCGAGTAGCGCCTTGCGTGCATTGGCCAGCGCCTGTTGTGTGTCACTCTGTTGTCGCGCCCGCTGGTCGTTCTGGTTGAGACGCGTTACCAGCACAGCCATGGCCGCGATCATGACCACCAACAAAATCAGTAACAACGCGGCACCGCCTTGCCGCCGCCGTATCGGCGTGGACAGCGGCCGCCTAGTCATCAGCGTCTGCCGGCGTCACGACATCGGCAAGATCCTCGCCCCCATCTATGGCGGTATGCCGAATGATCTTCACATCGCCCGGGAAACGCAGTGCCGTCTCGCGCCGCATCGAGCTGCTAGCGAAATCGCCGTCCTTCCAGACTTTCGCCTGGCCGTCCCGGCCGATAATGTAGCCTGCGGACAGTGCCGACGGCGCCAGCGCCTCGGGAACCGGGGATGTGCCGGACGCTGACGCACCGTCACTGGCGGAGTGCTTGCGCTTCTGGTCGAGAACCGCGCGCTGCTCCTGCGACAGAAAAACACGGCCAATTTCCACGCCTCGCAGCGATTCGTAGACAAGGTCATCGTTGGCAACGGCCGCGGCCGTGAACAGCGCGACAGAACTTACGAGAATGCGGCGCCGGATCACTGGCTCGCCACCAGGCTCGCAACGTCAGACGTTACCAGCGAATAAATCTGCAGCGCGCAGACGGCCTGAATGTTGGCAGCGACGTTCAGCTGTTCGCCGGATGCGGCCTCCCAGGCAAGACTGCAGCCATCGACCCGGATCAGGCCGGGCGCCTTGTTTTGCAACTCGGCGACAAACTGCAGGAGATCGAGTTCGTGGACGAGGCCGATCTCGAGTTGTACGCGGCTCAGGTGAATCTGAACGTCGTCGCTGGCGCGGATTGACTCGACCGGTGCGAGCGCCTGCAATTGCGGTTCGATTGCGTAGCTGACACGCGGCAGGGTCAGGTTCTTCTTGGCCTCTCGCAAGGATTCGATCCAGTCCAACCGACTTTCCCTGCCGACGAAGCCCAGCTGGTAGAACTCGTCGTAGCGGCGGTGATAGCGATCAATTAGGCGACGCCGATACACAAGCGAGCCGTAGTCTTCATGCAGTGCGCCATGGTCGGCCGTCGTCTGCGCGAACAACGTGGCCTGCTGCCCGTGCACCCAAACACTGGCAAGCAGCAAGGCGACAGCAACCATTGCCGTTACCGCCGGCAGCAGCGCATGTCGCAGGATATAGTGGTGATCGAAGTCAGACCGGGTCATGGCCCACCTCCGACCTCGCGGGCATCTGCGCATTGATCGGCAGGCTGAGGTTCAATTGAAACTGCGCCGTGTCGACATTCGCCGCATCGACAATCTCTCCCGCAATGGACGATTGCGGGCGTGCGTCAAGAGGATATTCGACCACGGCAACTTGGCTGAATGCCGTCCGTGTCCGCAGCTCCGCAGCCAGCGCATCAATGCGTTCGAAAGCACTGCGCATGTCGCCGTCGAACGGTTCAATCTGTGCCACGATGCTGGCATTAACAGCGATCAAGGCCGGTACCCGTACGGGCATGGGTTGTTCGCCGAGCCGCGGAGGTGGTGCGTCGCTTGCCGCCGATTCCGCGTTCCAGGCGAGTGTCTGGATGCGGATGTCCGGATAGCGGCCCATGACGAGGCCCAGTTGTTGCATGACCCAGGGTACCGGCAGCCGGTTGGCAAGTATGAAATCGCCCGTGTCCACGGCCAGTTTCATTTCGTGCGAGCCTGCCCGGATCGGGTCGAACTGCTCGTTCTCGCGCCGGTATGTTTCGGTCAGCCGGGCCACCTGGTCGTCAATTTGCTGCCGGCGTTTGTTGAGCGACCAGGCATCGGCAAGATACAGGCCCGACATTGCGCAGCAGGTTGTTGCAACGGCAATGGCGGTGCCCATTAATGCGTGCCGCATCTGTCGCATACGCCAGAAGCGCGTTTCGCCCGTTGCCGCGTAGCTGTGCCTGGGTTGGCGACGAAACGGCAGCGCAAGATACAACATCTCTTGCCGGTCGGCCGGCAGCCTGCCGCCCTGGCCGAGGCGCTTCGCGAGCTCGTCCGGATCGATAATGTGAATTTGCAACGGACTGTCACTCGTGGTGCACGCCATGATGCGTTCAGCGAGCGGTTTTTGCGCGACGATATAGGCACCTAATGGCTCGATACCGCTGAGCAGCCGCGTGCGTTCCAGGTAACGCCGGCTGCGATTCAGCTCGGTAATTACGAAGTCCGGATACTCGTCATCGTCAACCGCCGGTGACTGCGACAAGCGCGCACTTTGCACGCGGCTGTGGCGCAAGAACACTTGCCGCAGCTTGCGCTGTTGATGTTGCGTCAACAGCATAACC
>CAZHLE010000011.1:11303-18641 GCA_964533065.1 uncultured Woeseiaceae bacterium | reverse complement strand
CGATCAGCGGCACCGAGAATATTCCGGTCAACGGTACTTCGTGGCGCAGCATGATCTGCAGCCACGGATCGAGCAACTCTTCGTTTGAAATTGCACTGTGCACAACGATGTCGTCGGCCGACGATTTCGATTCGCGGCCGTGATGAACCGGCAGGCGGTAATGGCTGCGCGGAAATTTGCCCTGCACACGGCGTTCAAGCAGCAGTTTGCGATCTCTAAAACCGAGACGCGGTATGCGGTCCTGCGCAAATTCTTCCTCGATGACATCGGCGAGTACAAAGCTGACGACCGTATCGCTTGTTTCGAGGTATTCGTCGAAGCCGCGCAAACCGCTATCGCTGTCAGCAAAAACGATACCGTCCCCGGGACTCAACGCACCGCGCCGCCAGACGGTCAGCGATCCTTGCGTGATATAAAATGCCCGCTCTGCCGCCATCTCAGATTCCTATGCTGCTGATTGTTTCGTAGATCGGACCCAGCACCGATAGCATGATCCAACCCATGATCGCGCCGAGTACAACCGTCATGGCAGGTTCGATCATGGCTTTAAGGCGATCGATCGATTCCGTGACTTCGCGATCGTAGAAATAGCTGACGTTCAACAATGCGCTGTCGAGCGCACCGGTCGCCTCGCCCATTTTCACCATGCGCGTGACCAGGGGCGGAAACAACCGGGTCGCCTCGATGCTGGCACTCAGCGTATTGCCGTCGGCGATGCCGGCGGAAATTCTTGCGATGCCCTGGCGAATCACGGCGTTGCCTGCAATGTTTTCTGAGATCTTAAGTGAAGAAATCACATCCAGGCCCGCGCCGTAGCAGAGCGCGAAGTAACTCGCGAAACGGCTCAATACAATCTTCGACAGCACGGGACCGACAAGCCAGATGCGCAACTTCCAGCCGTCAACGACGAGTCGGAAGTCGTCGTTGCGCCGCGCGTGAAACCGGATTGCCGTGAACAGCGCGAACGGCAACGGCACGGCCCACCACCAATGATTCACGAGGAAGCCGGAAAACGCGATCAACGCAAGCGTGTGCAGCGGCAGTTCCTGCCCCATCTGCTTGATAAAATCCACCATCTGCGGCACGACATACAGCATCATAAACAACATGACGCCGAGTACGACGACACCGACGAACGCCGGATACAGCACCACGGTTTTCGCCTTGGAAATCAGCTCATCCTGCCATTTGATAGACTCGGTCAGCTTGAGCAGAACCTGCGGCAACTCACCAGACTCCTCGCCGACTGCAATCAGGCTGACAAACACGCTGTCGAAGACCTGAGGGTAGTCGGCCAATGCCTGCGACAGCGTGTTACCGACTTCCACTGCGGAAATCAGGTTGCCGATGACTTCCCTGAATAACACGTTGTCGACACTGTCCCTGAGATCCGTCAGCGCTTCGAGGATGGGCAGCCCGGCGCGGGTCATCTGCTCCATGTGATAGCAGAAGCCGATCAGGTCCTTGCGCGTCACCGAGCTCTTGCGGCCAAAGCGTCGCGCACCGCGTTCGGCACAACGCAACAGTTCAATGCCGGATTGGTGAAGTTGTGTCTCGAGCGCACGTTCGCTGTTGGCGTCCAGATTGCCAACAACGATTCGTCCAGCGGGATCGACTGCGCGATATGCGAAAGAAGGCATCGCTGCTATCCCACCCGTGCGGTCAGATCGACGACCCTGGAGATCTCGGCAAGACTCGTCATGCCGCTTTGTACATGGCGAATGGCGTCCTCTGCCAAATCCTGGAATCCTGAGTCAATCGCCGCAGCGTGCAGTTCGGCACGCGTCGCCTTGCGTGCGATCAGCTCATCGAGCTGGTGATTCATTTTCAGAACCTCGATAACCGCCACGCGACCCTTGAATCCCATGAAATTGCAGGCCTCGCATCCCTCCTCGCGATACAGCAGCACCGGCTTGCTACTGCTGATGCCGAGCAGGTGCCGCTCGGTCTCATCCGGGGCGTAGGCTTGTTTGCAATGCCTGCAGAGTCGGCGGACCAGCCGCTGTGCCACGATGCCGATGATGTTGCCGGCCATGATCTGTGGCTTGACGCCGATGTCGATCAGTCGCGGAATGGCACCAAGAGCTGAGTTGGTATGCAGCGTCGAGAATACCTGGTGGCCCGTCATCGCCGCCCGAAACGCCATTTCGGCGGTTTCCTCGTCGCGAATTTCACCGACCAGGATGATGTCGGGATCCTGACGCATCATGGAACGTATGCCGTTGGCAAAATCGAGCTTCGCCGCCTCGTTCAGCGAGGTCTGGCGAATCATGTTCATCGGGTATTCAACCGGATCCTCGAGCGTCATGATGTTGACCGCCTCGTCATTGCGCCAGTTGAGCATCGAATACAGGGTGGTCGTCTTGCCGCTGCCGGTCGGGCCGGTCACCAGGATAATGCCCTCGGGCCGCGCCATCATGACCTGCAGTGTCATCAGAGTTTCCTTGACGAGATTCAGGTTCTCCAGCGGCACGATACCCTTCTGCCGATCGAGAACCCGCAACACAAAATTTTCGCCATGCGTTGTCTGCTGGCATGCGACGCGAAAATCGATCGGCCGTCCGGCGAGGGTCAGTGAAATGCGGCCATCCTGCGGCGCCCGTGTTTCGGCGATATTCATTTTGGCCATGACCTTGAGCCGCACGACCATGCCGGGCCAGTAGCTGCGATGCAGCGCCATGACCTGCCGTAGCACACCGTCAGTGCGGTAGCGTACGCGTAGAAAGCCCGCCTCGGGTTCGAGGTGAATGTCGGAAGCATCCCGTTTTACGGCGTCCGCAAGAATGGCATCAACCAGGCGAATCAGCGGATGACTGTATTCATCACCATCGGTTCCGATATTCAACTGATCGACTTCGCCGGTATCGATCTCGTGCAGGATGCCCTGGATTGACAGCTCGAACTTGTAGAACTGCTCAATCGCGGCTTCGATTTCCGCCTCACCGGCCACAAGTGTTGTGATGCTGACGCCCGAGCCGAGCAAGGCTGCGACCTGATCCATGGCGACGACATTGAACGTGTCCGCCATGGCCAGGGTCAGAATCTTTTCATTCTTGTCAAAGTTGATCGGCAGCATGCGGTATCGACGCGCGATGTTTTTCGGCACCATCTGCAACGCGTCCGGATCGGGGATCACTTTTGACAGGTCGATGCTGGCCTGCCCCAGTGATTCGCCCAATGTGTCGCGCAACATGCCTTCCGAAATCAGCCCCAGCTTGACCAGGATCCGGCCCAGCGGTTCGTCGCGCCGGCTTTGCTCCTTGAGCGCGACCTGCAACTGGTCCTGGCTGATCAGGCCGGCGCTGATCAGGCGCTCGCCGAGCGGCAGCGATGGCTCGTCCGACGACAACTTGCGCACTGTAATTGTCGTCACCTTTTGAGCTCCATGATTCGTGCCAGCACGGTGGCGCCCGCCACGGCCGAGCTGGCATTGCTGGCCAGTAGCGCTGCTTCGTAGTAATGGCGGGCCTCATCGAACCTGCCGAGTCGCTCCAGGCTGGCAGCAAGATTGAAAAGGTAGTCGGCATTGCCGGTGTCCAATGTTACTGCCCGGTCGAAGTAGTGCCCGGCCTCGACCCAGCGCGATTGGTCCGCCAGCACGACGCCAAGTGCGAAATTCAGGCTGGCCGATTCGGCATTCTGCTGGATCAGGTATTTGATCTCGCTAATCGCCGCGGCCGAGCCACCGCGCTGCGTCAGTAACGCCACCAACGCCGCCGTGTTATCCGGCTGCACCGACAGCAACGTCTCGTACATAGCCAAAGACTCCGCGGCCAGGCCGCGGCGTTGCAAGACGGCGGCCAGGCCGTGCAATGCATTCGGATGCCGGGGCACGAGCTGCAGGGCACCGCGATAGGCGATTTCAGCGGCTGCGAGGTCGCCGGCTTCGAAGGCCGCGTAAGCATCGTGTAACAGTGCAAATGTGCTGTCCGGAACGGCAGCGTGAACTTGCGGTGCATCGACAGCGCCATTGACAGCCACACGCCGCGCCGGCGTGCTCACCTGCGGTTTAGCGGCCACCGGCGCGTCTGCCGGCGTGCCGACGATGAGCGGAAACGGATTCTTAAACCGCTGCGATGCCGCATCGACCGGGTCGGTCGCCCGCTCCGAGGAATCAATCTGTGTCGGCAGTACTTGCAGGTCGGCATTCTGGTCATGGCCGGCCATTCGCTGGTACGCAAGACAGGCACCTGCCGCAGACAGCAGCAGCGCAAGGCAAAGTAACGGTGAGTAACGGCCAAGCTTTGGCAGGCCGCGCTCGCCGGACCTGGCAGCTGCCGCGCGGTGCGACTTGGTAATTGCCGAGCGGTTCAGCAGGATTTGCATGTCGTCATCGTTGCCGCCGATCTGCAATCCCGATGCCTCGAAAAAATGCGCGTCCAGATCGTCATTGGCGGTCTGCGCTTCCAGATCGATCGACAGTGTGTCCAGCAATGCCAGTTTCCCGGCTTCGACTGGCCGCTGCTGCACATTACTCTGCGCCACCTGGGCGGCCGGTCCGCCAGACGCGTGGTCGGGTGGAACATTGGCCTGGCGAAGCGCGTCTACGAGAGGGTTCTTCATATCGTCGCCGGCTATCGGTAGTCGATCTGGCCGAAGGCTTGCTGCGCGTCCCGACTATCGTAGTAATCACTGAGTACCGCGCCGTCGGCCGGCGCTGTACCGTTGCGCACGATGGTCGGCTTGAGAAATATCACGAGCTCGGTCTTGACCAGGCTGTCGCGCGTGTAGGCAAACAGTTTGCCAACGCCGGGGATACGCGACAGGCCAGGCACGCCATCCTTGGCGCTGACCTGCTCGTTCTGCATCAGTCCGCCAAGCACCACCGTGCGGCCGTCCAGGACCTGCAGCAGGGACTCGATTTCGCGAACCTGGATTTCAGGAATCAGGTTGTCGAAATCGGCACCCGCCAGCCGCGGCGCAGGGTCGATGGCATAGCCCGTGATGCGGCTGATGGTCGGACGGATGTTGAGACTGACGTAGCCGGTCTCGCTGATTTGCGGCGTCACGCTCATTACCAGTCCCACCGGCACGGTGTGCAGTTCGCTGGTGAACGTGCGTCGTTCCGGAATTTCGACAGTCGCCTCGCGAATATCGAGCTCGACCGTAAAGTACACTTCCTCGTTGACGACCTTCAGCAGCGCCGTCTGGTTATTGAGCGACATCACTTTCGGACTGGACAGCACCTTCGTATCACCGAACTGCTGCAGCAGTTTGACCGTCGCGGTCATGTCCTTGCCGAATGCATCCTCAAAACCCAGCGATACGAATGGCGCCACGTTAAGGTCACCGCCGATCAAATCTGTCTTGAACGAAAAATCGTTCTTGCCCCCGGCGGAAGCCGAGAGTTTTTCCCAGTCGACGCCGGCCTGGTAGTTGTCGCTCAGCTCAACTTCGACGATGGTCATCTCGATGAGCACCTGGCGCTGTGAATTCTGGATCGTTTTGTCGAGGTACTCCTGCACGCGCCGGTGCGCGTTCTGGGTACCGAACACGGTGGCGATACCCGACATCGGGTTCGTGATAACAGGGTCACTTGCTTCCGCGGAACCGGTATTGTTTGGCGTGCCGGCCTCCGCAACGATCGAGGTCAGGCCGTATTCGAGTGCCGCCCAAAAGTCACTGGTGGATGTGTTCTTGACAGTGGTTTTCGAGGTATTGCCCTTTTCGTCGCCCTGCTGCCGGGATTGCTCGCCAACGCCGCCGCCCGAGGTGGAAATCTGTGTCGCGACGCCCACCTCTCCGACACTCGCGCGGGCGATGTTTACGTAGTCAACCAGGTAGTTGCGCCAGTACGGCAGGTCTTCCTCGAAAATCAGGTTTGACCCTTGCAGGCGGTAGCGCAGCTGCGCCTGGTCAGCGACTCGCTTGAGTATTTCTCCGAGCGGTCGGTCAACCGCATTCAGCGTGACCAGCGGATTTGACGTCGTCTGGATGTCCACATCCAGCCCGGCGTCGCGGGCCAGCGAGAACAACAGGTCAATGACCGGAACTTCTTTCACAACCACCGTATAACCAGGCACCGGTGCTGCCGGAACCGGCGCCGGCACGACGTCAGTGTCCTTGACCAGCGGTGGCGGCCCGGCAACGGCAGGCGGTTCGCTGGCAAGATGGCCTGCGGACAGTCCTACGCTCGGCGACGAGGCACAACCGGCAATGGATTGCACACAAAGGAGCGCTACGAGAGAACGGCTGCGTAGTCTGGACGACATCAATGGAGCCTCGAGTTTGTCTTCTGTACTCCCATTAGTCGCCGTTTTACGGAAAATCTTTAGCAGCCCGTCGCGCAGCGTTCAATGTGGCCCTGCTCTCGCTTAGCGTGCTCGCCGTCATACTCGAGTCCGTGCCGAGCACCGCGGCGGCTCACGGACCCGCACTCGACTGGTTCGAAGTCTTTACCGTCAGCGTCTTCACGGTCGAGTTCTATCTGCTGACCTGGTACTTGATTGGCGCAGCGGACATGCGTTTCCTGCGCGCGATTCGCCTGCTGCGTATTTTGAAACTGGCGCGCTATTTCTCGGCGCTGAACATCCTGCTCATAACGATCAGGGAAAACAGCAAGGCGCTCGCGGCCTCATTCTTGATACTCATCACCATCATGCTGCTGGTCGCATCCGGTATGTACTATTTCGAGCGCGCCGCACAGCCCTAGGAATTCGGCAGTACTCCGGCGCCATGTGGTTTGCGTTTCCGACACTGACGACGGTCGGTTACGGTGATGTGACGCCAATTACCGTTGGCGACAAGATATTCGGTGCGCTGATTGCAGTGGTCGGCATCGGCATGGTCGCGTTGCCGACCAGTATCCTGGCCTCCGGCTATAGCGAGCAGCTGCGCAGGAATCTTGGTCTTGGCAAGCATGCTGCCAGCCAGATACTGGACGTCGGCAAAGTGCGCTCCATGCTGCAGGCGCAGGCAGCACGATCACGTTGTCCGCATTGCCGGGAATGGCTGCCCTAGATCTCGTAGCGGCGAATTTTTTCCACCAGCGTTGTCCGGCCGATACCCAGCAGGTCCGCCGCCCGCTGTACAACGCCGTTGGCTTCGCTCAGGGCATTCTGGATCAGGTTGCGCTCGATGCCGGCAAGGTGCTCTTTCAGGTCCACGCCGCCGACCAGCAACGCCTTCATTGACGCGTCGGGTGCGCTGTCAAACCTGGCACTGAGGATCTCCGGCAGCGGATCCGATGCCGCTGCATCGTCGGCCCGGTCGGCAATCGGCCAGGGCAGGTCCGCGGCTGTTACTACTCCATTCGGTCGGATAACAATCAGCCGTTCGATGAGGTTTCCGAGTTCCCGGACGTTGCCCGGCCAGGCGTAGTTTGTCAGCAATTGCATC
>CAZHLE010000011.1:9782-11293 GCA_964533065.1 uncultured Woeseiaceae bacterium | reverse complement strand
CGCCACCTTGCGGCCGCGCAGCTTGCTGATATCCGCGCCACGTCGGCGGGCCGCTCACGAAGTGGCGGGATGTCGATCGGGAATACCGACAGCCGGTAAAAAAGGTCTTCGCGAAACTTGCCTGCCGCGATGCGTTTGGCAAGATCGCGGTGCGTGGCCGCTATCAGGCGCACATCGACGGCAATGCTGCGTGTGCCACCGACACGTTCGATGCAGCGCTCCTCGAGAACGCGCAACAACTTCACCTGCATCACGCTCGGCATGTCGCCGATTTCATCGAGAAAAAAGGTGCCGCCGGCCGCCTGTTCGAAGCGACCGGCGCGGGCAGACACGGCGCCCGTAAATGCACCACGTTCATGGCCGAAAAGTTCGCTTTCGAGCAAATGCTCAGGGATCGCGCCACAATTGACGGCGATGAACGGCCCTTTGCGGCCCGATCGCTCGTGGATCTGCCGCGCGACGACTTCCTTGCCGGTTCCGGACTCGCCCTGGATTAAAACGGTGGCGGGGGACGGTGCGACTTGCTCGACCAACTGTCGCACCGCGTGCATGTCCGGGCTGTCACCAATGAGGCGCGTCGCAGTCGGCCAGGCATGCGCTTTCAGCAGCGGTCGATGCTGGGAATGAATTTCATCAAGTATTTCGCCCAGCGCGTCCAGTCGCACCGGCTGTTGCAAGGAGTGAAACCGGGCCCAGGGGTACTGCGCCTGCAAACCGGCGTGGATCATAAGCTGTCTCCGGAATCCAGCATCACGATCGGCACATTCGGATCCATCCTGACAACTTCGCCGAGCAGGATATCGACCTCCTCCGCGGACAGGTCCTGGCCGACAAACAGGGCGGCGAGTCGCGCACCGCCGAGCGTCCTGCGCCAATCGCCTGGCCGCGCTGTCTTGACATTCGGGGTATCCATGAACTCGATCAAGCCACGCAGATTTTCGGCGTCCGCGGCGACGCCACTGACGACGAGAATGACGCGATTAGCGTTCAGACCTGAGCAAAGTTGCTGTTTTTCAAGCATAAACTTGTCAAACCCGGGCGTTTTCCTGTGCTTGAACCAAACCTATTCCGAAAATCCCATATTTGCAACTATGATTGTCAAGAATTCCGTATATGGGATATTTGGCCTATTAGTGTCGTTTCACTCAAGTTCTGCGGATCCTAGGCGATAAGTGCTTAATGAGATTTACACGCGCCAAGCCCAGCCCGGAATCCGGCGGCTACGACCGCCTCGCCGACGGTGCCCTCGATACGCTCGGCAGCCTGATCCAGGTGCTCGGCGAGGAGTCATTCCCGCTGGAGCAGGAGGCCGATCCGCTTGCGTTTCGTGCCCATTGCCAGCAATTTGCCGCGCATGTCGAAAATGGCGCCGCGGTGCCGTACTTTGACATTCCACAAACCGAAGCGGGTGATCGCAAGTGGCGCCAGGTGCGGCGTTTCTTGACCGAACGGCGACGCGCCGAGAAGATCTTTGTCACCGAACGTCTGCATGCCTACCGTGACGTCGTTGA
>CAZHLE010000011.1:0-9772 GCA_964533065.1 uncultured Woeseiaceae bacterium | reverse complement strand
CAGCCTAACCCGCCTCGACAATGCCATCGGCGCCGGCAAGTTAACCGACATCAAGGACGCGCTTGCCGAGACCATACAAAAAGTAACGGCGACCTTTGTCGAGCAAAAAGAATCCTATGAATCGCAGCTGCGGGAGCTTAACTCGCGCATGTCGAACCTGCGCCAGGATCTCGTGATTGCACGTGAGGAAATGCAGCGCGATGCGCTTACCGATGCCTACAACCGCGGCGCATTCGACAAGGCAATCGAAACCAGTTTCAACCTGCACGCCGTGCTCAGCCAGCCGGTGACGCTGATCATGATTGACCTCGATCACTTCAAGGGGATCAACGATAACCACGGGCACGGTGCCGGCGACAAGGTGCTACAGGCTGTAAGCCACGCGCTCGCTCGTACCTTCATTCGGCGTGGCGATTTCGTTGCGCGCTACGGCGGTGACGAATTTGCGGTGATCCTGAACGACACGACGGCGGCAAACTCGAAGAGGCTGGTCGAGCGCTTCCTGCAGCAGGCCAATGCCATCGACATCACCGACTTTGCGCCGGGCGCCACCATATCCTGCTCCGCCGGTTTTTCGGAAATGAGCAGTGGTGACACGGTCGCAAGCCTGATCAGCCGCGCTGACCGCGCTCTGTACCAGGCCAAGGCTGCCGGACGAAACGTCGCCAGCATGCTCTAGAGCCCGCAAGTGGCACAACTAAAGAGACCCGGCAATCTGCCGATAAACAGGTACTGAGGCATGTTCGGTTCTGGCCGGCTGCTCGGAGGAATATTACTTGGACTTGGCGACACTTATCGGGCTCATCGGCGCGTTCGGCATTGTGCTCGCAGCGATTTTTTTCGGCGGCTCCGCCGGGACCTTCGTCAACACGCCGTCGCTGCTAATCGTCATCGGCGGCACCGTGATGGTGACGATGATGAAGTTCAGCCTGAAGAAGTTTCTTGGCGCAGCGGCGATCGCACTGAAAGCATTCCTGCACAAGCCGAGCAAACCTGAAGACCTGATCGAGAACGCCGTCGAACTCGCGAAGACGGCTCGCCAGGGCGGCCTGCTGGCCCTGGAAGACGCCGAAATTCCCGACGAATTCATGAAGACCGGCCTTGGCCTGTTGATCGACGGTCACCCGGCCGAGACCGTGCGTGCAATGTTGGTCAAGGACATGAACCAGACCCTGAAGCGGCACGCCGATGGCCAGGACATATTCAAGGCAATCGGCGATGTTGGGCCTGCGATGGGCATGATCGGCACGCTGATCGGCCTGGTGCAAATGTTGTCCAATATGGACGACCCAAAACAGATCGGTCCCGCGATGGCAGTCGCCCTGCTGACGACACTCTACGGCGCCATCCTCGCGAACATGTTTGCCCTGCCGATTGCTGACAAGCTGTCGGTGCGCAGCCGCGAAGAACATACAACCAAGTCCCTGATTATCGACGCATTGCTCAGTATCCAGAGCGGCCAGAATCCGCGCGTCATCGCCAACATGCTGGCGGCCTACCTGCCGCCGTCACAACGTAAGGTGGAAGACGGCGACGCCTAGTCGCGCGTCGCCGTGCAGAAAATGTCGGACACAGCCGCAGAAAAAGCCGCACCAAAGGGCCTCCCGGCCTGGGTCATGACCTTCGCCGATCTTATGACGTTGCTGATGTGTTTCTTCGTGCTGTTGCTGTCGTTTTCCGAAATGGACGTCATCAAGTTCAAGCTGTTGTCCGGATCGATGAAAAACGCATTTGGCGTGCAAACGGAAATTGAGGTCGAAACCATTCCGAAAGGTACCAGCATCATCGCGCAGGAATTCAGCCCGGGAATACCGGAACCGACGGCGACCAATGCCGTCCGCCAATTCACGATTGACTCAAATCGCAACACGCTCGACGCGCTGAATCGCGAACTCAAGGAAATCGAAGAAACGCGCGCACACGCGCGCCGCTTGCGACTGGCGCTGCAGGAAGAAATCACGAACGGCAATGTTTCCATTCAGACCGAAGGTATGAAAGTAATCATTCATATCATGGAAAATGCGTCGTTCGACTCCGGCTTCGCGGACCTGCGGCCCGCCTTTCGGCCGGTACTCGGCAAAATCGCGAACCTGCTCGATAGTAACAGCGGCCAGGTCACTGTGTCCGGCCATACGGACGATGTCCCGATTCACAACGCGCGCTTCCGCTCAAACTGGGAATTGTCAACATCGCGTGCCGTGTCAGTTGCGCATGAAATCCTCGCCGCGGGGAGCATTGACGCGGAGCGGATTACTGTCACCGGGCACGCGGACACCAGGGCGCGCGCAGCCAATGACTCGGCTGAGAATCGTGCCAAGAATCGTCGCGTTGATATCAGCATCGTGCGCGGCTCGGAGATCGACGAGCTGCGTACGATGAGCATTCTCGAAACCGCCGCTGCCAGTCAGGCTGGTGCCATACATGACAATCAGGTTGAGGAAAAAGCGCCATGAACAACGAACCGGAAAATCGCCGTTCGTTTCGAGTCAGCGAATCGGTGTACATCCGCTACGACGTCATCAGCGACGAGGAATTTCGCGAAGGGCTCGAGCACCGGAACTTTCGACTTGGCAACGGCGAGAGCGCACAGGCACGAATCGTAGACATTGACGCACGACTCAGCGAAGTAATGTTTCGCATGGGCGGCGAGAATGAGCAGATCGGCCGTTGCCTGACCCTTCTCAATGACAAGATCAATATTGTCATGCAGGAGATGCCCAGCCTGCGCCAGACACGCGCCGCTCTGGCGAGCTCGGTACCCGTGACCTGTGAAGTCGGTGCTGACGGCGTCGTGTTCCCGAGCGCCCGCAAACTGCAACCGGACACCAAGCTTTCGGTACAGATGTTACTCGCGGCCGATAATCGCTATGTCGAATCGTTTTGCCGCGTCATTCGGGTCACTGACCTGCCGCAGGGCAACGACCCCGGATCCACACCTTACGGCATCGCTGTCGAGTTTCACGGCATGAAGACCGCGCAGCGTGAAGTACTGATTCAGCACATGTTCAACCGCGAGTCCGAGACGCTGCGCATGCGGCGCTTGCAGATCGAGCAGAACGAATAAGACGCAGCCCGCTACACGAGCGACTGTTGCATCAGTTGCAGTTTGTCGCGATACGCCGCGAACACTGCGGCGGTCGCGTCTTTGTCCATTCCGAGACGACGATAGGACACGTCGCCGGACAGGTCCGGCGCTTGATCCAGCCGGTTCTGCAGCAGCGACTTGCCGACATGAATAATGTCGACGAAAGTTGGTGTTGCATCGTCGACATCGTGATTGAGATAACTCGCCGTGTCCGCGGAATGTGCGACTTCATCGGCAAAGCCCCAAGACTCAATGATGCTCTTGCTGATTTGCGGATTCCACTCCTCGAGAATTGCGGAGAATGACTTCTTATCGCCGAGCAAGCCCGGAAACTCTTCTGCCTTGGTCACCAGGTAGAGCTTGCCGACCTCGTGCAGCAGACCGCAAAGGAATGCTGTTTCGCCATTCAGCGATGAACGCCGCTGCGCAATTGCGTGCGCGATACAGGACAACTTCATGCCATTTGCCCAGATCGCGCGCAGGTAATTCGCCGCGTGACTGTGTTTCTCGGAGGTATACAGCTGCTTCATCGCCAAAGACATTGCTGTGTTGCGTACAACTTCCAGACCCAGTCGGCTGATCGCGCCTTCCACCGACTCGATCTTCACGTTGGCGCGGTTATAGAAGGCCGAGTTCGCGAATACGAACAAGCGTGACACGAGCACCGGGTCCATACTGATCGCACGACTCAGGCGCTCGAAATCGCAGTGTTCGTCGGACAACAGCTTGCGGATCTTCATCACCACGTCGGGCAAGGATGGCAGGGAAATGTCGCCATTTTCGAGCTCCAGTGCCAACAAGCGCACAAATCGGAAATGATCGTGCGCATTGCTCATGCGTTGGCACTCGTTTCCGGTTCCACGCCCCGGCTCTTGCCATGCAGCTTGCGCATCAGTTGTGCCTCGCCGATGTTCAGTCCGCAATTGCGAATCAGATCATCGATGCTGGCGCCACTTCTCGCCATACGTACCGCGTTCTCGATCGGCAGACTGGCCTCGAACGTGTCGCGGCCCGGCTGCGATTTCTTTACCAGTGTCCTTACCACCGCTTGCAATTCGGCAACACGTTCACCGAGACACGGATCGGCCCCTGCCGGCGCCTGCGAAATCATCGCTGCCTGCAGCGACTGCGTTTCCGCGATCGCCAAGCCGGTTGGGCTGTCCCAGAACTTTTCGAAGCGCCGCGCCTGGCGGCAGAAACGATTCAGCGCAATGCTGCATGCCGCCACCAGGCTGGCGTTGGCGAGCAGTAACAGGCTAAAGGTCGTGCTGTTTGCAATATCCATCATACAAGCTCATCTATGTGGGGTTGTTGATCGTCGTCGTCCTGTTTCCCGCCGCCGGGCTCTTGCCGCGGTTCGCGCTGCTGACGACGCTTGCCGGTTTCCCGGTCCTTGTTGCTTGGTTGTGCGGGCACTATCGGATAGTTCGGTCCTATCGGTTTGACGCCGCCTACAATTTCTGACATGGCTCTCTTCTCCCTCACGCCACGCTGATCGCGTTTCGCAACCGCAACATGGCCTGGCCATGGATCTGGCAAACTCTTGATTCACTGACATCAAGAACCTGCCCGATCTCCTTAAGATTCAATTCCTGCTCGTAGTACAGCGACAACACCATGCGTTCCCGCTCCGGCAGTCGCTTGATGTGTTCCGCCAGCCGCTCGCGAAACTGTGAGCGTGACAGCTCCTGCTCGGGTGTTTCCGACGCCGATTTCGGCGACAAGTGCAGCAAGTTCGGTTCGTCCAGCGATTCATCGAGACTCAGCAACCGGCTGCTCGAGCTGTCTGCGAGGATCTGATGATACTCATCGATCGATATTCCAAGGCGGCTCGCAATCTCCTGTGATCGCGCGGGCCGGCCGAGCTCGTTTTCGATGCTGCTGATCGCCTGTGCCACCTTGCGGTATTTGTGGTGCACCGAGCGCGGCGTCCAGTCGTGCTTGCGAATATCGTCGATCATTGAGCCGCGAATGCGAATGCCCGCATACGTTTCAAAGCTCGCGCCGCGCGACGGGTCGAAATTGTTCGCCGCCTCGAGCAATCCAACCATCCCGGACTGCATCAGGTCATCGACGTCGATATTTGACGGCATCCGCGCTATCAGATGATGCGCGATGCGTTTTACAAGGTCGACATTCTGCGTGATCAGCTCGTCGGCCGACTGGCCGTCGCTTAGCACCGCCATGCTGTAGGTATTCATGCAACCATCCCTCTGCCGTGTTTATCGGCCATCAATAGCCTTTCGAAGAAAAACTCAATGCCGCCTTTCGATGCAACGTCCAGCGGCAATTCGTCGATCGCGCGAGCGACGCGCTGAAATGCGCGGCCCGCGGGACTCCTCGGGTAGACGTCAACGACGGCACGCTGTTGCTGTACTGCCTTGAGCAGGTAGTCGTCACCAGGAATATCGCCGAGGTGATGCAGGACAATGTCCAGGTAAGCATTGGCGACCCGGGCGAGCTTTGAGAACAAGGCCTTGCCGTCCGCAGCGCTGCGGCTGCGATTGGTAACGACCTGGAATCGCGAAATGCCGTAGTTGCGACTGAATACTTTCATCAGCGCATAAGCATCGGTTAGTGACGCCGGCTCATCGCAAACGACGACAACAGCATGCTGCGCGGCCGCAACAAAACGCGCCACAGTCGGCGAAATACCCGCGGCCGTATCGACAACCAGAATGTCAGGCTGTACTGGCAGTTCGCCAAACGCCTGAATCAACGCTGCCTGCGAAGCAAGCGGCAAATCGGTCATCTCGAAATTACCCGAGGCTGCGGGGACTATTTGTATGTCGTTTGGACCACGCAGCATGGCAGCGGCAAGACCGATTTCGCCGCTGACAACATGCGACAGGTTTAAACGCGGCTGAATGCCCAAGAGGACATCGACGTTCGCCAGGCTGACGTCAGCATCCAGCAAGCAGACGTTTCGGTGCCGCGCAGCCAGTGCGATGGCCACGTTGGCCGCGACATTGGTCTTGCCGACGCCGCCTTTGCCACTGCACACTGCGAGCACGCGCACGGGCTTGCGATTCACGACGCGCTGCAGATGACCGAGCTGTGTCTGCCTAAGCATTGACACACCTCAACTGTGCGTAATTTTCCGCCATGGTTCTTTCGTCAATCCTGGGCTGACTTCGCTCCATGCACTCAACGGCCTGATTGACAAGCCACAGGCGCTTGTTCGCTGCCGCGTGCAGGTCTTCCGGGATCCGCTGGCCGTCGGTGAACCACGAGGCACGCAGGTCATGCCGAATCAAGGTGCTGATCACACAGCCGAGCTGTGCAGCCTCATCTATCTTGGTCACGATGCATCCTTCGAGCGGCACCTTGTTGAATTCGCGCACTGCCTCGTCGAGCCCGGCCTCCTGCGACGCCGCGGAGAGCGTCAGATAGAAGCGGACGCGATCCTGGTTCCTGCCATAGGACGCCAACCGGTTCGCCAGCTCACGATCGCGCGGGCTACGCCCTTCGGTATCAATCAGAATCAGCTTCTTGTCGCGCAGCCGATCCAGCAACGCAGACAATTCCGCGCTGCTGCTGGCCGAGTAAACCTTGACACCGACGATGTTGGCGAACGCCATCAGGTGCTCCTTGGCGCCGATGCGGTACGAATCGGCGCTGATCAGGGCGATGTCGTCCGCCCAGTACTGCATCGCGTAATGCGCCGCGATCTTGGCAATGGTTGTGGTCTTGCCTACGCCCGTTGGTCCAATCAGTGCAAACACACCACCGTCGGCGAGCAGGCGGTCGTCGGCAACGGAAAGGGTCTGCGCGATGGTCGCCAGCGGCGCCTGCCAGAGGTTTCTGATTTCGTTGATCGGTTCCAGGCGGTCAACAATGATGTTGGCGATGTCCGGTGCAATGCCGATGCGTGCCAGGTTTCTCAGGACCTGCGCGCGCAACGGCGAACGGCGCGACACATCTTTCCAGACCAGTCCGGAGACCTGCGTCTCGAGCAGGCTGCGCAGCGAGGCAATTTCACCCTGCAAGTCGCGGAGCACGATGCGGCTGTCGCTCTGGTGCGAAAGCAAGTCGGCCGACAAAACCGTCGGCGGCTCGCTCGGCACTGCGTCGCGGCCGGCAACATCGTCTTCGGCAATTTCGCGATACGCGTCGCTGCCTATGGCTGCTGCGTCGTCGGCACTTACACCAAGCGCCTGTCGCACCAGCGCCTCGTCGTAGTCAATCGCGGCGATGATTTCAATACCGTCGTCAACGCGCCGGTTCGACAGGATTACCGCCTCTTCGCCCTGGTCTTCGCGAACGCGGCGCAACACCTGGCGCATGTCTTTATCCGTATACCGTTTAATTTTCACACCGAGTCCTCATTAAATTGCTACACATTGCATGCATTCCTAACCAACGGCTGCAACCATCTGCACACGTTTGTCGTCGGGAATCTCGTTATAGGCCAGCACGGTCAGGTTGCGGATGTTGCGCATCATGCGCGACATCCACGGTCGTACCTGGGGCGCCACCAGCAACACCGCGGGTTCACCCGCGATCTCCTGGCTTTGCGCCTTTTTGCTCAGCGATTCGTGCAGCCGTTCCATCATTGCCGGTTCCAGGCCTATTTCACCGCTCTCACGAGCGGAGTCATTCAGGATTTGTTCCAGTTCCGGTTTCAGCGTCAGCACCGGAATTTCATCGCGCATGCCCGCCACGGACTGCACGATCGAACGGCCGAGCGCGACACGAACCACGGCCGATAAGACATCCGGGTCCTGCGTCCTGGTGCCATGCCGCGCCAGTGTCTCGGCGATCTTGCGAATGTTTCGAATCGGGATGCGTTCTTCGAGCAGGTTCTGCAATACGCGCGCGACCACGCTCATCGGCAGCAACTTCGGCGTGAGTTCTTCGATCAGTTTCGGCGATACGACAGCAAGCCGATCCATGAGTTGCTGACACTCCTCGTGCCCGAGCAATTCGTGCGCGTTCGACTGCATCAACTGGCTGAGGTGTGTCGCCACTACGGTCGCCGGATCGACGACTGTATAACTGAGCATCTGCGCCTCTTCGCGCTTTGAGGGCTCGATCCAGTAGGCTTCCAGCCCGAATGCCGGATCCACTGTTTTGACGCCGTCGATCTTGCCGAATACCTGACCCGGGTTGATGGCCAGTTCCTTGTCCACTTGCACCTCGCCTTCACCGATCGATACGCCGGCCAGGGAAATTCGATAGCCGTTCGGCGGCAGGTCGAGGTTGTCCCGAATGTGCACGGGCGATATCAGGAAGCCGAGTTCGTCGGTCAACTTCTTGCGCACGCCCTTGATACGCGCGACCAGTGCACCGTTGCGATTCCGGTCCACCATCGAAATCAGGCGGTAGCCGACCTCGAGCCCGATCAGGTCGACCGGGTCAACGTCCTTCCAGCTCAGCTCGGGCTGCATGGTTTCGGCCTTCGGCGCGACCATAGGTTTGTTCGCCGCCAGCTTTGCCGGTCGCGCCACGCGACTGCCGAGCCAGGCGCAGGCGAGCGCAATGCTCAGGAAGGCGAGGTTCGGCATGCCGGGGATCAACCCGAGGGCGCCAACAATGGTTGCGGTGACATACAGCGTGCGCGGATCACTGAACAGCTGGCTAGAAACCTGCTGGCGCATATCCTGCGAGCGCGAAACACGCGTAACGATGATCGCAACGGCGGTTGACAGCAACAGCGACGGCACCTGGGCTGCCAGGCCATCACCGATGGTCAGCAAGGTATAGTTGTGGCCGGCCTCGGTGGCCGTGAGGTCGTGCTGCGTCATACCGATGATCAGGCCACCGACTATGTTGATGACGAGTATCAGAATGCCTGCGATAGCATCGCCGCGTACGAACTTGCTCGCGCCATCCATCGAGCCATAGAAGTCGGCCTCTTCGCCGATTTCGGCGCGACGCTTGCGCGCGGCGTCCTGGTCGATGATGCCGGCATTCAGGTCGGCGTCGATCGCCATTTGCTTACCCGGCATCGCGTCCAGGGTGAAGCGGGCTGCCACTTCGGAAACCCGGCCGGCACCCTTGGTGACAACGACGAAATTGATGATCACCAGGATCGAAAAGATCATCAGTCCGACGGCGTAGTTGCCGCCGACAACAAAATCGCCGAAGGCCTCGATGACCTTGCCGGCGGCCGCCGTGCCGTTGTGACCATTGAGCAACACGACGCGTGTCGAGGCGATGTTCAATGCCAGGCGCAGCAGTGTGACCACGAGCAGGATCGACGGGAACACGGCAAAGTCCAGCGGCCGCCCGACGTACACGGTGGTCAGCAGGATCCCGACCGACAAGGCGATATTGAAAGTGAACAGGAAATCGAGCGCAAGTGGAGGCAACGGCACCAGCATCATGGCCAGCATGGCCAGCAGCAACACGGGCATACCAAGCCCGCGCAGGATCTCGTTGAGGTTTTTTTTACCTGAAATCATCTTCATTCACTTCGACTTTGGGTGGCAGCATTCGCTTCTGGCCCGGGCGCAGCGTTTCGTTCAGCTGATAAATGTAGGCGAGCACCTGGGCGACCGCGGTATACAGTTTCGATGGCACCTCGGCGCCGATCTCGGTACTGCGGAACAGGGCGCGCGCCAGTGGCGGTGCCGAAAACAGTGGTATGCGGTGCTCGGCCGCAAGCTCGCGGATGCGGGCCGCGATCAAGTCCTTGCCCTTCGCGATTACTCGCGGCGCACCCATGGACGCTTCCTCATACTT
>CAZHLE010000010.1:0-41824 GCA_964533065.1 uncultured Woeseiaceae bacterium | reverse complement strand
GACCCGACCGTTGGCCAGGGCGGCCAGTTTGCGACTATCGTCGGCGGTGCCGCGACCAGCCCTACAGCGAACAACGACACGGAACTGCAGCTCCTCGGCGGCGATTACGGCTATGCGTCGCTGCCCTGGTCAACCTCCCTGATCGACGGCGCCGCACCGGTAGCCACTTCGGCCCCGATCGACATCGGCAACGGCGTGCCCACTTATCTCGGCGCCATCGACAGCACTGGCACGGACTGGACGCTCGGCTGGACCTACGGTCTGCACCCGGGTAACCGGGCTCAGCCATTGTGGATCGAGTCGCTCTGAGCGGTCAGGACAAAGAAAATCAATAATTCACGTTGAGCGGGTTGAACCATGAAGCACGCGGAATTACCAAAGAATCGAACTCTGGCGTTGGCGATAGCCATCGCCATCCTTGCCGGTCAGTCGAATGCTGTAGCGCAGGAGGAGGAGCAGGACTCCGAAGCCGTCGACGAAGTCGTCGTCCTCGGACGCTTCATCAGCGCGTCGCAACAGGTCATCAACGAGCGTCTTACCGACAGCTCGGTCACGGACATACTCGATGCCGAGACTATGTCCCGGCTCGGCGATTCGACCGTCGGTGCGGCGCTGCGGCGTGTACCCGGAATTACGCTGGTCGCGGACAAGTTCGTCTACATTCGCGGCCTCGGCGAGCGCTACTCGTCGACATCCTTGAACGGCGCACAGATTCCGTCGCCGGACCTGAGCCGCAACGTCATTCCGCTGGACGTGTTCCCGACCGCGGTTGTGCAGTCGCTGCGCGTGCAAAAAGCCTGGTCCGCCGACCTTTCGGCCAACTTCGGCGGCGGCAACGTGGACATTCGTACCAAGGGCATCCCGGACGAATTCCACTTCGACCTGGAAGTTGGCACCGGCTACAACTCGATCAGCAGCGGTGAGGACGGCTTGACCTACTCTGGCGGCAGCGACGATCGTTTCGGCACCGACGACGGCACACGCGCCCTGTCGCAAAACATCATTGACGCCATCAATCGCTACCAGGGCGAGCTCGGGGTGCAGGACATTCTTACCTTCGAGCAGCGGCAGGATCCGACGACGACGCTTGCCGATGCGCAGGCCATCAATCGCGGGCTCGGTCTCGAGCTGAACCGCGCCATCGGCGTGCGGACCAAAGACTTGCCGATCGACTACGATGCCCGTCTCAATATCGGCAGCCAGTACGACGTGGGCGATGACTGGCAGCTGGGCTACGACGTCAGCGGTTCGTACAAGACCCAGTGGCGAAAGTCCACAAAGTTTGCCACCAATTTTAATTTCCCGGACGAACGCACCGACACCGAAGAGGAGACGGCCTACTCCGTCAACATCGCCGGCACCTTGAGCCTTGGCGCAAAGTGGCTCGAAGATCATACGTTTTCCGCGACGACACTGTGGCTCAGGAACACCGACGACGAAACGGCAACTAGCGACTTCTTCAACGAAAATCGCCAGATATCCGACGGTTTGGGCTTCCGCTCTTATCGTTTGCAGTACGAAGAGCGCGAAATGTTGACGAACCAGATTCGTGGCACCCACTTTCTGGGTGAAGACACGCGTGAACGGTTCGGCTTCCTCTCCGGCCTGCTAGGCATGGTGCCGACGGAAACCAGTATCTCCTGGTTCTACTCCGATTCGGAGGCCGACACCGATATCCCGAACCAGGTACTGGTCTCGTCGCAGACCATAACCGATCCGGAGACAGCCGAGGTTTTCGGCGAGCAGGTAACGCTCAGCAACACCGCGGCAGACTTCCGCTTCACCGATCTCGACGACGAGGTACAAAACTACGGCTGGTCCTTCAATCTGCCCATCTATGGCGAAACGCACGTCTTCGAATTCGGCGGCGGTTGGAGCCATGCGCGTAAGGGACGCACTTATGAACAGAGCCAGTTCAGCCTGGGCGCGACTTCAGTTGTCGACAGCTCGGTGTTACAGGGCCCCCTGGACAGTGTGTTCTCGGATGCAAACGTAGTGAACACCGGGAACAACTTTATCTTCGACCGGCAGGGCACTAACGCAGAAAGCTATATCGCTGCGACCATGACGGATGCGGCCTTCGGCGCCGTGGACTGGACCTACGACGACACCTGGCGCATTGCCGCCGGCGCCCGCTGGGAGGATTACCGGCAGTCTGCGGTCGAATGGAACCCGTTCGGATTCTCCGAGACGGACCCGCAGGTCACCACCGACCCGGTCGAGTTGGAGGAAGGAACGTTTGCGGATGACAAAGTCTATCCTGCGGTGTCCCTGACCTACATGAGCGACTTTCTCGCCGAGACCTTCCAGGTACGCGCCGGGTGGAGCGAGACGGCAGTACGTCCGGATTTGCGCGAGCTCACCGATACGAGCTTTATCGATCCGATCACCGACGACTTGACGCGTGGCAATAGCGGTGTGATACCGGCCGCAGTCACGAACTTTGACCTGCGCGCGGAGTGGTTCTTCGGCAATGGCGACAATTTCACAGTCACCTACTTCCTGAAGGAAATCGACCGCCCGATCGAATTCTTCGAATCCGCGGCGAGCGACACAACGGTGGCGCGCGAGATCCGCAACGCGACCTTTGCCGAGGTCAGCGGATTCGAGATCGAGGGCCTCAAGGGACTGGGATTCATGGGCGGATTCTTCGACACGTTCTTCGTGCAGGGCAATGCCACCTTCCAGGACTCGGAATTGCGTTGTGACGTCAATGATCCGGTAAACCCGTGTTTCGCGGACGCACCGACAAACGCGGTACGGTCCTTGAGCGGTGCATCCGAGTATGTCGCAAATATCATGCTGGGCTTCGATTCACCGGGGGCCAAGCATACGGCGTCGCTCATCTACAACGTATTCGGTGAGAGGCTTTACACGGCAGGCAGGAACGGCTCCCCGGATTCTTTCGAGCAGCCGTTTGATTCGCTGGACTTCACCTATTTCTGGTATCCCACGGAAAGCATCACGTTGAAACTGGTGGTGCAGAATATCCTTGGCTCGACAACCGATATCGAGCGTGCAGGCGTCCTTGTGTTTAAGGAAGACCCGGGCACGAGTGTCGGAGTCGCCTTTAACTGGAACCTGTAATCAGCATGTGGCGAGCCGTTGCACCAGGATCGTGCAGCGGCGCGCCGCAGCTGGCACTGATTTAACGCTTACAGGGCAGGCAGCCTGCTCACAGAGCCAGGTTTTATGCGCCCGCACGCTTGGCACGTTATTTGCTCCTCCACTGGGGAGGAGATCTTCGATGCGTTTGCCATCACTTAAATATTTGCGAACGTTTCAGGTCGCAGGTAAACACCTGAGCTTCAAAAAAGCGGCCGAAGAGTTGTCGGTAACGCCGTCAGCGGTCAGCCACCAGGTCAAGAATCTGGAGGGGTTTCTCGGCGTCAGCCTGTTTGATCGCAAAACCCGGTCGTTGGCGTTCACTGCGGCCGGTCGCAACTATTTCGACTTTCTCAACAGCATGTTCGAGCGACTCGAAAGTGAAACACGGCAGCTCTGGACCCAGTATGGCCGCAGTATCGTCAGATTGTCGGTGCCGCCGTTCTTCGCCAATGAAGCGCTCTTGCCACGGTTGTCCTCATTCCAGAGTTCCTATGCGGACACCGACATCCGCGTGACGACGGTGCCAAGCGCGATGCGCACGCACCCGCCCGAAGCAGACCTGTCAATCCTGCTCGGCAAAGACAGTCGCGAAGACCTGACTACGTACCGTCTGTTCAAACATCGCGTCGTCACTGCCTGCGCACCGTCGCTGCTCGAGGAGCAGGGCAGGACGGCATTCGACAACCTGGATGGCCAGACCTTGATTGTGCACGAGCTGCGCGAGGACAGCTGGGAGCGCTGGGCGGCGGCGCTGGGCGTGGATCCGCCGCGACCGAAAAAGCTGATCCGCTTCGATTCCATGTCAGCGGTTGCACGTGCGGCTGAACGTGGTCTCGGCATCGCGCTCGTGGCCTGGCCGACGAGCAGGGACTGGTTCACATCAGGTGCCCTGGTGCGGCTGTTCGATATCGAGATCGAAGTCGGCGATGAATTTTATCTTGTGCATCGACCCGACGATGTGAGGCGAGCCGAGGTGCGCAATCTTGCGGAGTGGATCGTCAAAGAGTTTACGGCCTTCGCGTGAGAATAATTCAGCAGCAGTGTAAAAATCAGCGTTTGTCAGCGGGTCATCCCAGGCATAAGCTGAACATGAGAATCGAGTTTGCGAAGTCTACGCCGTTGATAGAGCAAAACGGCGACCAGGGTAACACCCCCGCCTGGAATCAACCGCCCGAACTGCATACCCCCCTTTTGCAGCTTCTGGTTGATTCCGGGCCTTCTCCCGCACCGACGCTTCAGCGCATTTTCTCGTAGACGGCAGCCGCACTGTCGATATGCTGCAGCACCTTTTGCTTCTCGTCAGCCGAGTTGTAACTGTCGTGCGCAACGGCTGCTTCACGAACCCGCGCAATCCAGGCCAGGAAATACTCGGCATCCGCGGCTGATTGTCGACCCTCGCCGCCGATATTGATGTAGATCGGACTTGTGGTCGCATAAGGATACAAGTCAAAAATTTCCGCATGCGGGCGCCGGCTCGATGCGCGCAACACCAGCCAGCCGCTTTCAGGAATGCCGATCTCGCCGCTGAAGGTGGCCGTTGTCGAGTCACCACTGAGTTCGATGCGGTGGATAACCCTGCCGTTGAAGACGATTTCGAGTTCCTCGATGGGCACGATGGAGCGCAGGAATCCGCCATAGTCGATACGCGGCGGCGTATCGAATTCGAGCACGGCACCCGGGCCCTCGCCGTTCACCGTCAGGCCGACGAGCGGGCCATTTGTTGCAATACTCTTGCCTTCCTTGAGGCGCGCAATCCACTTGTCGCGCCTTGCATTCGCCTCATCGGGCCAGTTCCGCACACGCACATAGGTTCGGTTAATGCCTACCGGGCCGCGTAAGGAGGCGTAATTGGCCATGGCGTCTGTGCCGCCCGCCGCGCTGATGCGAAACCCGCAATTGAGCAGGCGATACCAGACCTCGGCCGAAGTGCGGTGATCGGCAAAGCCCACCACCTCGTAGTAGTCGACCTTGCCGAGAGCAGCGTCGATGGGCAGGGCATTAGTCAATTTCGAATCGCTAGCCGGATTCGGCGCCGGAGGATCGAATGTATGCACGTAGCCAACGATCGCACCTTGCTTGTGTGCCATGTCTTCCACGGTTGCATTGTCCGGGTAAATGCTTGCGGCCGCGGTGTACGGGTAAGCTGAGTAATCGGGCATCAGCAAATGCTCGCCAAGGCCAAGCAAGCCCAGATGTCCCCAGAAACCGGTGTGAAATTCCTGCGAATGCTGCACGACGACGCGCTGGTTTGATGCCGGGTCAGCCTCGGCCGAGAAATACTCGACGTCTGGTACTCTCTGTTCCTTGTTCACGATCAAATTGAAAACCATGTCGAGGTCTTCGGCTTCAGCCTGGGCAACCAGGTTTGCCGGCGTATTGCGATAGTTGCCGCCGTAGTTCATGTGCACGTGGACATCACCGCTGTACCACTCGGACCAGGTCGATGGCAGCTTCAGTGACTTCGTTGCCAGCTCGAGTTCCACCGTATCCTCCGCTTCGATCTCGACTTTATGGCGTTCGATAGCCGTCTCCATGCCACGCCAGACGATGATGCTCGCGTCACCAGCCGGAAGTTCGATCTCCACGTCGCCCGCGGCATGAAAGTAACGCGCTTCCTCGGTGCGCTGCGCCCGATCGAACTGGTCGTCGGCGTGCAGCCAGCGGTCATGCGGAGCATAAGAACGGCCATCCGCACCGATCACCGATGCGCGATAGCTTGCAGCGGTTCCATCGCCATTCCTGACGGCCAGCCGCAGCGTACCGCCAGGCTGCGAATACTGGCGTGTCGCGATTTTGATATCCGACTGTTTGCCGCCGATCAGCTCGAGAGTACGTAGTGAAGTGTTGCCGTATTCGTTCACCACGTAAGCGATGCGTTTGCCGTCAGGTGACCAGCGCGGCGCCGATGCATCGTAGTCGCCATAAGTCAACGGGAATGGCTCGCCGGCATCCGAAATCGACTTCACCCAGAGCTGGTGCCATTGCCGGCCGAGGTAAGAGGCATATACGACGCGGCGTCCATCCGGGGCGACGTCAGGCCGGGTGCGCCAGCTGGTTTCCTCTTTCTGCACAAGCGCGGGCGGTGCGGAACCATCCAGCCGGTAGCGCCAGATCTCGCCCGTGCCGTATGGCGTCTCAGGGTTCGTTACCAGCAATAATTCACGCCCGTCGGGGGACCAGCTCGGACTGATCTCGTGGTCAAAGTTGCTGTAGTAATAACGTTCGACCGCGCTTTGGCGCTCGGCAAGCAGCGGTCCGGCCTGCAGCTGACCGCCAATAAAACGGCCGACAAAGACGTGGAAACGTCCGGTACCCGTCGTCGACACAAACGCGAGCTCTGATCCATCCGGCGACCAGCGCGGCTCGAGATTGACAGCGCCGCCGGAGGTCAGTTCACGTACTGTTCCGCTCGCAACGTCGAGCAGCTGCAACTCCATCGCATCGTCGACATAGCGCGTAAAGACAATGCTTTTGCCATCGGGCGACCAGTCGGGCTGGTGATCGTAGCCTGGACCTGCGGTGAGTTGTACCGCGACATCGGAATCCGGCGCCTGCTGCCAGAGGCTGCCCTGCATGGCATACACGAGCGACTGGCCGTCGGGTGACCAGGCCGGGCTTTGCGGGCCGGAAGAAACCTGCGGCAGGTACATCTCGCGAAAGTAATAATTGTGCGGCACATTGATCTGTTTAAGTACCGGTTCACGTTCGGCAGTTGCCGGCAACGCGAGTAACACCGCAAGTAGTATCGTTATTACCAGCCTCATCGAACGTCTCTCCCCTGTCTTTGCTGTACTTTACGTCAACTGAAGCGTCAAAATTGCCGCAAAGAGAAAATTCATGGCAAAAAAAGTCATCATTACCTGTGCGGTCACCGGATCGATTCATACACCGACGATGAGCCCGCATTTGCCGATTACGCCGCAGGAAATCGCCGACCAGGCCGTTGCCGCGGCCGCGGCCGGCGCATCGATTCTGCACCTGCATGCACGTGATCCCGCCACCGGGCAGCCGACCGCGGACCCTGCCGTATTCATGCAGTTCCTGCCCGAGATCAAGCGGCGCTGCGATGCGGTCATCAATATCACCACCGGCGGCAGCTCACTGATGACGCTCGAGCAGCGCCTCGCGGCGCCAATTCTGGCGGAGCCCGAGATGGCGTCGCTGAATATGGGTTCGATGAACTTCGGGCTGTTCCCGATGAAGAAACGCCATACCGAGTGGCGTTTCGAGTGGGAGCCGAAATTGCTCGATGCTACGCGTGAAGTCGTGTTCCAGAATACCTTCGCCAACATCGAGCAGATTTTCAAAACGCTGGGCGAAGGCTTTGGCACACGTTTCGAGTTCGAATGTTACGACGTCGGTCACATCCAGACACTCGCGTTCTACCTGCGCGAAGGCCTGATACAGAAACCGCTGTTCGTGCAGTTCGTGCTTGGCGTACTCGGCGGTATTGATGCCTCACCAGAGAGCCTGTTGCATATGAAGGCGACCGCCGACCGGCTGCTGGGTGGCGATTACCGGTTTTCGGTGCTGTCCGCCGGGCGCATGCAGATTCCGCTGGCGACCGTGGGCGCTATTCTTGGTGGCAATGTGCGCGTCGGTCTCGAAGACAGTCTGTTAATTGCCAAAGACACGCTGGCGAGCAGCAACGCGGAACAGGTGCAAAAAATTCGTCGCATCCTCGAAGAACTGGGGTACGAAATCGCGACGCCGGCCGAAGCGCGCGCCATGCTGCACTTGAAGGGCGCCGACCAGGTTGCATTTTGAGCAATGCAGCTGAAATCGTGATTCGGCCCGCGGTGCTCGCGGATGCCGCCGTCGTGCACGCCATGCTGCTGCAGCTCGCCATGGCAACCGGCGCGCAAAAGAAGATCAAGAACAGGGTATCGGACATCGCTGCAGCATTAACGGGAGACCCGCCGGCGATCCATGCATTCATAGCCGATAGGAACGGCAAGCCGGTCGGCCTCGCGATCGTGTTCCTGAACTTCTCGACCTGGCGCGGCTCGCCCGGCGTTTACGTGCATGATATCTACGTGGCCGAAAACGCACGCGGCACCGGGCTCGGCAAGAAACTGCTGCGTGCGGCCGCCAGATGGGGCAAGGCCCGGGGCGCAAATCATTTGCGCCTGTCAGTCGAACCCGAAAACGCGAATGCGCGCGCGTTTTACCTGAGCGCTGGTCTGAAATTGCGTGACGATGAGCTGATCTATGCCGCCACTGGCAAGGCTTTCAAGAAACTGGTGGATAATTTATGAAGGTTATTTTCTCTGCTCAGCAACTCGCGCACTATCCAAAAAAATTCCTGTCATCGGGCGCGGTCGCGAATAACCCGGAGCATCCGGATCGCGCGACGCGTCTGCTTGCTGCCGCGCTGAGCGCAGGCCTTGTTGAAGAAGTGCCCACGGACCTCGACGATGGCGTGATTTCCGCCGTGCACACGCCTCGGTATCTGCAGTTTCTGCAAAATATTTACACGCGCTGGTCGCGCATCGAAGGCGCCTCGGAGGAGGTATTGCCGAACGTACATCCGATCAGTCGCAGCGACGGTTACCCGAAGTCAGCCGTCGGGCAGGTTGGCTATCATGTCTACGATGGCTCCTGCCCGATTACAGCAGAGACCTGGCAGAGTGCCCGTTGCAGCGCAATGAGCGCGGCGCACGCGGCGAGGCTGGTCGTCGCCGGCGAGCACGCCAGTTACGCGCTTGCCCGGCCACCGGGTCACCACGCATCGCAGGATCTGGCGGGCGGGTTCTGTTACCTCAACAACAGTGCTATCGCCGCGCAGCAACTGTTGAGCCGATTCAATCGCGTCGCAATCATCGACGTCGACGTGCACCACGGCAATGGCACGCAACGAATCTTTTACCAGCGCAGTGATGTGCTGACGGTCTCGATTCATGCCGACCCGATTCGCTTCTACCCGTTCTTCTGGGGTTACGCGAACGAAACCGGCGAAGGCGAGGGCGACGGTTTCAATGTCAACCTGCCGCTGCCGCGCGGTACGGACGACCGGCAATACCTGAAAACCCTGACCACGGCACTCGATATCGTCGCGGCGTTTTCGCCGCAGGCGCTGGTGATCGCATTGGGACTCGATGCGCACGAGGGCGACCCGTTTCGCGGTATGAGCATCACGACGCCGGGATTCCGCCAGATCGGCGTCGAATTGGGTGCACTGAAATTACCCACGGTGCTCGTGCAGGAAGGCGGTTACCTCAGCGATGCGCTGGGCGAAAACCTCGTGGCATTCCTGGGCGGCTTCCAGGCGGCGCAGTGATTCTCGCGCGGTTCATAACGGCGGGAGTCGCCTTCATCTGCGTCGCGTGGCTGGCCGCTTGCGAGCGCAAGGAATTTATCGTCGACGATAACGTCGCCGTTCCCATGCGCGATGGTGTCGTGCTGCGGGCAACGGTCTATCGTCCTGGTTCCGGCGGGCCTTTCCCGGTGCTTGTCTATCGCACGCCATATGACCGTCTGGATACTGCCGATGCCTACCAAACGCATCTGCGCGCAATCGAGCGCGGCTACGCGGTTGTAATGCAGGACGTTCGCGGTCGCTACGCGTCCGAGGGCATATTCGATCCGTATCGTAACGAAGGCCAGGATGGCTACGATACGATTGAATGGGCGGCACGGCAGCCCTGGTCGAACGGTGACGTCGGGACTTTCGGGCTGTCCTATCCGGGCGCGGCCCAATGGCTGGCTGCCGTGGAATCGCCGCCTCATCTCCGGGCCATGGTGCCGGCCATGACCTACTCGTCGCCGAGCAATTTCATCTATATGAATGGCGTGTTCGACCTGTCGTGGCTGCCCTGGATCTATCTCAACATCGCGCCCGACGCGCGCGTTCGCCTCGGCCTGCCAGGCCCGGCCAGCGAAGCGGAGGCCGCCGCTGCCTGGGAGCGCGAAAGAGACACAGTGCTGTCGCACCTGCCGCTGGCCGATTTGCCGATACTGCGTGACGAAGCACCGTTCTATTTCGAGTGGCTGGAGCACGGCCCCACGGACCCATGGTGGTCCTGGGCCGAGATTCGCGGTCGCTATGCGCGGACCGACGCGGCCGTCCTGAATATCAGTGGCTGGTACGACGAAGCCTACGGGCCAGAAGGCGCGGTAACGAATCACAACGGCCTGGTCGCAGCTCGGAAGGGTCAAGCGGCGCGCTCCGAGCTGATTCTCGGGCCCTGGATGCACGGCGTATCTGCCACAGGACAAAGTCGGATCGGCGAACTCGACTTCGGGCCGGAGTCGACCATCGATTACGACGAGGTGCTGCTGGATTTTTTCGACGCGCATCTGAAACGCACTGCCAGCCAACAGCCTGGCGAAAGCGCGGTGCGCTATTTCCTTATGGGTAGCAATGAATGGCGCCAGGCATCGCGCTGGCCGCCGGCCGAGGCTGAGCCCCGGCGCGTTTGCCTGCGAGGGCAGGGCGATGCTGCGACACTCGGTGATTGCAGTACGGCGAGGGCAGAAGCCGCGTCCGTTTTTCGCGCGGACCCCGCAGATCCGGTGACGGATCCCCACAAAGTTTTCGGACCTCACGATTACCAGGTGCTCGAAGAGCGCGAGGACCTGCTGATTTTTGAGACCGACGCGTTGGCCCAAGCTGTGACAATGGCGGGCAGCGCGACGGCGACGCTGTTTGTCTCCTGTGATTGTCCTGATTTTGATCTCTGGGTTCGGCTGCTGGACGTCTATCCGGATGGCCGCGCCATCAACCTGATGAGTCCCGGAACCGATGTGCAGCGAGTCAGTTACCGGGACGGGCACAAACACCCGGTTTTGCAACCCGGTGAGATCGTCGCGCTGAGAATTAATGGCCTGCTGACCGCAAATCAATTCAAAGTCGGGCATCGAATTCGTTTGCAAGTCAGCGCCTCGTTCGCGCCGCACCTGTCGCGAAACCTGCAAACTGGACTGTCAGAAATTGAATCGGCCGAATCGCGGCCTGCAACGATCACGGTACACCACGACACCGAATATCCGTCGGCGCTGGTCTTGCCCGTTATCGAGTAAGGCGCCGCAGAGCGGTGAGTAATGGAGCGAGCTCTTGTTCCGAAACGGCGTCAATCTGTTGCAGCTCGTCGACCTCGACGCGTGGCAGGCGATTGCCGAGTGCTACCGCGACGGTGACCGGGGCATCACCGAGGTCCGCGAGGCGTTGCAGCTGCTGGGGCAATAGCGGCGCATCGGTGGCTATGATCGTGGCGGCCTGTTTGCCTTCGACCTGGCAGTGCAGTCGCTGCAGGCGGTAGTCCGCCACGCGCGCATCGCGCAGAGTGTTTTGCCACGGGGTTTTGCCAATACTTTTTTCCTGCTGGATGGCTTCAAGAAACTGCGTGATCCAGTCGTCGGGTCGCGTGGGCGACGCGACATCGATACCGAGAGTCAGCGGCGGCCAGCCCTGGTCTATAGGCGCCTCCACGTTGCGTTTTTCGCTCAACCGCAGGCCAGCGTCGTAGACGCTGCCGATCGCGGACGAGGGTGCGAGCATTATCGGGCCCGATATCGTGCGAAATTCCTCAAGGACGCCGTTACCGAGCAGCGAGATAAAAGCACCGCGTGTCCGCAACGCCGCGAAGAACCGGCCCGGTGAGGCGTTCCAGTGTTCGAACAGCAGTGCCTGGCAGAAAGGCAGTTCGACAACCTTGAAGAGTCCCTGCTTAGCCATCGGCGCCACCGCCCAGCCGCCCGTGCCGGCGCAGGATCTCGAGTGTTTCAGTCAAGGGCAGCGCCGGTACGAAGTTATCGTTGATGCCCGTCATGTCCTCGGCCATGCAGAGCGCGTTGATGATCGCTTCCTCGATCGCCTCACTGGCCGCCTCGAAGTAGGGGAAAATATGGAACTGCTCGACCGACTGCAGCGTATAGCCTTTGCCGCGGTAAAAAGACTCGCGCGGAATGCGGTTGCCGGTCGAGAACGCGAGTGTGAAATCGCCACTCGAGTTACTGGAAATGCTGCCCGTGCGCGCAAGTCCGTGTGTCGCACGACGCGCAAGGCGTTGCAATTGATGCGCGAGCAAAGGCGCGTCGGTCGCGATGATCATCTGGATGGAGTTCAGGTCGGAAGGCTGCATTGCCGGATCGTCCTTGCTGAGTTCCTCGCCTACGGGCACGCCGTCGATGCGCAACAATTCCCGCGTACCGTGATTGGCCTGCACCAGCACAGCGACGGTGTGCCGGAACCCACCCTGTTCGACGACGCGCGATGCCGTGCCGATGCCGCCCTTGTACTCGTAACAGATCATGCCCGTGCCGCCGCCGACAGAACCTTCCGCAATCGGACCCGATTGTGCCGAGTCCAGTGCCTCGCGAACGTGTCGCGCGTGCACGTGTCGCCCTAGCGTATCGTTGAGGTCCGCATCCCAGGTCTCACCGACCACGGGCGTACCGGTTGGCAGCTCGTCCACCGGCTGCAAGCCTTGCAATACGTCGTAGACCATGCCGACGCTCGAGGTATTGGTCAGGCAGATCGGTGAACTCAATATGCCGAGGTTCCTCGCGGCCAGCATGCCGCTGAGCTCGCCGTTGCCGTTCGGCACGTCGACGCCGCAGGGCAGGAACTCCCGCACGATGTTGCGCTGCGGCCAGATCGCAGTGATGCCGGTGCGTACCGGGCCGACGCCGGTCTCGAGTTTTCCCTGACCGGAAATGATCGTCGAGTGCCCGACCTCGACGCCGGCAACGTCGGTGATGGCATTCAGCGGCCCCGGCGGCAGCCTGCCGATGGTGATGCCGAGATCGCGCGCGCGATGCCGGCCGGTGATCGGTGCAATCGATGCCGATGATGCCGGGGCGAGCAGCGAGAGCGCGCCGAGTTGCACAAATTGCCGCCGGTCGAAGGACATTGCGCTTGGTTAATCCACGCCGATGTCGTTGAGCGCGAGCCGCAGGCCGCGGCCCAGCTTGTCGGAAATTTCATCGAGTTCGGCATCGCTCGCGTTATAAGGCGGGGCTATGATCACGACATCACCGTTGACGCCATCGACCGTGCCGCTGACCGGGTAACAGATCAGGCCTTCCTGCAGCGTTCGGGCCCGAATTACCTCGGCCAGCTTCAGGTCCGGGTCGAATGGACGACGGCTGTCACGATCCGCGACGAGTTCGATACCGGCGAAAAAACCGCGCACGCGAAGGTCGCCGACGGCGTGCATGGCACCGACGCTGTCGAGGAGGCGTTGCTGCAACTCGGAACTTTGCGTCCTGACGCGCTCGACCAGCCGGTCGCGCACCACAATGTCCTGCACGGCGGCAGCGGCCGCGCAGGCGAGCGTATGGCCGGTAAACGTGTGGCCCGTATTGACCGCGCCATCGGCAGTAATAATCGTATCCGCAATCTGCTGCGAGTACGCGACCGCACCGAGCGGGATGTAGCCGCCGCCGAGGCCCTTGGCAATCGTCATGATGTCGGCAAGCACCTGGTCCTGCGCCAGTGCGCGCCAGCTGCCGCAGCGCCCGGCGCCGCACATGACCTCGTCGGCAATCATCAGTACACCGTAACGGTCGCAGACATCGCGCATTTTTTGTGCGTAACCAGCCGGAGCCGGCAGCATGCCGCCGGCCGCACCGACCACGGGCTCGAAAATAAAGGCGGCAACGTTTTCTGGGCCGAGCTTCAGGATTTCCTGTTCGAGTTCATCGGCAAGAAAGTCGGTCAGTGCTTCCGTTGTGCCGACGATCGCGGGTCGATAGTCATTGGCTGCGGAAACGAAGGAGCAGGGGAACAGGCTGCCTTCGAATTGTTTCCGGCGCTGCGCGAAACCGGAAACAGCGAGCGCGCCGAGTGTGTTGCCATGATAGGAGCGTTGCCGCGATATGAAGCGGGTTCGCTTGCGATCATTATTTGCCCAGTGAAACTGCAGCGAAATCTTGAGTGCGGATTCGACGGCTTCGGAACCGCTCGACACGTACAGGATTTGCTCGAAACCCGGTGCGGCCTGCGACTGGATCAGCTCGCTCAGGCGGCTCAGCGGGTCGCTGGTAAACGTGTAGCGATAGCCATGCGCGATCCGCTCAAGCTGCTGCCGGATCGCCTCGTTAACTTCGCTGTGCGCATGCCCGAGGCAATAAACCGCGGGGCCGCCCGAGCCGTCTATGTAGCGTTTGCCACTGCTGTCAAAAACGTAGCTGCCGGCCCCGTGGGAAACTTTCGGCAGGGGGGTCGGAGCAGGTGCGCTGCGGGCCTTTTTGAGCATCACCTAGTATGGCTGACTTGATCGACGCCCGGCAATGCGTTCAGGCGGCACGTGTCCTTGCAATAAAACCCTGTGAACGCAGGTATTCCTCGTAGCTGCCGCCGAAGTCGACGACTGTTCGATCCGGGAGCAACTCAATGACGCGCGTGGCCAGTGACGACACGAAGTCGCGGTCGTGGCTGACGAATATCAATGTGCCCGGGTAATTCTCCAGCGCGAGGTTCAGTGCTTCGATCGATTCCATGTCAAGGTGGTTGGTCGGCTCATCCATGACGATGACGTTCGGTTGCTGCAGCATCAATTTACCGAACATCAGCCGCCGTTGTTCGCCGCCCGAAACGACCTTCACCGATTTCTCACTTTCGTCGCGCGAAAACAGCATCTGGCCCAGCGTCGCGCGCAGCAGCTGCTCGGGCGCACCGGGGGGCTGCCATTGCGTAATCCAGTCGAACAGGCTCATGTCGGATTCGAATTCCGGTCCATTGTCCTGTGCGAAGTAACCAACTTTCGCATTCTCGGCCCACTTTACCTCGCCGGCGTCGGCCTCAATTTTCTGTACCAGACAGCCGAGCAGCGTGCTCTTGCCGATGCCGTTGGGTCCCAGGATCGCGACGCGCGAGCCGGCCTCGATCGTCAGGTCGAGATCCTCGAACAACGGCGCGGCATCAAAGCGTTTGCTCAAGCCTGTCGCTTCGACCGCCAGACGGCGCAGCGGCTTTTCCTGTTCGAAGCGAATATAGGGACTTACGCGGCTCGATGGCTTGATTTCCTCGAGCTCGATTTTTTCCAGCTGACGTGCACGTGACGTGGCCTGCCGCGCCTTCGATGCGTTCGCCGAGAAACGACTGACGAAGGCCTGCAGCTCGGCCATTTTGACTTTCTTCTTTGCGTTGTTCGAGTACATGCGCTCGCGGGCCTGGGTTGCTGCGGTCATGTACTCATCGTAATTGCCGGGAAAAATCTGCAGTTTGCCGTAGTCGAGATCGGCCATGTGCGTGCAGACACTGTTCAGGAAGTGGCGGTCGTGCGAGATGATGACCATGGTGGACTTGCTCGCATCGAGGAAATCCTCGAGCCAGCGAATCGTGTTGATATCGAGGTTGTTGGTTGGCTCATCGAGCAGCAGCACATCGGGGTCCGAAAACAGCGCCTGGGCCAGCAGCACGCGGAGCTTCCAGCCCGGCGCCACGGCGCTCATCGGGCCCTGGTGCTGGCTGACGGGAATGCCGATGGCCTCGAGCAGCTCGCCGGCGCTCGATTCTGCGGAATAACCGTCCATTTCCGCGAATTCAACCTCAAGGTCGGCCACGCGCATGCCTTGCGTATCACTCATCTCGGGCAGCGAATAGAGGCGTTCACGCTCCTGCATGACGTCCCAGAGACGCCTGTAACCCATCATGACGACATCGAGGACGCGGCACTCCTCGTAGGCAAACTGGTCCTGCTGCAACTGCCCGACACGCGCGTTCGGATCCGTGAACACGTTGCCGGCGCTGGGTTCCAGCTGGCCGGCGAGGATTTTCATCAGAGTCGACTTGCCAGAGCCATTGGCGCCGATAAGGCCATAGCGATGGCCATTGGCGAAGGTCGCCGAGACATTTTCGAACAAAGGTTTGGCGCCGAACTGGATCGACAGGTTGGATGCAGAAATCACGTATTGGTACCAGGCGGGGGTGAATAAGCGGCCGGATGGTACCATGCGCCGCCTGCCGGTGGGACCTCTGCCGGCTATTTCCTTAACTCGAGCAACATAATGCCCACGCCAACGCCCGCCCCGGAAATTACTCGTTTCCGCGACCTCAAGCTATCCCAGCCCCTGCTGCAGGCGCTCGAAGACAGCGGCTACGAATCGCCGACGCCGATCCAGCGCCAGGCCATTCCGCTGCTGCTCGCAGGTCGCGACATACTCGGGCACGCGCCGACCGGCACCGGCAAGACCGCCGCGTTCGCCCTGCCATTGCTGTCGCGCATAGACCTTAAAGATAGTCGCATACAGGTCCTGACCCTGACACCGACTCGCGAACTGGCGATCCAGGTCGCGGAAGCCTTCCAGCATTACGCGGCGCATCTGCAGGGCTTTCACGTGCTGCCGATTTACGGCGGCCAGGAATACGGCAGCCAGATCCGGCAACTGAAACGCGGTGTGCACGTCGTGGTCGGCACTCCGGGCCGGCTCATGGATCACATGCGCAAGGGCACGCTGAAGCTCGACAAGTTAAAGGCGCTGGTACTCGATGAAGCGGACGAAATGTTGCGCATGGGTTTTATCGAAGAAGTCGAGTGGATCCTGCAACAGATTCCGGCCAAGCGGCAAATGGCCCTGTTCTCGGCGACCATGCCGAAGCAGGTTGAACAAATCGCGCGACGCCATTTGCACGAGCCTGCGGAAATTTCGATCGTCGCGCGTACTGCAACTGCCGAAACTATCCGGCAGCGTTTCTGGCAGGTCAGTGGTGCGCACAAGCTCGATGCACTGACGCGCATACTCGAGGTCGAAAGTTTCGATGGTGTATTGATATTCGTGCGCACCAAGACCGCCACCGCCGAGCTTGCCGAAAAACTCGAAGCGCGCGGCTACGCCGCCGCGGCAATGAACGGCGACCTGATTCAGAAGCAACGCGAGCAAATGGTCGAGCGACTGAAAAAGGGGACACTCGATATTCTCGTCGCAACCGATGTTGCAGCGCGCGGTCTTGATGTCGATCGCATCAGCCATGTCATCAACTACGACATCCCCTACGATTCCGAGGCGTACATTCATCGCATCGGGCGAACCGGTCGGGCGGGCCGCACGGGCGAAGCCATCCTGTTCGTCGCGCCACGCGAACGGCGCATGCTCGCCACCATCGAAAGGGCAACGCGGCAGAAGATCGAGCAGATGATATTGCCGACCACCGAAACGGTGAACAACAAACGCATTGCCGATTTCAAACAGAAGATCAGCGATACACTCGCACTCGGCGAACTGGGTTTCATGCAGAGTGTGGTTGAACAGTATCGCCAGGAACATGACGTGCCGGCCATAGAAATCGCGGCCGCACTGGCCAGGATCGCGATGGGCGACAAGCTCATGCCATTGAGTCCCGCGAAAAGCGAGGGCCGGGGGAAACTCGAAGGACTACGGCTACCGAAACAGGGCTCGGGTGCTGACTCCGAACCACAATCGGGTTCGGAGCGCTACCGCATCGAAGTCGGGCATGTGCACGGCGTCAAGCCCGGTAATATCGTCGGCGCCATCGCCAACGAATCGGGTCTTGATGGCTCGCACATCGGCCAGATCGAGATTGAGGCCGACTACAGTCTCGTCGACCTGCCCGCCGGCATGCCGCGCGATGTGTTCATGGACCTGAAAAAAGTACGTGTCTGCGGCCAGCCGATGAACATCTCTTTGCTCGGCGCCGCGACGCCGCCACGCAAGCGCAAGGGTCGGCCGAATCCGAAAGGCAAGCCGAAGGTCAAGGGCAAGACAAAATCGAAGCCGGGCAAGAGCAAGGCAAAAAGGACAAAGGCTTAGCGACAGGCGGAGGGCAGGTAGTCGTCGCTGATGGAACCGCCGCTGCTGCACGCCCAGCTGATGCTGCCGTTATTAATCGTTGCGGTCAGGGTCAGTGTCGTGCCGCTGATGGCGTCACTTGCACGATTGCCAAATTGAACGAGAATATTGGCGCCGCTGACGCTAATAGAGTCTGTATAGGAACCGGCGAATCCTGCGGGCGGAGGCAATGCGGCCGCAGCATAATCCGCCGGAAAGGCGCCGCGTGTATTGACATAGTCAGCCATGGCTCTTTGCACCGGGGCCGATAAGGCGAGCGATTCAGACACCTGGGCACGGACGGTATAGCGCTGGAAAGCAGCTATTGCTATGGAGGCGAGTATGCCGACCAGCGCAACCGCAATCATCAGCTCAACAAGAGTGAAACCTTTGTGCTTTTTTGTCATGGCACTTTCTCGTCGCGGCAAGCTAGCGTACTACTTCCAGATACTGGCAACAGTAGCCCAGAGCAAAGATTAGCCGACTGCAAGGAGGGCGTTCCGCAGACTGCTTCACAGTTCGAGAGGTAGCGCATCCGTGGGGCCGTGAATGTGACGACCATACCACGTGGCTCAGGCCAAAGAGTCGCGATCGACTTGCGCAGCACTGCCAACCGACCCCCGGGGAGCATAATAGTGTGAACTCGTGCAGGGCAGCGGTTCCTGTGCTTCTGGCGTCCGTGTGATCAGTTCCCGCCGGTTTCGCTCAGCTCGAATCGGAGCGGCAGGCCTGTTTTGGTGAAACCCATACGCATACCACCTGGCCGGTCGATGCATTCGCGATAGCCGGATCGGCATTTAACGGGCTCGAACGGACTGGGGCTTTTTTCATGGCTGTTGCTGCGTAACATGCGAGAATCAGGCTTTGGCGGCTAGTCGGACCGCGGGCTGCGAGAGGATCGTGCAATGCCACTGACAGAAGAAGAATTCGAGGAGCTCGAGGAGAGTTTTCGCTTTAACGACGAAAACAGCGACGGGAAAATCGAGTTCAAGGAATTCCTCACCTTGCTCAACGGGCTCGAGGCGGGCGTGTCGCTCGCAGAGGCCAAGATCGGTTTTCATGAAATCGATACCGATAACGACGGAGCCATCGAACTGGACGAATTTATAGATTGGTGGTGCGATGCCTAGCTGCTACGGTTTTGATCTGATCTGACTTCATACCTTAAGAAATGCAGGTCACCTCTTGTGTGATTCTGAACAGACTTGGATCAGGCTTGCGCCACGTTGTCTTTTGGGTTCAGAATTCACTTCATCGCCAAGAGGTTGAGTGCCACTATGTGAACGACTATTGCATGCTCGTTATTCACAGGCTTCGTCATAACGGCGGGCCTGATGCCCTTGACCGGCTTCGCCCAGTCACTGTCCTCGAGTCTCGGCGCCGGCCAACTCGACGGGCTAGAACCCTTTGCCGAGTGCCTCGAGCGCGTCAAAGGTCATCGCGAGCAACTCATTGCCACTCGGCTCGACGCGAAGCTCGCCATATCGACGGCGCTCAACGCTGAAGAGCGCGCGGCGTGGCAACGCGACATCGCGGCGCTGCGTGCAGTCACGCCGCAACAGCCGAATTTCGTGCCGCCTGACGCCAAGGATGAGGTGCACTATCTGTTAGGGCTCACCGATGCGGAGCAGGTCTCGATCAATTCGATGACGAGCCGCTTCAGTCAGGAAATCAACCTCGAATGCGAACAGAAGTACGGCGGCATGACGCGTTATTCGCCGACCTCAGACCAGTCCGGCCAAAAGGCCTACGAGGAGCAGCTGCGTGCCGACATGGCGACGCCGATTGAGATTGCTACGATTGCCGTCACCGCGTTGCCCAGCCCTTTTCCGAAGTCAAAGGAGCAAATCGCGGCCGAGGAGCGCGCCATACGTGAAGCGCAGCGCGCCGAGCAGGATCGAATCACGCAGCTCGCGATGGAGGGCGCCATGGCGCGTTCCGTGGCGAAATCCGCCGATTGTCAGCAAGACGTGAAGAGTCTGCCGCTGACAATTCAGGCTGAGTACATGCAGCGCAACCTGGATGCGGCGCAAGGACTGTCCGCACAGGAACGCAGCGAGTTCGAGGCTGACATTCGCGCGACGCGCGAGGCGGCTGCTTCAGGTATGCAAATGGCGGTTCCGATCGACCCCCAGAACCCGTTTCGCGCGATGATGCGCCTCACGCCGGAACAGCAGGCTGCCGCGGCGGCCGAGTACGGCCAAAAAGTGGCGCAACAAATGACCGCGTGCTTGGCTCAATAGGAGAGCGCCGACTCTCCTGGCACCAGACGACGAACCCGGTCACTTTCTCCGATGACTGGTCGGGCATCGCGCGTTTAGCAGAGATCATTTAAGCTACCCCGCGCCGGATTTCGCGGCGTCAATATCACTCGAAGGAATGTTTATGCACATCATCAGAACCTTGAGCTTGTCAACAGTGAGCTTGCTGATCGGGGGCCTTACAGTTGCTTCACCAGCGTCTGCGGAGGATTGGAACTGGTCGGTGGTTCCCTACGTCTGGGCCACCGACATCGGCCTGGACCTGTTCGTTAATGACGATCCAGTGATTGGCGCTGATGTCAGCTTCAGCGACCTGATGGACAAAAGGGATGCTGCCATGCAACTGCATTTCGAAGGCCAGCGTGGCAGGGGCGGCTTTTTCTTCGACCTGACCTACCTCGGTGTGAGTTCGGCGCAGCTTACCGGAGCGCGCCCGCCGCTGCCGGGTGGCACTCAGATCGAATCGGATCTCGATACGACCCTGGCCGAAGCCGGTGGCTTTTACCGCCTGTCTGGTGACACGCATGGCCTCGACCTGATTTTCGGCGCCAGGATGCTGGATCTCGATATCACCGTGGATTTTGCATTACCGCCACCCCTGACCGGCACACGCAGGCTATCTGGTGGCGACACGCTTATGGACGGATTCGCAGGGCTGCGCTTTTCGACGTCGTTTGCCGAACGCTGGGAATTTATGGCACGCGGCGATCTTGGTGCGGGTGACTCGGATCTTGCCTGGAACGCCTCCGCGTATTTTGGTTATGCGGTCGGCAAGGAACCTCAAAATCTCATCCTGTTTGGCTACCGCCATCTGCAGTTAGAGTTGAAGGAATCGTCGGGTGGTGGTCAGCGTATTGAAACCGACCTGACCTTCAGCGGTCCTGCGATCGGATTTGCGTTTCGCTTTTAAGTAGTGCGGTTTTCGACTAGTCGAGCCTGATCGGCTGGTCGGAACGCACAAACAGCAGCAAGGCGCCGGCGATCAGCGCGAAAATAGCGCCCGAGGCAATCGCAAACGGCCAGCCGAAGGTTTGTGCAAACCACGCGACGAGTAAGGCATTGACGATGCCCATGGCGTTGCCGCCGGTGTTCAGTACACCACCGGCGGCACCGGCCAGCTGGTTGCCGATCGCGATACTCGAATTCCAGTACGCCCCTTCGGTCAGTTGCTGCGCAAAAAAAGCCAGTGCAAGGCACGCGACGGCGAATACGGCGTTGCCGTGGTAGGCACCGATTATGACCGCCACCGCGACCACGACCTGGCCGATGATGATCGGCCAACGGCTGCCCCAGCAAAGGCCGACTTTGCGGCAGAGGTGGTCGCAGAGCCAGCCGCCGAGTGCCCCGCCGGCCGCACCGGCAATCCATTGCGACGAAGTCGCGAAACCGGCTGTGCTTGAATCAAACGCCCGAACTTCGACGAGGTAATAAAACCACCAGCTGAAGGCCGAATAGAAGACGAAGTTTGAGAAGGCGTAGCTCAGGGTCAGCAGCAGGATGTCGCGATTTTTCAGCACTCGAACCCAGCCCGGCGGATAAGTCATCGCGATTACTGTCTCCGGCCGATTGGCGTTGATCAGCGCGACCTCTGCCTCGTTGGTGGCCGCATGTTCTGCGGGAAAATCGCGCGAGTACCACCACCAGAGCCCGGCGACAAGCATGCCGAGCGGCGCAATGAGCAAGAACGATACGCGCCAGCCGTATGCTGCGATCAGCCAGGCGAGCACCGGTGCCGAAACGGCGATGCCCAACGTCAACGAGGCATTGTTCAGACCACTGGGAAACGCCCAGCCGCCGGGCGGAAACCAGCGGCAGATGGCGGTGTTGATGATGGGAAATATCGGTGCCTGGAACATGCCGACAAGGAAACGGACCGCGACCAGTGAACCGATAACCAGGGTCGCTGAAGCGACGCCGGTGCCCGGAACCACCGCAGTTACGATCGTCAGCAGGGTCCAGAACATACAGAGCATGGTCACCGCTTTTCGCGGCCCCATGCGATCGCCCATCACCCCGCCCGGGAACTGGAAAATCGTGTAGCCCGTGGTAAACGCGGCCAGCACCCAGCTCCACTGAATCTCCGAGAGCTTAAGGTCTCTCATCATCTCCGGTGCGGCGATCGACAAGTTACCGCGCAGGACGTAGGCGGCAAAACTGGCCAGCGCAAGAATGAGAAATATGCGCCAGCGAACGTTGGTCGGTTTCCCCGTCATGGTTTTTCTTCTTTTCAGAATCCCCCGGCCGTGGCTTATTTTTTGTCAGCGGCCAAACCTCACGCGCAAACCGAGGTAGCCGGCGCGATCGGGCGTCTGGTAACCATAAACCTGTTCGTAGTCCTCGTCGAGCAAATTGCTGCCTTTCGCATAGACTGAGGTTGACCGCGACAACTGATATTGCACGGTCATATCGAGCAGCCAGTAACTGCCGAGCGTCACCGTCTGCATCGGCTCCGGGAACGGCGGGAAGAAGGTGTCGGTGCGTGTGCCGCTGTAGTCAGCGGCGAGAGAGGCGCTGATGCGCTCGTTCAATGAGCGGTAGTCCAGCGCCAGTGAGCCCGCATGCTTCGGTCGGCGGATCTCCTCTTCGCCGTCCTGCTCGGAAACCGTGTAGGTATAACTTGCGACAACATCAAAGGTATCGCTCACCTGCCAGCGCGCCGCGAGCTCTGCGCCCTGGCGTTTGCTGGTCGTCGTTTCGTTCTCAGCTGTAAAGAAAAACGTTTGCGGGTCAAAAACAAAACCGTTGATCTCATCCTCCAGGTCCTGCTTGAACAGGGATGCCTGCAATAGCAGCGTGCCGTCGAACATCTGTTGGTCGATGCCGAGGTCGAACGACGCAGACCGCTCCGGCTTCAGGTCCGGGTTGCCAACGAATTGCTCCGGGAAAAAGCCGAACAACTCGGTAAAGGTCGGATTCTTGTGACCGGTGCCAAGGTTGCTGCGCAAAGTGGTGGCGTCGGATAATGCGTAAGCGAGCGAAACGCGACCCGTGACGGCATCGTCAAACTCACTGTTGTTGTCGTAGCGTGCGCTGACCAGCCAGGTGAGCTTGGCATGCGATCGGCCCTGGTACTCGGCGATGAAACTCGATACGTCCATCGTTTGATTTTGATTCGGGTCGCCGAAGATCACAGCACCGCGTTGTTCGAAGTCCGTGCGTTCGCTCTCCAGCGCGAGCGACAGCAGGTTCGCACCAAGGCCGATGTCGGCCTGGTAGGCGAACGTCGTGCGATCAGACGAGGATGATGAGTCTTCGACATCAGCGACATAGTTACGATTCTCTGAATCAGAGAACCGCGCGCTGAGCTTGTGCCGGACACGGCTCTCGGTGGTGCCGTACTGCATGCCAAGGCTCGTATACAGATTTTCACCCTCGGTGGACACGTCGCCGTCGGTCGGCAGGCCCGTGACAAAAAAGTCCACCGGATCGAATTGTGACCAGGCGTCGGTGACGCGAAGTTGCGCAGCGAACGTCAAGGCATCAGTCGCTTTGAACTGTGCCGCCAGCGACCCGGTCGTGATGTCCGAGCCGTCGTCCTCGTTGCCAACACGCGAGATATTGCCGCCATCGGTTTCAAGGCGTTCGATACCGGCGCTGAGCGACCAGCGGTCACTACCCAGCGAGCCGCCAACGCCGGCATTGCTGGTCGCAAACGAACCGCCTTCGACGTAGCCGTCAAATGACGAGCCTTGCTGGCCGCTGCGGGTAATGACGTGCACCACGGCGGCTATGGCATCGCTGCCCCAGAGCGAACTCTGCGGGCCGCGCACGACTTCGATGCGTTCGACGTTGCTGGTGGTCAGGTACTCCCAGCGAAACTCGTCGCCCGTTGCCGGGTCGTTGGCGCGAACGCCGTCGATGAGTACGAGCACGTGGTTTGCTTCGGCACCGCGCACGCGCACCTGTATCTGCGAGCCCGTGACGCCGGTCTGGCTGATTGCAAATCCGGGTACGGCACGCAGCAGGTCGGCGACATAACGGGCCTGGCGTTGTTCGATGTCGGCACGCGTGATGACCGTCGTCGCGCTGCCGAGATCACGGGTTGCGAGCGGTGTAAGCGCGCCGGTCACGATGATCTGGTCAAAATCGTCCGCAGCTCTGGATTGGGCGAATAAAGAAGGGCTGGCGGCTAAGGCCAGGCAAACAAAAAACAGCCGAGAAGTGATTTGCATGTTGCTCTCCCGCAGAGGTCCCCGTACCTGCGCTTTTATGTTGATCGGGGAGGGAGAGAATTTAAGTTCTCAACGAATCGCCCGCCGCGATCGAACAGTGGAACGGTCGACGGGCCGGTCTCCGGACTCATGAGTGACAAAACCTGGTTAAGGGCCCTGTCCTCGTCGATCGCCTTCCCACGCTTTCGCGCAGTGGCACGGATGATCGACTGACTCATTTACCGTTGCGGGGGCAGTGACGGGTTTGCCTTCTGGCACACCGTCTTCCCGTTTAACTGCGGCAGTTACCTTGCTGCAGTTCACCTGTCGAGGTTGCGGCAGACTCTACGCGGCGCTCTGGCGTGAGGCAACCTTGTGCTTTCGCTGCCGGTCAATTGCTGGACAGATCGGCATAGAAAAGAATAAAGTTAAGATATTAATGATTAATTAAGGAAGTAATAATCCCGCCATGGCTATCCAACAATTCAGCGCCTCCCTGCCAATGATGCTGTATCGCGCGATTGATGTCGTGATGCCGCGTTTTCGGAGCATTTTCAAGGAATTTGGCCTCACAGAGCAGCAGTGGCGCGTGTTGCGCGTGCTCTGGGAGATCGAGGAGATCAGCCACAATGAACTTGCGGGACTGACGCTGATTTCGGCGCCGAGCCTGGTCGGGGTACTCGACCGGCTCGAATCAATGCAGCTTACCGAGCGGCGCCGCTCGGCACGCGACCGGCGTGTGGTCTATATCGCGAGCACGCAGCAAGGGCGCGATCTTCGCGACCAGCTGATGCCCGCCGTACAGCAAAGCTACTTTGAACTACGCGACTCCATGGACGATGCAGTCTGGCGCAACTTGCTTTACGGCCTCGAGGAGCTCGTTACACCGCGTCGATGATCGCGTTCAGTGTGGCGCTGGGCCGGAGTGCTGCGGCGGCCTTGTCGTCGTCGGGGTGATAATAGCCGCCGATGTCGACGGGCTTTCCCTGGGCCGCATTCAGCTCGACAACGATTTTCGCTTCATTGTCGGCAAGCGCTTTCGCGACGGGCGCAAACTTTGCGGCCAGTCCCGCGTCCACGGTCTGCGCGGCAACGGCCTCGGCCCAATACAGCGCCACATAAAAATGACTGCCGCGTGTATCAATCTCGCCTACTTTGCGCGATGGCGAACGGTCTTCATCAAGATAACGACCATTCGCATCGTTCAGCGCATTTGCGAGCAGCGTTGCGCGTGTATTGCCGGTTTTCTCCGCCAGTTCTTCGATGGACACGGCGAGAGCCAAAAATTCACCGAGCGAATCCCAGCGCAGGTGTCCGTCCTGCAGAAACTGCTGCACGTGTTTCGGTGCGGAACCGCCGGCGCCCGTCTCATACAAACCACCACCAGCCAGTAACGGTACAATCGACAACATCTTGGCGCTGGTACCGAGCTCGAGAATCGGGAACAGGTCGGTCAGGTAGTCACGCAACACGTTGCCTGTTACTGAGACCGTGTCCTTGCCGGCCTTCACTCGCTGCAAGGTTTCGCGCATCGCGGCTACCGGTGCCAGGATGCGGATGTCGAGACCTTCGGTATCGTGTTCGGCAAGATAACGATTGACGAGCGAAATAAGCTCGGCGTCGTGTGCGCGCCCGGCATCGAGCCAGAATATTGTCGTTACGCCCGTTTGTCGTGCGCGGTTGACGGCCAGGCGCACCCAGTCACGAATCGGTAAATCCTTGGTCTGACACATGCGCCAGATATCACCCTCGGCGACGGCGTGCTCGAGAAGAACCTTGCCGCCGGCATCGAGTACGCGCACTTTGCCTGCCGTGGCGATCCTGAAGGTCTTGTCGTGCGAACCATATTCCTCAGCCTTCTGTGCCATCAGCCCGACGTTGCAGACGTTGCCCATCGTCGCAACATCGAATGCGCCGTTTTTCTTGCAGAACTCGACGATCTCCTTGTAGATGCCGGCGTAACAGCGATCGGGGATCATTGCCAGCGTATCGTGCAGCTTGCCATCCGGTCCCCACATCTTGCCGGAGCTGCGGATCGCGGCCGGCATCGAGGCGTCGATAATCACATCGCTGGGCACGTGCAGGTTGGTTATGCCCTTGTCGGAATCGACCATGGCCAGGGCCGGACGCTGCTTGTAGACGGCGGCCAGGTCCGCCTCGACGGCGGCGCGCTGCGCCTCCGGCAGCGCCGTGATCTTCGTGTACACATCGCCGATGCCGTTGTTCGCATCGACACCGAGGCTTGCAAACAGCTGCGCGTGTTTTTCGAACATGTCCTGGTAATAGACCGTGACCGCGTGCCCGAACATGATCGGGTCGGACACTTTCATCATCGTTGCCTTGAGGTGCAGGGACAGCAGAACACCTTCGGCCTTTGCGGCATCGATTGAGCGTGCGAAGAATTCGCGCAGAGCGGCGCAATCCATTCGTGAGCCGTCGATCACTTCGCCGGCCTCGACGGGCACCCGTTCGCGCAGCACGCTGGCCGTGCCGTTGGCAGCAAGATGTTCAATGCGGAGATCGCCGGCCTCATTGACTACCGTGGACTGTTCGCTGGAATAGAAGTCGCCGTCATCCATGTGCACTACGCGCGACTTCGAATCCTTGCTCCAGGCGCCCATGGAATGCGGGTTGGCCTTCGCGAAATTTTTCACGGCCTGCGCAACGCGGCGGTCGGAATTACCCTCACGCAACACCGGGTTGACGGCGCTGCCAAGCACCACGGCATAACGAGCCTTGATAGCTTTCTCGTCAGCGGTTTTGGGTTCCTCGGGGTAATCCGGTACGTCGAAACCCTGCGACTGCAATTCCTCGATCGCGGCGACCAGTTGCGGCAAAGACGCACTGATGTTCGGCAGCTTAATGATGTTCGCGTCCGGGGTCTTGGCGAGCTCACCGAGTTCAGCCAGCGCGTCAGGCTGACGTTGTTCGTCGCTGAGCTTGTCCGGGAAGTTCGCGAGGATGCGCCCGGCGAGCGATATATCGCGGCTCTCGACACTGATGCCGGCGGCATTGGTAAACGCCTTGACGATGGGTAGAAACGAATAGGTCGCGAGCGCCGGCGCCTCATCCGTCTTGGTGTAGATGATCTTTGCAGTACTCATCGCAATCCTTCAATTCAACTCGACAGGGGTCAGAGCCCTTTTTTTCCCATATATGGACGGAGCCCGCATTTGGGAAAAAAAGGGCTCTGACCCCTTTGGGGGATCAGGTGTTGGAGGCGTCGAAAATCGATTGAATCGAGCTATCCAGCATCGCGTTAAACTGGGCGTCGCTCTGTTTAGCCGACAGTCCTTCGGCCAGTGCGCGCGAAAAGCTCGCCACCATGCCGTGCTGTCGCGCGAGGCGCTCGTTCGCTTCATCACGCGAGTAACCACCGGACAGCGCCACGACGCGTGCAACGTTTGGATGCGCGATGCAATCCGCGTAGAGGTTGTCCTTCTCGGGCAAGGTCAGCTTGAGCATCACGATCTCATTCTTACCGAGCGCGTTGAGCTGCTTCATGATGGCATCGTGCAGAATCTTTTCGGCAGCGGCCTTGTCCGGGCACTGAATATCCACCTCGGGCTCGATAATCGGAACGAGCCCGGCCGCAACGATCTGCTTGCCGACCTCGAATTGCTGATCGACGGCGGCCTGGATTCCGGCCTTGTTCGCCTCCTTGATCACTGAACGCATCTTGGTGCCGAAAATACCGGCGGCCTTGGCCTTCTTGAGTAAGGCGTCGAGTCCCGGAATCGGCTTCATGAGCTGTACGCCGTCCCTGAGATCGGCCAGACCCTTGTCGACCTTCAGGAACGGCAATACTTTTTTCACTTTCCAGAGGTAGGAAGCCGTGGACTGCCCCTCGACCTGCCGGTCCATCGTATTTTCGAACAGGATGGCGCCGAGGATGCGCTCGCCGGTAAATGCCAGGCTGGTCATGATGCGGCTGCGCATGGCATGCACGACTGCGTACATCTCCTCGTCATTACTCCAGGCGTCGGCGCCAATGCCGTAAAGGCTCAGGGCTTTCGGGGTACTGCCACCGCTCTGGTCCAGGGCGGCGATAAATCCGGGGCGGGTCTTGGCGATCTTCAGTTGGTCAGCATTGCTCACGTTAGGTCTCTTCTGATTGGGTGGGCGAATTTTGTGCAGGCGGAATTGTACACAAGCCTGCCAAACTTCGCCCCAAAAGAGACGACCGGGCTAATTCAGGCACCGTCTGGCACCTTATCGGGCTGACCTGAGGCTCCGGGTCGCGGCCGGCCCTGGCCATCGCGGTGCTGGCGCATTTTCTCCCGCGCCGCCTGCCGCTCTTCGTCCGACATCGCGTCCCACTTGGCGCGCCACTCGGCACGACGCGACTGCATCTTGTCGCGAAGGGCCTGCTTTTCCTCGTCGGACATATTCTCGTAACGCTGACGCATGGCTGCGCGCTGCTCATCCGACATCTGCCGGCGCGGTGCATCGCTCGCCGGCGCTTCCGGGGCCGGATCCGATTCCTGGCCCTGGGCCATGCCGATGGCCAGTGCCGAGGCGAGAATCAGGGCGTTAATGATTTTCCGGGTTCGCATGCTTATTCCTCAATTGGCTTTAACTGGAGATTTAACGTCCGCCACGACTCCGGGTTGACAGGCTCGCGCCGAAAACAGCGGCGTTTCTTGGCCGGGGCGCGGCAGGACACGGTAAAATGCCACACGGCGACGATCAAGGGGATGCGGGTGGATATTGGCGTTGAGCAAAAGTGCCTGGGGGAAATGGATGTCAGCGCACTCAGGGAGACTATCCTGGCGCAGCCGCCGGTCGCGTGGCAGGAGCAATTGTCCCGGCAGCAGACCTACGAGGTACACCGCGACACGGAGTCGATCGTGATGCTCTTTTGTGAGGAAAGCTGGCCGGATGGCGAGATCTACCGTGAACCGGGCTGGGATCGTCTTCAGGATGTCGCGATGCCGTTGATTAATCGTGTTATCGAAACCTGGTATGAGCCGGGCGGGACGATCCTGCGGGCCATGGCCGCCAAACTGAAAGTCAACGGTCGGATTCGGCCGCACCGGGACACACTGAGGTCGTTTCGTATGGGACACCGCATTCATATCCCGATCACGAGCAGCGAATACGTACGCTTTACGATTGCCGGCAAGCCGTTCGCGTTCGAGCCCGGCAATGTGTACGAGCTGAACAACCAGATGGTCCACAGCGTCGTCAATATGGGTGATGAGGACCGCATCACTTTCATATTTGACTACGTGCCCGCGAGCGCCACGTGGTGACAGAACCCGATAGCGCGCGGAGTCGGCCCGGCAGCGAGAAAGAGCAGAGCATCCAGAGGGCACTTGATTTCCTGCGTGGGCAGCGGCCATTGCGGGCCGAGGAAGTTTGTCGGGATTACCTGCTGCATCATCCCGGATGCGTCGATCACCTGAGGTTGCTCGGGCACACGCTCATGCGGCAGCGGCGGTTGCAAGAAGCAGAGCAGCAGCTACGGTTCGCGATTTCCATGGACGACAAGTTTCCACAGCTGCACGAGGATCTCGGCAGCGTACTTTCCCTGCAATCGAAATTCAAAGAAGCGATCGGGTCATTTGAGCGTGCGATTCGCCTCGAACCGGGTTTGCCCTTGGCGCACAAGAAACTCGCCCAGGCTTTGATTGCCGTGGGGCGTGGCGACGAAGCGCAGAGCGAGCTCGAGATCTATCGTGACAGCGATCAGGATCGCGCCGAGATTGCGGCCGGTGTCGAAAAGATGCACGCAGAGGAGCTCGATGACGCGGTGGAGATTTTCAGGCGCGTATTGAAGCGCAGTCCCAACAATGTCAACGCGATGCGCTTTCTTGCTCTCAGCTACTGGCAGGGCAACAAAAAACTGGATGACGCCGAGGCCTTGTTGCGCCGGGCCGTCGAGCTGGCACCATCGTATACGGGCGCCTGGCTGATACTTGGCGCACTGCTTGGTGAGCGAAACAAGTATGTCGAGACCATTACCGCCTACAAGAAGGCAACCGAACTGGAGCCAAAGAACGCCGAGGCTTGGGCCGGTCTGGGTAACGCCTATTCGATGGCGATGTACCCGGAAGAGGCGGTGCGCGCGTATACACGTTCGGTCGAGCTGAAGCCCGATGCGCCGGATGCACAATCCGGCTACGGCCACGCCCTGAAAACCTACGGTGACCAGCCGGGCGCACTGAAAGCATTTCGCGCGGCGATCGCGGCGCGACCGGCTTTCGGCCACGTGTACTGGAGCATGGCGAATCTCAAGATCTTCAAGTTCGAAGATGAAGAAGTCGACGCCATGCTGCAGCAGCTCGAAAACCCCAGGCTGACCGAAGCAGGTGACATCCACCTGCGCTTCGCGCTGGGAAAAGCATTTGAGGACAGGAAGGATTATGACCAGGCATGGCACTACTACCACACGGGCAACCAGCGCCAGCGCATGACAGTCGCGCACGATCCACTGGAACTTGAGTTTCGATTCAAGGCTGTGCGTGAGGTGTTTTCAAAAGAATTTATCAAGCAGCATGCGGGCAAGGGTTGTAACGCACCCGACCCGATTTTCATTGTCGGCCTGCCGCGCTCCGGCTCGACGCTTGTCGAGCAGATCCTCGCGAGTCACAGCCAGGTGGAGGGCACGGCAGAGCTGCCCGTACTCGGGCGACTGGCCAATTCAATTGGCCGTTATCGAACCGACGGCATCCGCTACCCCGAGTCGGCGCGCGAACTGCGTGATCGCGACTGGCTCGCCTATGGCGAGCAATATCTCGAAGAGAGCCGTCGCTACCGGCTGACGAACCGGCCGATCTTCACCGACAAGCTGCCCAACAACTTCCCGTTCGTCGGCCTCATTCACCTGATCCTGCCGAATGCGAAAATCATCAATGCGCGACGGCATCCCTTCGACAGCTGCCTCGGCGGCTACAAGCAGCTGTTCGGGCAAGGGCAGAATTTTACCTATGACCTGCTGGACCTTGCTCACTACTACCAGCAGTACGATACGACGATGAAACACTGGCACGAGGTCCTGCCGGGCAAGGTACTGGACGTGCACTACGAGGAAACAGTCACGGATCTCGAAAACCAGGTTCGAAAAATACTCGCGCACTGCGACTTGCCATTCGAAGAATCCTGCGTGCGTTTTCATGAAACGCGGCGCCCGGTCAACACGGCTAGTTCAGAGCAGGTGCGGCAGCCGATCTATACGGGCGCGCTCGGCAAGTGGCGGCGCTATGAAAAGCACCTGGGTGTGCTACAAAAGCAGCTCGGCTACATCGTCGACGAACTGCCGGCCGCTGCCCGCGACGCCGGGCTATAAACAGCCATGCTGTGAATCGAGCTGCGTGCGTCCGGCGAGAGTCGAACCGATAGCAGGGTTCGATTGCCGGCAAGATCGTAGAGACTAATCGCCGCAGGTGAAGACCCCCCGGCGACGGTACTTGCATTCAGCTGACAGAGCCCGCGCGCGAACCCCGCGTTCGCCAGCGCATCGTTGCAAAGATCACGGTTCAGCACGTCATAGTAATGCGGCACCGGCAGGGCGCGATCCTCGGCGCCTTCACCACGGCCCGCATAGCGCAAGGTTCCCGCGAGGCTGTCGTTAAACAATACACCATCGCGATAGGGTCGTGCGTCGCGCGCACCGGGCGGTAGTTCGACCGCAGTACTGATGGTTTTGCCGCTGAAGCGAATCAAGCCTCTTTCGGTGGTCACGTACATGCCCGTTGCATCGCAATGAATGTCGCGCATATCGAGCTTGCCGATCATGATCGGCCCGTCGTCGGACCTCGGATCAAAAGCCTGTGCGCCGGTTTCAAAGCCAGGCGCGAGTATCTGCAGGGCTGAGTCAAAGCGCTCGCTATCGAGATCAAAGCCGATGACACTGTCACAGCCTGATGCGGCGATATACAGTTTGCGCTCAAAGATCGCGATACCGCGGCAGAACTTCAGGTAGGCGTTGCGCCACGATCCCAGTAATGCGAAATCGGCGCCAAAAGCGAACAACTCGTCGCCGGCCATGCAGAAGATGTGCTCGCCGTCGAAGGCGATGCCACGGAAACCGAGTTCGCGGCCGCGCCCGGACCAGTCGATGCCGCAATTCGCGAGGCTTACAACGCGCTCGACCGACTGGGCGTCGAGGTCGACCAGGTACAAGCCGCCCAGACTTAGGTCCTGGCGATCGCCACGGACGACCGCGCTGGCAAGCAGCTGCACCGCCTAGAAGTCTTTCCTAAGCGACAGCCACATGGTGCGCGGCCGGCCGCGATTCGCATTGAAGCGATCGCGGGTCTCGTTCGGAAACTCCTCGGAATAGCCCTGAATGCTGTCGTCGATATAGGAGGCTGTGTCGTCATCGAACAGGTTAGTAACCTTGAAGGTCACGTTGAACTGGCTTGGAAAGTCCAGGCCAACGCTGAAGTTGTGGTGCGTCCATGACGGTGCGAGCCCGGTCGGATCCTTGTCGCGCGCATTGCCCGAGGTATTCCAGACCTCGTCCTGGTAGGAGACGTCGTAATACAGCGAAAGGTCGCCGCCAAGCACATTCGGAATGTCGTAGGAGACTTGCATCCACGCTTTGAGTGCCGGTGAATTGGGCATGTCCTGGTCTTTGCGAATCTGCAGGTCCGTCGGGTCGTCCGGCGCGTAAAAATCGTTTAGGAATGTCGCGTCAGCAGAAAATACGCTGCCGCGAATTTTCAGTTGGTCCGACGCATGCCAGGTGAAATTGGCTTCGACACCCGTGCTCTCGGCCTCGCCGGAATTGACCACGCCACGTATCCACCATTGCCCCAGGCCGAAAACAGAGTTTTGGTAGTCCTTCCATTTCATCTGGAACGCGGAAATATTCAACTGGAAGGTATTGTCCGCCCACTCGCTCTTCAGGCCGATTTCGTAGTTGTCCATGAAGTCGGGTGCGTATTCGCGCGGCACGAAGCCGGAATCCGACGCACGTATATTGTTGGTGCCGCCAAGGCGAAATCCCTGGCTGAACAATGCATACACCATCCTGTCGTCATCGATCTTGTGTTGCAGGCCCAGCTTGTAAAACGTGTCATCGTCCTTGCTGCTCGATGTGTACTCACCGTCAGTCCCGTACCCACCGATGACCGGTAGTCCAACCGGCCATTCGTACTTGTCGAACTCATCGCGCTCGTTTTCCGCCCAGCGCGCACCAATTGTCAGCCGCGTCTTGTCCGTGAAGTCGTAGTCGATCTCGCCGAAGATCGCGATCTGCGTGTTAGTGCGCTCCATCGTCTGCGCGTAGTGATAGGTCGTGTCGGGAATGGGGTACTGCAGGTTGCTGTAGCCGGCGTAATACTTGTAGTAGTACGCATAGGCCTGCGCGACGCCCCAGGCGGTCGTGCTCGTGAGGTCCGGCATGTCGGTGTAATAGAACCAGGTGTCGTAAATCTCCTCCCAGTAGCCGCCGAGCATCCACTGCAATTTTCCGTCACCCTGCGAGGTCAGGCGAATTTCAAGCTGGTCACGATCCTGTTCCTGCTCGTTGACGACCGTGCTGAAGACGTAGTTCGTATAGTAGCGCGGGGCGAAACTGTAGCCGGCGTAATAGCCCGCATAGAGACATTCCGGTGCGCCTGACCCATAAATGTCAGCACAGGCCTCGTAGGCTCGCAGGTAGGCGCCGGCGTAGGCGCGATCCTTCCTATGCGAGTAAGCGTTGTTATCCCATTCGTAGGCAAAGTCGCGGTCCATGTGTTGTGCCGTGACCGAGAGATTTGCGAATCCCAGGTCGCCGCGCAGTGTCAGGCCGTACGAGGTCCAGTCGTCTTCCTTGAAATCCTCAAAAAAGCGCACGATTCGCTGCCCGCCAAGGCTGGGGTCGGTTTCCCATTCGCCGCGAGATTCGTTCTGTTCGCTCATGACATTGAGCAGCACGTCCCATTTGTCGCTCATCTGCCAGAGTGCGGAAATGCGACCGCCGGTGGTTTCATACTCGTTATAGTCGTCCTCGACGACGTCGGCATTGTCGAAATTGCCGGAGTAGCTGAGCCCGAGCACATTGTCGACCCAGCCGCCATCAAGCGTCGAGTAGGCGACTGCACGCATCGCGAACCGGTTGTCGACCAAGGGAATGTTGAGCACGCCACTGATGTCATAACTTTCGGCACCGCCATCCGTGGTGCCAAAGTCGGTCTGCACCATGCCGGAAAACTCCTTGAAGTCCGGCTTGTTCGTGATCAGGCGCAAGGTGCCGGTCTGTGAACTCGAGCCAAACAGTGTGCCCTGCGGGCCGGGCAGCACTTCGATGCGCTCCATATCAATTGGCCGCACGCTGATGTTTTGCGCCGACGTCGTCATTGCCTGCTCGTCGAGGTAGATCGTTGTCTGGTCCTGCAGCCGGTACTCGAACGCGCCGCCGGAGACGCCGCGCATCGATAACGAGGTCACACCCGGTTTGGTCTCGGTCAATGCGACGCTGGGCATGGCCTTGATGTAGTCGGCCATGGAGCGCACGCCCATTTCGGCGATATCGCTGGTTGAAAACGCGGTGATACTTTGTGCCACGTCCTGCAGGTTCAGTTCCCTGCGTGTGGCCGTTACGGTAATTTCGTCGAGCGCCTTGGATTTTTCTTCGGGTTCTTGCGCCTGGACAGGGCTGGAAGGGTTCAGTGCGGCGATCACACTCGCGGCAATTGGTGTCATGACAAACTTACGGTTACCTGCGTCGTTCATCTCGATATCCCCCGGTGTAGAGATATCTCATACTGGCAGAAATCTGGCATTCGCTCAATGTTGCAACCGTTTGCGTATTGCGCCTTTACGGCCTTTTCGTGTCTCGCTTCGGCCGTTGGCGGCATTGATTGCGTGGCTGCGGTAGCGCAATATCGCCGCCTATGAAAGTCGAACAAATAGTGTTCGCCGGCCTGCTATCCATAGCACTGATAGCCGGACCTGCCGCTGCGCAGCAACCAGACTCAGAGTTTACGGTCTTTGCCGCACAGCGCTTTGGCGGTGAAATCAGTGTCGAGGAATCGGACGCGGTTTACGAAGCCGACGATTCGGCGGCATTTGGCCTGATCTGGAACACGCGCCACCAGGCCAACACAGAATGGGAAGTGTATTTCTCGCAGCAACAAACCGAGATGGAGCTCAGCGACCCGTTGCTCGCGGAGCCGCCCGTGGACATCGATCTTTATACGCTGCAGCTCGGCGGCACCTACCTGCTGAACGAGAACGGTGTGCAGCCCTACATCGCGATGACGCTGGGTGGCACGCACGCCAAATCGGATGCCGATAGCGACACGTTTTTCTCCGGCTCGATCGGCCTTGGTATCAAGCTCAGGCAGGACGAGCGCATCGGCTTTCGCCTTGAAGCTCGGGTGCACGGCGTGCTGGTGCGCGATAACACCAAATTCCTGTGCCAGAGCGGGCCGAACCAGAATTTCTGCGCCGTGGCGGTGGAGGGCGATATGTTCGCCCAGTTCGAGACCTTTGCCGGCCTGACGTTCCGCTTTTAGGCCGGGCTCAGAGGCACTCCGCAACATCGCACCGTTGCAATAACAACCTGACGAAGCTGAACCAAGAGGCGGGATCTTCGGATCCCACCTTTTTCTATGCGTGCTCGAACTGCGCCGGTTCCTGCTTCGACAGATGCTCGTAGGTCTGCCAGCGGCGGTCGACGGTTTCCTGCGCCATCTGCATCAGCTTCTCCGCCTCGTCCGGATGCGTCTTCGTCAAAACCTTGTACCGCATCTCGTTATACGCGTATTCACGCAGCGGAATTGTCGGTCGCGGCGAATCGAGCACGAATGGCCGCTTGCCAGCTGCGCGCAACGCCGGGTTGTATCGAATCAATGGCCAGTAACCGCTCAAGGTCGCAAGCTTCTGCTGTTTCAATCCGTCCTTGAGATCATAGCCGTGCGCGATGCAATGGCTGTACGCCAGGATCAACGACGGCCCGTTGTACTCCTCCGCCTCGCGCATCGCGAGCAGCGTCTGCTGCGGATTTGCACCCATCGCAACCTGCGCGACGTAAACACTGCCACTCGAAATGGCCTGGAGGGCAAGGTCTTTCTTGCCGATGCGCTTGCCCGCCGACGCAAACTTGGCAGACGCACCGAGGGGTGTCGCTTTGGACATCTGCCCGCCGGTATTGGAGTAAACCTCGGTATCCATGACCAGTACATTCACGTTACGGCCGCTCGCGAGTACGTGATCCAAACCTCCGGAGCCGATATCGTAGGCCCACCCATCACCGCCAAGCAGCCAGACGCTGCGTCGCACGAGATGCTCAACGATCGACAGTAACTCGACGGCTTTTTCATTGTCGCTGTCATTGATGATGTCCTGCAGCTTGTTCTTGAGTACAGCGACGCGTCGTCGCTGTTCCCGAATCTCGCTGCCAACGCGCTGTCCCCCGTTGATCAACTGATCCGCCAGCTCAGGACCAATTTCAGCCGCCAGCTCGCTGACGAGCTGTCTCGCAATCGCCATGTGGTGGTCGGCCGCGATGCGCATGCCGAGGCCAAACTCGGCATTATCTTCGAACAGCGAATTGGACCAAGCCGGCCCGCTGCCCTCTGCGTTTGTGCTCCAGGGCGTCGTCGGCAGGTTGCCACCGTATATCGACGAACAGCCCGTTGCATTGGCGACCAGCAAGCGTGGCCCGAACAATTGCGATAGCAGTTTAACGTAGGGCGTTTCGCCACAACCGGCACAAGCACCTGGAAACTCGAAAAGCGGTTGCAGAAACTGTGCACCGCGCACCGACGAAAATTCCACAGCAGAACGGTCATTGAACGTTAGAGATTCGAAAAACTTGATATTCTCGCGGCCCTGTTCGAGCAACGGTGCTTTATCGGTCATGTTGATCGCGCGTTTGTCGTCGTCACCCGGACTCTGCACGGGGCACGCATCGACACACAGCGTGCATCCTGTGCAATCCTCGAGATAAACCTGCAGGGAATAACGCGTTTCGGGAAATCCGCGGGCGCTGATGGGTGCCGAAGGAAAATTCTCCGGCGCGCTGTCCAACGAACTCTCATGGTAGAACTTGGCACGTATCACGCTGTGCGGGCACACGAACGCGCAATTGCCGCATTGTATGCAGAGGTCCGGCTCCCACAGGGGCACTCGATCTGAAACATTGCTCTTCTCGAATCGCGCGGTGGAACTGGGGAAGGTGCCGTCGATTGGCATCGCACTGACCGGAAGTTCGTCGCCGTGACCCCGCATCATTTGCGCGGTAACTTCCCTGACGAATTTCGGCGCGTCGTCAGGCACGACAGCGGCCAGTGGACGATCACTACTGACGCGACTGGGTACCTCCACTTCATACAGGTGATCCAGCGCCGCATCGACGGCTGCGAAATTCTTGTCGATGACATCCTGCCCTTTGGACTTGTAGCTTTTTTCAATTGCTTTGCGGATCTCTGCCAGCGCTTCGTCACGCGGCAACACTCCGGACAGCGCGAAGAAACAAACCTGCATGATCGTGTTGATACGTTTGCCCATACCAGCGTCGCGGGCCACGTCGGACGCATTGATAACGTAAAAACGGATTTTGCGATCAATGATTATCTGTTGCACGGGCTGCGGCAAATGCTGCCAAACCTCGTCAGCTGCATAGGGACTGTCGAGCAGGAAAACGGCATGCTCTGCTGCATTTTGCAAAATTTCTATCTTGTTGACCTGATCGAACTTGTGGCAAGCGATAAAGTTTGCCGACTGGATCAGGTAGGGCGCATGTATTGGCTGCGGCCCAAAGCGCAAATGCGACACTGTCCGGGACCCAGCCTTCTTGGAGTCATAAACGAAGTAACCCTGGCAGTAAAGGTCCGTGCTCTCACCGATGATCTTGATGCTGTTCTTGTTTGCGCCAACCGTTCCGTCAGATCCCAGGCCAAAAAACAATGCGCGTGTTACATCATCGCCCTCGATCTGGAACTTGCTGTCATAAGTAAGGCTTGTGTGAGTGACGTCGTCATTAATGCCGATCGTGAAGTGATTCTTCGGATGTCCTTTGCCTAGCTCATCAAATACTGCTTTGACCATGGCCGGGGTGAACTCCTTGGATGACAGGCCGTAGCGACCCCCTATAACTTTTGGCATCGCGGACCAAGATCCATCGCTGACAGCTTCTGCTAACGCTGTAATTACGTCTTGATACAAGGGCTCGCCACACGCGCCGATTTCCTTGGTGCGATCCAGCACGGCAACTCGTTTCGCCGACGCGGGGATCGCGTGGAGCAAGTGCAGGTTTGAAAACGGCCGGTACAGGCGAACATTGATCATACCAAGGCCGGATTTTGGCAACGCATCGATAGTCTGCAGCACGGTTTCCGCGCCCGATCCCATCAGTACGATAACCCGCTCTGCCTGCGGGTCGCCGTAATAGTCGAATAATTTGTACTGCCGACCGGTCAGTCCGGCGAACCGGTCCATCGCTTTTTGCACGATTCCCGGCGTTTGATCGTAAAAGCGATTGACGCTTTCGCGCCCCTGGAAATAGACGTCCGGATTTTGCGCCGTGCCCCGTATGAAAGGGTTATCGGGATTCAGTGCCCGTCGTCGGTGCGCGTATACGAGGTTCGAATCGATCATCGCCTTGATGTCGTCTTCGCTGACGAGGTCAATCTTGCTCACTTCGTGTGACGTTCGAAAGCCGTCAAAAAAGTGCACGAACGGGACGCGCGTCTCGAGCGTCGATGCATGCGCAATCAAAGCCAGGTCCTGCGCCGCTTGTACGGACGATGATGCCAGCAAGCCAAAGCCGGTCGTGCGTGCAGCCATGACGTCCTGGTGATCGCCGAAAATTGATAGCCCCTGGGCCGCCAATGAACGCGACGCGACGTGAAACACTGCCGATGTCAGTTCGCCGGCAATCTTGTACATGTTCGGCAGCATCAGCATGAGTCCCTGCGACGCCGTAAATGTCGTGGTCATGGCTCCGGTTTGCAGTGCGCCGTGCGCCGTACCGGCCGCTCCGCCTTCACTTTGCATCTCAATTACGTCCGGAACCTGTCCCCAGATGTTCTTCTTCCCCGCAGCCGCCCAGATATCCGTAAACTCGGCCATGGGCGACGATGGTGTGATCGGGTATATCGAGCAGATTTCACTGACGGCATACGCCACGCGTGCGACCGCCTCGTTTCCTTCCAGAGCGCGTTTGATCGTCACGTTCTTACTCCCGGCAGCGACGGTTCGTCGGTCATTTCAATTGCATGGCAGGGACATTGCTCAAAGCAGACGGCGCAACCCGTACACTTCTCGAAATCGAATCGATAGCGATTGCCGGGGCCAAGCTTGATGATGGCATCCTCGGGACATGCGCCGTAACAACCGTCGCATTCGAAACAGTTACCACAGGACAAGCAGCGCCTGGCCTCGAATTTCGCGTCGGCTTCAGAGAGGTTCTTCAGGATCTCGTCAAAACGCCCCTCGCGTTCGCTGACAGGCAGACGATCCTGCAGAACTTTCGGCGCGTGCGTGCGATACCAAAGGTGCAGCTTTTCATGGCCGACCAGCTCGCCCCGCGGCGTTCGTTGGTAGCTGGTATTGTTCAACCAGGCGTTGATATGTCGCGCCGCTTGTTTGCCGTGGCCCACGGCGATCGTCACTGAGCGGTCGCTGGGTACCATATCGCCACCGGCAAAGATGCCCGCGTGACCGGTCATCATGTTCTCGTTTACAACGACAGTATGGTCGCGCTGGAATTCAATGCCCGGGACCGATTCGAGAAACGCTGTATCGGTATTCTGCCCGACAGCGAGAATCAGCGAATCTGCCTGCAGTTCCTCGAACTTGCCGGTCGGCTGGGGGCGACCGTTTTCGTCAAGTTCCATCACTTCGACTTTGAAGGTGGAACGGTCGATCTCCTTGATCGTACGCAGCCAGTTGATCTTGATGCCCTCTTCAATCGCCTCATCCGCTTCGAAGTCGTGCGCGGGCATGCTGCTGCGGTCGCGACGGTAAATAATCATGGCTTCCGTAGCGCCGAGGCGTTTTGCCATACGTGCGGCATCCATCGCCGTATTACCGCCACCGTAAATCGCGACGCGCCGGCCGAGCTTCGGCGGCGGCCCTTCGTTTGCCTGGCTCAGGAAGCTCACAGCGTCCAGTATCTTGCCGGCATCCCGCGTCGGAATATCGATCTTCTTGCTGATGTGTGCACCGACAGCGACAAACGCCGCGTCGAAACCGCCCGCCTCTTTCTCAGCGAGCAGGTCTTCGACGCGGTGATTCAGGGTAATCTTCACGCCTGAATTTTCGATACGCTTGATTTCAGCTCGTAGCTCGTCACGTGGCATGCGGTAAGCCGGGATTCCGAAATGGATCATGCCGCCAGCGACCGGACCCGCTTCGCGGATCTCAACGACGTGTCCCATGCGTACGAGCTGGTAGGCCGCCGACAGACCACTGGGTCCGGCACCAACGATCAGGATTTTTTTGCCGGTTTTTTTTGCCGGTCTTTCGAATTGCCAGTCTTGCTCAAGCGCCATGTCGCCGAGGAATCGTTCAACCGCGTGGATACTGACAGGGCTATCGGTAAATGCACGGTTGCAGACATCTTCGCACGGGTGATAGCAGACGCGACCGTGTATTGATGGCATCGGATTGTTACTGACCAGTTCCCGCCACGCCGCTTCGTAGTCACCCGCCTGCGCCAGCGCCAGCCAGGCCTGGATGTTCTCGCCCGCAGGACAGGCATCGTTGCAGGGCGGGAGGAAATCCCTATAGACGGGCCGCCGGGTCCTAAGTGCGCCTGTACCCATTGCATGGCTGGTCAGATCTGCGCTTCTTGTCAGGTCGTTACTCATAAAGATAAGCGAAGACCGGCATACTTCCTCAAGGTGGCGGTGCTGAAGTAGTACAGCACATCCCTCGCGGGGACCTTATCCGTACGTGTACCTACGAGTTGGAACGCAACGATAGCCGTATCGCCGGCAGCACGGTGGCCGGGCATGCGGTGCATATCGCGCGCTCAAATCCCGTGCTGGCACTCCGCTACGAATGACTCCGTGAAATTCCAGCGGGGCGCGACCGCAGTGTTGAAATCCTCAGCGCTGAGGCTGCCACCGCGTTTCCTGAACCACTCGACCAGCAAATCGCGCGTCAGACGCGGGTCGTCAGCATAGTGAAAGCCGCCAGGCGGCATTGCTGGCGTCAGCACGCCGTCGCCGAGGGTTACGAGGAAGTCATTGGACACGATGCGAACCGGGTCGTCGTCTTCGATCGTGCGGCCGTTGTTCAACACCATCTCGACCTCGGGCGTGCCGTTCGCACAGCCAATGAACACGCGCATGCCGGAGAATCCGGCGCGCCTGCCTTGCTTCATCGCCTCGGTGGCGATGAGACGCCGCAGGCCAGCGCCGCTTACCTCGACGATCGCGACGCGATTATCGAAAGGAGAAATTTCATACACCTTGCCGTAGGTTAGTTCGCCGGCCGGCAGGATGGCGCGAATGCCACCGGACACATTGTGTATCGCGACGTCAGCATCGACGCCCGCGAGCACCGCATCGGTGAAGAGGTTGGCGAGCGGTGACTCCGGGTTTCCGTCGAGGTCAATCGCGGTCGTCAGGGTGACGCCTAAGGGTTCGGCCTTGATCGCCGCCGCATGCGCTTCGGCGCTGG
>CAZHLE010000009.1:28271-42087 GCA_964533065.1 uncultured Woeseiaceae bacterium | reverse complement strand
CAGCTGTCTGCTGCGGTGCAAATCCGCCGCCCCATAACCACAGCGAATTGACCGGTGGCAGACATTCTGCCTCGCGACGCTGATTGACCGCGTGCTCATGCAGAGCCATTTCCACTTCGCCGCGCAGCGCATGGTGACTTGCCGCCTGATCGCCACCGGGCAGGTACTCATCCGGCGCCAGCTGGTCGATGACCCAGGCGGGTTCGCCAGCTGTCGCAAACGCTTCCCGGCAACGGACATACCCCTGCGTGCCGATGAGCGCAAATCCACAGCGGTCCTCGCCGGCGAGGCGCTGTTGCAAATAGTCGAATAACTCACGCAGATCCCCGGCTGGCATGCGCTCGGGGTCGAGCGCATGTAAACGAAGGCTCGAGAGGCCCGGCTCGAGACAGACCGGATCTGCCGCCGCAATCCACACGGTTGGCCGATCGCCGGTTTGCCCCCACAACCGCAGCGCCGCGATGCCCTGCGCCGGGTATGGCAGGCAGAGACTATCCAGCACGCCTCTTAGCGCTTCGCGCGGCTGCTTTCGGCCACTGACCAACCCACGCGACAGCCAGCGACGAAGGCCCGGCTCGCTGACGCTATCACCGGCCAGCGATGGCAATACCACAATGGCAGCGGATTTGTCGTAAGGAGGAGTCACGATGATTTACTATGCAATTCGGGCAACGATGGTAACGGAAACATCGAATGAAATTCACACTGGAATCGAAACTTGCCGCCAGCGTGCGCCGGGTAACGGCGACAGAGATCATGGTCGGCAATGAAGTCTGGACCCGGCCGGTTGCCTTGACAGAGTCGGGCGTTATACCCGACTGGCATCCGGCACCGGTCGACCGCCTGTCGATCGACGACCTCGAACCGCTGATCGCTGCCGGGCCTGAACTCATCATCGTTGGCACAGGTGCAAGGCAGATACTGCCGAATCGCGACCTCATGTTTGCCATGGCGCGGCGCGGCGTCGGCCTCGAGATGATGGACACGGCAGCGGCGGCGCGCACCTTTAATGTGCTGCTCGGCGAAGGCCGCTCGGTGGCTGCTGCGCTGTACGTGGCGACATCGACCTGAAATGCAGATCTGGGTGGATGCAGACGCTTGCCCGGTCGTCATTAAAGAGATCCTGTTCCGCGCAGCGACTCGCACCGGCACGCTGCTGACCCTGGTCGCGAACCAGCCCATGCGCGTGCCCGCCTCTGAGTTTATCCGCACCTTACAGGTGTCATCGGGTTTCGATATCGCGGATAACGAAATCGTGAAGCGCGCGGCCGCCGGTGATCTCGTTATCACGGCCGATATTCCGCTGGCCGCCGAAGTGATCGAAAATGACTGCCACGCGCTCAATCCGCGCGGCGAAATGTACTCGACGGAAAATATCGGGGCGATCCTGAACCTGCGTGATTTCATGGACACAATGCGTGGTAGCGGCGTCGACACCAGCGGCGGCCCGCCGCCATTATCACAGGGCGATCGCCAGGCATTCGCCAACAATCTGGATCGATTTCTCACACAGCATTCGCGCCGCGACGCTAATGCCGGGAGTGCCAGATGACATCAAACCGATTTACGCTGGCATCTTTTGTCGCCCTTGTCTGATGGTCGCCAGTCGCCCCGGCTGGCGATGCCGCTTACGCATTGCGCAACGCGAATCTGTTCAATGGCGTCGACGATGGCATTCAGCCGAACGTGACCGTCCTGGTCAGGGACGGCAAGATCGAAGGCATCACTTAGTCCGAGCTGCCCGTTGCGTCGGCGTACACAGTGCTTGATATGGAAGGAAACGACCTGTTACCCGGCCTGTTCGACGTGCATACCCACATCAGCACGCTCGATCAGGCACAGCGGGCATTGGAGTCCGGCGTCACTACCGTGCGCAGCGCCAGCGTCAGCGCCTTCCAGGACGTCGCGTTACGGGAACTGGTGCGGCAGCGCAAGTTGCTCGGACCGGATGTGGTTGCGGCCGGCGTCTACGTTACGCCGAACCTCGAGGAATCACTGCTTGCCGAACACGGACCCGCGAAAGCAAGTGCATTCCGAGCGCCAGCTACGGCTCATCGTCAATGCGGCCGCACGGCACCTAAGACGGGTATCGGCAGGCTGTCACTCTTTCTGAAGGGCCATGCCGAAACCCTGGCGGACGTCTCTATCTATTGCAAATCTTCCTGCTCGACCCGGTTTACCTCCCAGGGCCCTATCCCGGTGACTTGAATTTCGACCTGCTCGTCGGCCCAAACCGTATGCACCGCACCGTGCCGGTTGACGTAGTAGTCGCCAGGCCCGAACTGGTTCGAATGCGTGCGCAACCCATCGACAATGAAGGCGACGGAAACCCGTCCCTTCAACACCGTTACTCGCTCATCTTTCGGATGCGTGTGCGGCGGCAGCACGAATGCCTCACTGAGCCTGAAGCGCACCGTGAACCAGCCCTCGCCCTGCGGATTTCCTTCAAGCACCGCTATCTCGCAACCGGCTGGTAACGGCGCGACGCAGGGTTGCCACGCAATTTCTCGCGCGCGCACCACATGCTGCACTGGATCTACTGAAGAACTGTAATCTTCAATTTGCTCTGCCGCGGGCGCGGTTACCGACAACAGAATGACTAACTGAGCAACGACTGACCTTCTCATTTCAAAACCTCCATGCCAGACCCGCACCAGAAGGAATGCAGGCGAATACACGTTCTGTATCGAGCTCCAGCGCATCGAGGTGAATCCGGTCGGCATCCGCCGGAAAATGTCATCGGCAAGTCAATCCAAATCCTCTTTCGCCAGTCGGGTCGTCAGGCGGTAGAGGAACTCCTGGCCTTCGTAAAACGATCTGATCAGGATACGCTCATCCTGCCCATGCGCCCGATTGTCGGCGATCTCGCCAAACAGACCACTGACGCCATACACCGGGATACCGGCATTGCGCAGGAACAGGCTATCGGTCGCGCCGGTACTCATGGTCGGAATCACGGGGACACCGGGCCACATTTCTTCTGTTACGGACTCGATTGCGCCCAGCACTTCGGGCGTGAGCGGTGACGCCGGTGATGGAACGGCCGGCTCGATGGGTGTCACCGAAACCTGGTCATCGTTGATTACCGTCTTCAGCGTCTCCAGCACGACCGGCGGCGAATCTGTTGGCAGCATGCGGCAATTGATCGTTGCCTGCGCACGTTGCGGCAACGCATTCTCGGCGTGGCCAGCGAGCAGGCGCGTTGCCACACACGTCGTCCGCAGGCGCGCATTGTAGTACGGCAAACTCGACAGGAATGCAACCGCGGACGAGTCCGGCGGATACTGCAAGACGCCACGCATGGCCGCAGCCAGTTCCCCATCCTCAATGCCCGCCGTCCGCCCAAAAAAGGCCGTGGTGACTTCGTTGAGGGCAACCGGAAAATCGTGCGCACGGATACGGATCAATGCGTACGCAAGTCGATAGATTGCATTTTCCTTGTCCGGCAAAGAACTGTGCCCACCGGGGTTAGTGACTTCTAGCGTAAAACTCTGAAACACTTTTTCGCTGGCCTGCACATTGTTTGCAATATGCACCCCGTCTCGCAACGATCCGCCGCCACCTTCGTTGAGCGCATACTCCGCATCAATGAGCTCAGGATGGTTTGCGATCAGCCACTTCACACCGTTGTGTTCGCCGGCTTCCTCATCCGCAGTGAGCGCTACGATGATGTCGCGATCCGGCTGAAAGCCTTCCTGATACATGCGGATGAGATTGGCGATGTAGATGGCCGCCTCGTCCTTGTCATCGGTGGCTCCCCTGCCATAGTAATGACCGTCTTTTTCAAGAAACGTAAATGGATCTACTGTCCAATCGGCCGGATCCGCCGCAACGACGTCAATGTGCGCGAGCAGCAACAGTGGCTTGCGCCCGTTGTCGCGACCGCGCAGCCGCGCGACCAGGTTGCCACGGTCCTCGGTCGGACCCAGGACCTGTACGTCTTCGGCCGGGAATCCTGCCGCGAGTAGCCGCGCCGCCATTGCTTCGGCCGCGATCGTCGTACTGCCCGTCTGTGTTGTGTCGATCTCGATCAGCTCGCGCAACAGGTCCTTCGCCAGCTGCTGGTGCGTCGCGAGGCCCGAATCTGCATCTGTTTCCATTGCGGCTGGCCGGTCATCGCTACCGCAGGCCGTCATAAAAGACGCCAATATTGCGAATAACATTGGCCCACGTAACATTGTTCCCTGGTCGCTCATCAGATCTCCCGAATTCCAGCGCACAAGGATATAACATTCGAATGTCTAAACCGAAATTCACCTTTTGCAATACGCAAGCGCTCGCCTGGATATCGAGTCCGGACTTTCCAGGCATCGAGACCAAGGATCTTGGCACCGCCGGCGGCCAAGTCATGGAATTGTCTCGCTACGCGCCGAATACACCGTATCCGTCGCATATCCATGTAGGACCCGAGTTCGTTTTCCTGCTGCAAGGAAGCGCTCGGCTAGGCGGCCAGTGGCTCAAGCCAGGCTGGTCGAGCGTCGGGGAAGCCGGCACGATCGACGAGGATTTCCAGAGCGGGCCGGATGGCTGCGAATTTATCGCGATCTACACGCCGCATTCAGTCGAGGACGACATCACCTGAAATGCCTTCGTTTTCCATCAACGTACGCAGTTTTTTCAACGCATCCTGTTGAATTTGCCGCACACGTTCCCGCGTTACGCCGATTTCTTCGCCTATCTGGTCCAGCGTTTCGCGCTGGCATCCGTGCAGGCCGAAACGGCGATCGACGACGGCGCGTTGCTTGTCTTCCAGTGTGCGCACCCAGCGATCGACGATCTTTGCAACAATGTCTCGCTGCGCGCAGTTCGGCGGTTCCAGCTCCCGGCGTGCGCGCAAGGTTTCCAGGCCGCTTTCATCGACAACGTTATCAACCGCTACGCTGACACGGTTGTGTAACGCCAACAATCGCTCCACCTCGTCGACCTCGCGCTGCGTATAGTCGGCAATCGCGGCGGCATCGGGTTCCGCGCCATTCTGATGTCGCAGGATACGTATCGCCCGCAGGCAGGAATTGATGTCCTTGATGACATGGATCGGCAGCCGAATGGCCCCCGACTGGTTCATGATGGCGCGCTCAATCGTCTGCCGAATCCACCAGGTGGCATAGGTCGAAAAGCGAAATCCGCGCTCCGGGTCGAATTTCCCTACCGCGTGAATCAGGCCGAGGTTGCCCTCCTCGACCAGGTCGAGCAGCGGCATGCCACGATGCAGATAACGTCTTGCAATTTTTACCACCAGCCGCAGGTTGCTCTCGATCATGCGCTGGCGCGCCGACTCGTCGCCAAGCTGCGCGCGTCGCGAGAGCTTTTTTTCTTCATCCGCAGTCAGCAGTGGCGAGATGCCTATCTCGCTGAGGTAAATTCGCGTTGCATCGAGCGATTGCGTCGCGAGTCTGCTGTCCTGTTCCTGCCGCACAACATCTCCCGTGTCGCAGGCCACGCTGTGTCAGCACAATTTCGAGTCGCTCATCTCGCAGGCAGAAACTGTCGCGGGTCAACCGGCTTGCCATTGCGCCTGATTTCAAAATGCAGTCGCGGCTTGCGTTCCGGCCCCTCACCCATGCTCGCTATGCGCTGGCCTTTCTTGATGCTCTGACCTTCTTTTACCAGCAGCGACGCGTTGTACCCGTAGGCACTCAGGTAGGTGTCGTTATGTTTGAGAATAATAAGCTGGCCGTATCCTATGAGTCCACCACCGGCGTACACCACCGTCCCCGACGCCGCTGCATTGATAGGCTGCCCTGCCTTGCCATCGATCAATACTCCAGTGCCGGTGCCGGGTTTTCCGCCAAACGCAACGCTGATTCGTCCATCCGTTGGCCAGGACCACGGGGGCGGCGCCTGCGCGGGAACCGGTGGCAATGGCTTCGCAGCTGGCTTGCTGCTTTTCGCTGGCAGTGTCGTAGTGCTGCCCGTGTAACCCGGCGGCGGCGTCAGCCGGATCCTCTGCCCGGGGTAGATCCGTGAGCCGTCGCCCAGTTGATTCCAGCGCGCAAGATCGGCCACATCTTTACCGTAACGCCAGGCGATTGAAAACAGAGTCTCGCCGCGGCGCACATAATGTTCATCCGGCTGCGTATCCCAGCTCGAACCCGAACTGCAGCCGACAATAATCAGTGAAACCGCAAGTAAAAGGAAACTTCGCAAACGCATCAGCCACGAACCACTAACCACGCAACGATTGCCATCACCACAACCACCACGGCCCAGCCTATGCGTTCAACGTGTTGCTGCAACGTTGCTTCGAGTCGATCGCCTCCCCAGACTATCAGGCTCGCGACAAGGAAAAATCGCGCGCCGCGGGCAAAAATCGAGGTGAGAATGAACAGCGGCAGATTCAGCGCGGCAACGCCAGCCGCGATCGTAAAAATCTTGTAAGGAATAGGTGAAAAGCCGGCCACGAAAATGACCCACATGCCGTAGCGGTCGAACCAGGTCCGGCTGTTTTCGTATGCCGACCAGTAATGCGACTCACGCAGCCATGGCTCGATCAATTCGAATCCCGCCAGGCCGACGAAATAACCGGCCACGCCGCCGAGCACCGAAAAAGCGGTGGCAATGGCTGCAAATCGCCATGCCTTGTTGCGCTCGGCCAGGCACATGGGAGCCAGCATGACGTCGACCGGCACGGGAAAGAATGACGATTCCGCGAAACTCAGGCTGGCGAGATATCGTTCTGCATGTCGGTGACGCGACCACTTCAATACGAGATCGTACAGAGGCTCGAAGATTTTCATCCGGCCACCAACGGCACGAAGCTAACCGCCCCCAGGGACGTTTGCACGAAACCATCCTGCGTTTTGGTAATCAGCAGCAAGTCCTGTCGCCCGGCCGGGCCGACCGGGATGACCATGCGTCCGCCCGGTGCCAGTTGCTGCAATAATTGCTCCGGAATCTCGGTAGCGGCCGCAGTGACGATGATGCCATCGTAAGGAGCATACTTCGGCCATCCCTCCCAACCATCGCCTGGCCTGAATTGCACATTGTAGACATCGAGGTCGCGCAATCGTTGCCGGGTTTTGCGCAATAACTCCGGCAATCGCTCGACCGAACAAATCTTTTTCACCAGCGGTGACAACACCATTGTCTGGTACCCGCAGCCGGTGCCAATTTCTAGCACGCTCTCGCCGCTGAAATGGTCCAGCAACGCTTCGGTCATTCGCGCAACGATGAATGGTTGGCTGATGGTCTGGCCGAGACCAATTGGCAACGCCGTGTCTTCGTAGGCGCGGCTCGCCAGCGCCTCATCCACGAACAGGTGTCGCGGCACGTTGCGAATCCGCTCGAGCACCTGCGGTGAGCGAATACCCTGCTCCACCAGCCTTTGCACCAGCCGATCCCGCGTACGGGCAGAGGTCATGCCGATACCCTGAATCCCATTGCGGGCTTCATTCACGCCGCAGCCACTCCTCGAGTTGTGGCAACGCTTCATGGCGAGTCAGGTCCACTTTAAGCGGCGTAATGGCCACGGCTCCCCGCTCCAGCGCATGAAAATCCGTGCCTGGCCCGGCATCCTGTCCCGGCCCGGCCGGTCCAACCCAGTAAATAGTACGACCATGCGGATCGACCGATTTCACAATCGGCTCGGATTTATGCCGAAAACCGAGCCGCGATACGACCATGCCGGTCAGGTCCTCATAGGGGCGATCCGGCACGTTGACGTTCAGAATGAATTCCTTCGGCAGGACGTGCTTTTGAAGTCGCTGCACCAGTTCTGCCGCAACACGCCCGGCCGACTCGAAATGCGTCGGCGAACGGCCCACCAGCGACACAGCGATTGTTGGAAAACCAAGGAAGCGTCCTTCCATCGCCGCCGCAACAGTGCCCGAGTAAATGACATCGTCGCCCAGATTGGCGCCGTGATTGATGCCGGACACCACGAGATCCGGTTCCTCCTCGAGAAACCCGGTCAAGGCAAGATGCACGCAGTCCGACGGCGTGCCGTTGACGCAGTAACGATTTTCGCCCGTCTTCGAAATACGCAATGGGTCATTCAAGGTCAGCGAATTGCTGGCCGCGGAACGATTCCGGTCCGGCGCCACGACGACGATATCCGCAATTTTTTCCAGCGCTTCGGCCAATACATTAATGCCGGTAGCCAGATAGCCATCGTCGTTGCTTACCAATATTTTCATGCGTCGAATGGTCGTTTTTTAGGTTTGGCGACTCGCGAGGCGCTCACTATACTCAATGTCCCCGCCACACCATAGCTCGGGAAGCTGATCTTGCAGGATGATGACGACAAATTGTTCCGCCGTGCGATGGCAAAGACGAAGCCGCTGAAAACCACTGACCGAGTTGCCCCGACCGGTAGCAAGCCAATGCCCAGGGCGCGCTTTTCTCGCGCCGACGAAAAAGCCGTGCTGGAAGAAAGCCTGCAGGCCGACATTGACGATATCGAGACCAACAGCGGTGAGGCGCTGCGCTTTAAACGCAGCTCCGTAGGCAGGACCACGATGCGCATGCTAAGCCGTGGCAGCTACGCGGTGCAGGCGGAAATCGACTTGCACGGCATGACCCTGGCCGAGGCGAAACCCCGGCTCGAGGCGTTCATACGGCGCTGTGCGAGCAACAGCAAACTTTGCGTGCGCATCGTACACGGCAAGGGCCTCGGCTCAGGCGATCGGGGTCCGGTTCTGAAAGCGGCAGTAAACCGCTGGCTACGCCGCTGGGATGTGGTCCTGGCATTCACCTCCGCGCGCCAGGTCGACGGCGGCACCGGCGCGGTCTACGTCCTGCTGCAACCCCCAAGATAGCTCCCATTCAGTGGGAGGCCGCCATGCGGGCGACAGCAATCTCTCTCAAAACGGCCGTCGCAAACCCTCCCCGCGCCAAGCCGAACTCCAGCCACAATGCGTCATCCCCGAAGTGCCATTGCAAATCGGACACCGGCAGGCGCAAGGCGCGACTCGCAGGCTGCATGCGAGTGGCAACCAATGCGGCAGCGATATCCGCATGTTGCGCGACCGCGAGCGACTCCAGTACGGCGACTTCGCCGCCACTTGTTGGCGACCCGTCACCCCACAACGGACCCGTGGGATGGATGTCCTGCGCGGCGCAGCGCGAAACCAGTTCGGCATTGACCGAGTCCACGGCGAATACACTACCGGAGCCATCGAGATTCGCGAGCTCCCCGGGAAGCAACGAATTCCAGGTCCCGCGCCGGACTCGCTCGTCCAGAATCGTGTTGAAAATCAGTGAGCGTGCCGTGGACAACGCAATACTGCGCCTGGAACGCGACATGCGACCGCCCGCGAACAGGGATTTGCTGAGTGCCAGATTGCTGCCCTCGCGGCCAAAACGCTGCTCGCCGAAATAGTTGGGTACGCCCTGCGCTGCAATCAGGGCGAGGCGCTCGCTGAGGCGCGTTTCATGAGCCTGAATATCCCCGGCACGAAGCGCAATTCTGAAGTTGTTGCCCGTGTGCGCGCCACGGCGAAGTTTTCGACTGTGACGTTCATGCGCGAGGATTGTAACGCCCTCCGCGGCGAATTCGTCCCATTGCACATCGTTGCGCTGGCAAACACTGAACCACTGCCGGGTAATCGCATGCCGGTCTTTCATGCCCGCGTAGCCCACATCGCGCGACTTGATTCCGCAGAATTTTGCCAGCTGCTCGGCGACCCAGCTGGTATTGGCGCCAGTCTTTTCTATCCAGAGGTATTCATGGTCACCGGCACCGTCCGGTGCATACGAAAGTTTTTCGGTGACCTGGAAATCGGCTGGTTCGCGCCGGATTTCGACACGAAGCGCGAGGGACTCATAAGCCCTGGACCACTCCGGTAATGCAGGCACTATTTATACGACAATGCGGCGCGAATCATCAGGTAGCGCTGTCAGACGGCACAACCTGGAAAAACGTTTCCTTGGGCCCGATCATGCCGAGATCGGTGCGCGCTCGTTCTTCGGCCGCCTCAAAACTTTGTTTGAGATTCAGGACTTCCGCTTCGAGCGCCTGGTTGCGGCGCGTTAACAGCTCGTTTTGCGCGCGTTGCTCGGCAACCGCTGCGCGCAGATTCCATGTTTTGGCGAAACCGCTGTCGGCAAACCAAAGCTGTGCCTGCAAGGCCAGCGCGACCAACGCAAGTACAACCAATAACCAGCGACCTGTTCCCAAGTGGATCCCCAATTCCGCTCGCGACTACTTACGCATTCACGCTGTTACCGAGAATGCTGTTCTGCCCGCATACCCGGCGTCAGCGCCGAGCTCTTCTTCGATGCGCAATAGCTGGTTGTACTTGGCGACACGATCCGACCGCGACAAGGAACCGGTCTTGATCTGCGTCGCCAGCGTACCGACCGCGATGTCCGCTATGGTGCTGTCCGAAGTCTCTCCCGAGCGGTGCGAAATCACCGCAGCGTAACCCGCAGCTCCTGCCATAGTAATTGCATCAAGAGTTTCGCTTAAGGTACCGATTTGGTTAGGTTTTATCAAGATAGCGTTGGCAATATTTTCGGCGATGCCGCGAGCCAGGATTTGCGTGTTGGTAACGAACAGATCATCACCAACGAGCTGTACCCGGTCACCGATCTCCTGGCTCAACAGCTGCCAGCCGTCCCAGTCGCTCTCGTCCATGCCGTCTTCGATCGTAATAATCGGATAACTGTCGGCAAGCTCTTTGAGAAAGCCCGTGAATCCCGCCGCATCAAAGTTGCGACCTTCCGACTCCAGCTTGTAGACACCGTCTGTATAGAACTCGGAGCTCGCGACATCGAGACCGAGCAGGATGTCATCTCCGGCCCGAAATCCCGCCTTGTCGATTGCCACCATGATGGTATCGAGCGCCGCACGATTGGATGGCAGATCCGGCGCGAATCCGCCTTCGTCGCCCACCGCGGTGTTCAAACCTTTGGCTTTCAATACGCTCTTCAGGGCGTGAAATATTTCTGCACCATAGCGCAGCGCCTCGCGGAAATTGGGCGCGCCGACCGGCAGGATCATGAATTCCTGGATATCAACGCTGTTGTCGGCATGTGCGCCGCCATTGATGATGTTCATCATCGGTAGCGGCATCGTTGTGCTCTCGCCAAGGTGGCGAAACAGCGATAGCTTTTTTGACTGCGCCTCCGCCTTCGCGGCCGCAAGCGATATCGCCAGCAAGGCATTTGCACCGAGCCGGCTCTTGTTGGCGCTGCCATCCAGTTCGATCATGCGCTGGTCGAGTGCGCGCTGGTTTTCGAATTCCTGAGCCAATACCGCATCGCGCAGCACACCGTTAACATTGCGGACGGCTTGCAGCACGCCTTTGCCGAGGTAACGCGACTGGTCGCCATCCCGGAGTTCGACCGCCTCGCGGGTTCCGGTGGAAGCACCCGAAGGCACGCCTGCGCGCCCCGTACTGCCATCAGCCAATGTTACGTCGGCCTCAACCGTGGGGTTTCCTCGCGAGTCGAGAATTTCCCGACCGCGTACATCTGTAATCCTTATCATTTTTACTCCGGGTTCGGCACCCCGAGACCGTAGTCAGCCTCGAGAAAGTCACCTTGCTTTACCGTGGCGTCGATCGCCACGAGTGTTTCCAGCAGTGCTGCCATCTTACCAAGCGGCCACGCATTCGGACCATCACTGAGCGCCCTGGCCGGGTCCGGATGCGTTTCCATAAATAACCCGGCTACACCTGCTGCGGTTGCCGCGCGCGCGAGCACCGGGATGAACTCCCGCTGTCCGCCGGACGACGATCCCTGCCCACCCGGCAACTGCACTGAATGCGTGGCGTCGAAAACCACCGGACAACCGGTGCCGCGCAGAATCGCCAGGCTGCGCATGTCCGAAACCAGGTTGTTGTAGCCAAAGGAAAAGCCGCGCTCACAGACCATGATGTCGTTATTGCCGGTCGACTTCGCTTTGTTCACCACGTTTTGCATTTCCCAGGGCGACAGGAATTGGCCCTTCTTGATATTCACCGGCCGGCCCGCACTCACGGCGCGCAAGATGAAATTGGTCTGGCGGCAAAGGAACGCGGGGGTCTGCAATACGTCGACGACTGCCGCCACCTCGTCCATTGGCGTGTCTTCGTGAACATCCGTAAGGATCGGGACGCCGATCTGGCGTTTCACCTCTGCGAGAATTCGCAGCCCCTCATCCATGCCCGGGCCGCGAAAGCCGTCGCGTGAGCTGCGATTGGCCTTGTCGAAGGACGATTTGTAGATAAAGGGAATACCAAGGCCGCCGCAAATTTCCTTTAGTGCGCCCGCCGTGTCGATAGCCATCGCCTCACTTTCGACCACGCAGGTACCGGCGATCAGGAAGAACCTGCGCTCGTTGCCGACATCGAAGCCACAGAGCCTCACGCTTCCCGAACCTTCGGCAAAATGCCCTCGTGATGTTGCCGCGCGGCCGTAATGAAGCCGGTGAACAACGGGTGTCCGTCGCGCGGATTCGAGGTAAATTCGGGGTGAAACTGGCTCGCCAGGAACCACGGATGGCCGGGAATCTCGACCATCTCAACGAGATCATCCACTGAGGTGCCAGAAAAGCGCAGGCCGGCCTTTTCCAGTCGCGCCCGGTAATTGTTGTTCACCTCATAGCGGTGGCGGTGGCGCTCTTCAATCTGTGTCGCGCCATAGCTCTTTGCCGCCAGCGAGCCTTTTGCCAGGGTCACCGGCTGCGCCCCGAGCCGCATGGTACCGCCCAGGTGCGAGGCCTCATCGCGTTGCTCAACGTTGCCCGTTCCAGTCTGCCATTCGGTGATCAATGCAACGACCGGATGCGGCGTATCCTTTTTAAATTCGGTACTCATGGCGCCTTTCAGGCCTGCCAGGTTGCGGGCCGCTTCAATGACCGCGACCTGCATTCCGAGGCAGATACCGAGGTAAGGAACGCCGTTTTCGCGCGCGAAGCGCACGGTCTCGATCTTGCCCTCGATACCACGGTCGCCGAAGCCACCCGGGACCACAATGCCGTCCATACCATGCAGGCACGCAGTACCGTCCTGTTCAATATTCCTCGATTCAATGAAATGAATATTGACCCGCGTGCGCGTGTGGATGCCGCCGTGCTGCAGCGCTTCGACCAGCGACATGTAGGAATCCTTGAGGTCCATGTACTTGCCGACCATGGCGATATCCACTTCGCTGCTCGGATTCTGCTTTGCCTCAACTATCGCATCCCATTCGCTGAGATCGGCCGGCGGCAAATCGAGCCCCAGCTGTCGGGCAACGATCTCGTCCAGGCCTTGCTCATGCATCATCCCCGGGATCTTGTACAGGTCATCCGCGTCATAGGCGGAAATAACGGCTTTTTGCTGCACGTTGGTAAATAGCGCGATCTTCTTGCGCTGTTCCTCAGGCAGCGGCTGCTCGGAGCGGCACACGAGAATATCCGGCTGAATACCGATCGAGCGGAGTTCCTTCACCGAGTGCTGGGTCGGCTTGGTCTTGATCTCGGATGCCGTCGAAATATAGGGCACCAGGGTCAGGTGCACGTAGACAACGCGATCGTGACCGAGCTCCACGCCCATCTGCCGGATAGCCTCGAGAAACGGCAAGGATTCGATGTCGCCAACCGTACCGCCAATCTCGACCAGGCAGATGTCGGCGTCACCGGCACCTTTTTCGATACTGCGCCTGATCTCGTCCGTAATATGCGGAATGACCTGAACCGTGGCGCCGAGATAATCGCCGCGGCGTTCCTTGCTGATGACCGTGGCATAGATCCGGCCCGTCGTGAAATTGCTGTTGCGCCCGCCCTTGGCCGTTCGCACGAAGCGTTCGTAATGACCCAGGTCGAGGTCCGTCTCAGTGCCGTCGTGCGTGACGAACACCTCGCCATGCTGGAACGGGCTCATCGTGCCGGGATCCACGTTGATGTAGGGAT
>CAZHLE010000009.1:0-28261 GCA_964533065.1 uncultured Woeseiaceae bacterium | reverse complement strand
TGCGCAAGCCGCGCGCCTCAAGAATTGCCCCCAGGCACGCCGAGGTGATCCCCTTGCCAAGCGAGGAAACCACGCCGCCAGTAATGAAAACATACGATGTCATAGGCAAAACCCAAGGCAAGGACAGCCAAAAACAACAAAGGGCTGGATCAAAGCACCGTTATGGCGAAGTGCTTTTTTCCAACCCTTAGAATTGCGTGCCGTCGTTGGACTAAAGACGGCTTTAGACGTTAACAGAACACCCAAGGCGAAACAATGAAAGTCTAGTAAATCGACGGCCGATTTTCCCAGCGAATCGCCACCCCGGGTTGGCTTGCAGCGTCAGCCACGAGTTCGCCGCCCGAGTACAACAAGGGAATGCGGTCACGCATCCATGGCACGATGCCTGCCTCCTGCAGCAGTTTCTTGAGTTTTTTCGTATGTAATCGACCCATAGGTCTGAATTTTTCCCCACCGTGCCGGAAACGCAACTCAAGTCCGCGCCGGACCAGCGCCTCGGACAGCCCTTCTGGCGCGCCGGCCTCGAGGCGCAGTTCGCCGAGGCCCGGCGCCAATTGCAGGTGAACACGACCGCCGAGATCGCTTGGGTCGTCCGGCATGGTCGCCAGGTCGTCGCGCAGCAGATACAGGTGCTCGCGATAACGTCGAATCTCGCCACCACTCCAGCGAACCCGTGGCTCTGCGTCCGCGCGGGCCGGTAAAACCGTATTAATCACCTGTTGCAGCTGCACCTCGCTCGGAGTAGTCAGTCCCCGCTGCCGAATCATGTAACGCAATACATTGCGCTGACGTGCGCCGGACAAAGGACGTAACACATCGATATGCAGCCGGTCGGATCTGGGGTCAATGTCGCTGGCATCGATCGCGGCGAGATCGTCCAGCAACAATGCCGCATCGCTCGCAATGCGGCCGCTGCGATGTAAGCATGTCACCACATCGGGCCAGCGCGAGCGGAGCCGAGGCAGGATCTCATGGCGAAGGAAGTTACGATCGCGAAGCGAGTCCGCATTGCTCGGGTCATCGATCCAACTCAATGCGTGCTGCTCGGCGTAGGCTTGCAGTTCACTTCGCGAGTATGCCAGCAGCGGACGGGCCAGCCAGCCGCCGGCAAACGGTCGCAGCGCGCCGATGCCCGCCAGGCCCGCCGGGCCCGAACCACGCAACAGGTTTAGCAGCAATGTTTCGGCCTGGTCATCCTGGTGATGTGCACTCAGCAACCAGTCGCCGTCCTGGATCATCGGTTTGAGCGCACGGTAGCGCGCATCGCGCGCCGCCGCTTCGAGTCCCTGTCCGGCGTCCAGATCCACGCTCACTCGCTCGACCAGAATCTCGACGCCGTACGCCTCGGCCATAGCACGACAATGGTCGCCCCATGCGTCCGCGGCCGTTTGCAGGCCGTGATTGATGTGTACCGCCAGTAGTGCGATGTGATGATCGGCGGCGCTCGTGGCGAGTGCGTGCAACAGCACCGTCGAGTCCAGGCCGCCGCTGAAAGCGACCACATAACGTCGCGGTGGACCCGCTTCTGCTGCAAGTTGGGCGAGTATTTGCAGCAGGGACTCGCTGCTGAACGTCACGCGCCCTTGAACCTGCCGAAACTGGCCAGTCGCTGCTGCCGCTGTTCCAGCAGGTCTTTAATCGACAATTGGTCCAGTTCACCGAGGTATTTCTCGAGCGCATTGCGAATGACCTCGGCCGTTGCGGCCGGATCGCGGTGCGCACCGCCCAGTGGTTCCGCGAGTACCTCGTCGACGAGGCCGAACTCGTTAAGGTGTGTCGCTGTAATGCGCATCGCTTCGGCGGCCTCCTCGGCGCGCTCGGCGCTTTTCCACAGGATGGACGCGCAACCTTCAGGAGAAATAACCGAATAGATACTGTACTGCAGCATCAGCAGGCGATCCGACACGCCGATCGCGAGTGCACCGCCTGATCCGCCCTCACCAATAACGACACTGATAATCGGTGTCTTAAGCCCGGCCATCAGGTAGAGGCAGTATGCAATTGCCTCACTTTGGCCGCGTTCCTCGGCGCCGATTCCAGGATAGGCTCCGGGTGTATCGATGAACGTCACAACCGGCAGCGAAAACTTCTCGGCAAGCCGCATCAGGCGCTGTGCCTTGCGGTAACCCTCGGGCTTTGGCATCCCGTAGTTGCGGCGCACTCGCTCTTTGGTGTCGCGGCCCTTCTGGTGACCGATGATCATGATCGGGCGGCCATCCAGCCGGCCGATACCGCCGATGATTGCAGGGTCATCGGCGTACATGCGATCGCCATGCAGCTCCTGAAAATCCGGCATGATCAGGCTCAGGTAGTCGAGCGTGTAAGGTCGCGTCGGGTGGCGCGCCACCTGCGCGGTCTGCCAGGCACTGAGCTTCGCGAAAATGCTTTTGGTGCGCGCTTCGCTCTTGGCCTTGAGCCGCGCCACTTCGTCATTAATGTTGATTTCGGAATCGACACCCACGAAGCGCAACTCCTCGATTTTAGCTTCGAGTTCCGCTATAGGTTGTTCAAAATCCAGAAATTTCATGTCCATAGGAATACGCGTTTCGGGGCCTGAGAATCGACTCTACATGATTTCCCGACCCGGTGCGTAGAGCAGCCGGACATTATTTGTGCCCAGTAACTCGGCCAGCTTCTCGCGCAGTTCCCGGCTCGGCCGCACCGACCATTCCGGTCCAAGACTGAGCCTGGCAGCCGCACTATTGCCGACATACTGGATCGCCACATCGCAACCGCCGTCGCGATAAGGCAGCAGCAAATCATGCAATTTGCTGAGCAATTGTTTGCCCTGGCCATTCGGGGCGATGCAAAGCAGGAGGCCTTTGGCGCGCGATTCGATGACGCTGTCAATCAGCAACACATTCTTGCAGTTGACTGTCCAGCCACCCTGGAAATCGTCATAGCGTAACGGGCCGCTGATGACCACGATCTCGTCTTTAACCAACAGGTGCCGAAATTCCTGGAAGGCTTCGTTGAATAAACTCACCTCCATGCGTGCCGTATCATCGTCCAGCACGACGCTTATGCGGTTGCCGCGCTTGCGTATCTCCGACACCAGGCCGGCCACGGTGACCTCGCGGCGCGCCTGGCTGTAGTCGCGCTCACCACGCGTATTTTGCGGCGCGGGCTCGGCGATCAGGTCGGCGAGGCAGCCGTCGACAAAATACAACGCGTCCGCACGCACCGCATCGAACGGATGGCCTGCAAGGTACAGGCCCAGCGCCTCCTTCTCATTATTCAGCCGCTCGCGTTCGCTCCATTCCGGAACGCTCGGCGCGATCATCTGTGCCGATGCATGCGCCATTGCAGCAGATGGCGCATGTCCTTCGATCTTCAGGCCAAACATATCGTTCTGTCCCGCTGCGGCCGCCCGCGCTGCCTGGTCCGCGCTTGCCATTGCTTCTTCGAGTTGTTCGCTTAAAGCCCGCCGTGACCACCCGAATTCGTCCATCGCACCGGACCTGATCATCGCCAGCACTGCACGCCGGTTAATCTTTTCATGGCCAACGCGACGGCAGAATTCAACCAGCCCGCTAAACGGGCCGTGTGCCTCACGCTCGGCAATTACGGCTTCAACCACAGCCCTGCCGACGCCCTTGATGGCACCTAAGCCATACCGGATGCTGTGCTTGTCGGCGACGCTGAAGGCATAAGCGGATTTGTTGATTGCGGGCGCAAGCAGCTTGAGATTCTGCTTGCGGCAATCATCCTTCAATGTCACGAGCCTGTCGGTATTATCGAGTTCGGCACTCATGACTGCAGCCATGAATTCGGCCGGGTAGTGTGCCTTGAGGTAGGCAGTCTGGTAGGCGAGTACCGCATAAGCAGCCGAGTGCGATTTGTTAAAGCCGTAACCCGCAAACTTTTCCATCAAATCGAATATCCGGGTCGCCGTATGCTCCGCGACACCTCGTGCGGTAGCGCCTCGTACGAAAATTTCCCGCTGCAGTGCCATTTCCTCGGGCTTTTTCTTGCCCATCGCACGCCGTAACAGGTCCGCACCACCGAGCGTGTAACCGGCCAGCAGCTGCGCAATCTGCATGACCTGTTCCTGGTACAAAATTACGCCGTAAGTTTCCTCGAGCAGAGGCCTCAAGGCAGGATGCAGGTAGTCGATCTCACCCTGGTTTGCCGAATGCCGCCGCGATATAAAGTCGTCCACCATCCCGGACTGCAAGGGACCGGGGCGGAACAATGCGACCAGTGCGACCAGATCGTCGAATCGATCCGGCCGCATACGCTTGATGAGGTCGCGCATGCCGCTGGACTCGAGCTGAAAGACCGCAGCAGTTTGCGTGCTGCGTAACAACTCGAAAGTTCGCACATCGTTTTGCGGAATTCGATCGATATCGAAATGTGCGTCTGCATGCGTCGTATTAATAATCCGCTCCGCCCAATCGATGATGGTCAGCGTTCTGAGACCGAGGAAGTCAAACTTAACCAGGCCAATCGCTTCAACATCGTCCTTGTCGAGCTGTGTAATGATTTGCGTGCCACCGTCTTCGCAATACAGCGCCGTGAAGTCGGTCAATCGCCCCGGCGCTATCACGACGCCGCCGGCGTGCTTTCCGGCGTTACGTGCCAAGCCCTCGAGCGATTTCGCAAGATCAATGATCGCCGTCACTTCCTCGTCGTCCCGGTACATGGTGGCAAGCTCATCCGATTGCTCGAGTGCCTTGTCGAGGGTAATGCCGATCTCGAAGGGCACCAGTTTGGCGATGCGATCGACGAAACCATAGGGCTGTCCGAGCACGCGGCCGCAATCACGAATTACAGCTTTCGCCGCCATGGTGCCGAAAGTAATGATCTGCGCAACGCGATCGCGCCCGTAACGATCCGCCACGTACTCGATGACGCGATCCCGGCCCTCCATGCAGAAGTCGACATCGAAGTCGGGCATCGACACACGTTCCGGATTCAGGAAGCGCTCAAACAGCAACACATGTGCGAGAGGATCCAGGTCGGTAATGCCGAGCACCCAGGCGACCAGGGAACCCGCACCTGAGCCTCGTCCAGGCCCGACCGGGATTTCGTTTTCGCGGGCCCAGCGTATGAAGTCAGCGACAATGAGGAAGTAACCCGCAAAGCCCATACCGCCGATGACCGCGAGCTCGGACTGCAGGCGCTCAAGATAAGGCGCGCTGATGGTCGCCTGTTCCTCTGCCGCTACCTCCCCGACACGATAGATTTCGGCGAGCTTTGCCTGCAGTCCGCGCTCGGCTTCGGCCGCCAGGTACTCGGCTTCGGTCTGCCCTGCCGGAATCGGAAATGCCGGCAACGCGCTGCTGCCGAATTCCAGGTCCAGGCTACAGCGGCGCGCGATTTCAACAGCGTTCTCGAAGGCAGCTGGCACATCGGCGAACAACTCGAGCATCTTGGCCGAACTTCGGAGGTACTGGTTGTCACTGTAATTGCGCGGCCGATCCGGATCCGCCAGGCTGCGCCCTTCGCGAATACAAACGCGCGCCTCGTGAGACTGGAAATCCTCCCGGCTGATGAATCGCACGTCATTGCTGGCAACCACTGCAGCACCCTCGGCTTCCGCCAGACTGATACTCGCACGCACACAGTCTTCCTCGCCGGGACGGCCGGTTCGAATCAACTCAAGGTAGTAGCGATCACCGAAAATATCGCGCCACCCGGCCAGGCGTTTTCTGGCTTCTTCTGCATGACCGAGGTGCAGTGCACGCCCAACATCGCCATGCAAGCCGCCTGACAGCGCAATCAACCCGGCGCAGCTTTCACGATCCAGCCACTCACGGTGCGCTCGTGGTTCACCGCGAACCTGGCCCTCGAGATAGCAGCGACTGACAAGCCGCGTGAGGTTGCGATAGCCGGCCTTGTTCTGACACAGCAGAACAAGGTGGTACGGCCGCTCGGGTTCATCGTTGTTAAGAAGCCGGAGATCCACACCAATGATCGGCTTTATACCGGCTGCCACTGCCTTCCTGTAAAACTTGACCATGCCGAACAGGTTGTTCAGGTCGGTCATCGCAACCGCCGGCATTTCACCGGCGGCGCAGTGTTGCATGAGTTCCGAAATACGAACGGTGCTGTCCTGCAAGGAAAACTCGGTGTGCACATGCAGGTGCACAAATGGCATCGCCGTCACCTGGCCATCCTTACCGGCGCGAAACTCCGCCGATGGTGTTCGCAGGGACCGTGCTGTAGCAGGCGAATGCGATGTGCCGCAGTTCCGTAACCCTTGTGGCGCGCAAATTCATACGCCGGATACAAGCGGTCGATTTCGCGCATGATCCGATCGCGGGTCGTCTTCGCCATGATCGAGGCGGCACTGATCGCCAGAACCGTGCCGTCGCCACCCACGATGGCTTCACCGCGCAGTTGGCAGCCACGGAAGCGCAAGTCCGGCAGGCGATTACCGTCCACCTGCACGAGTGCGGGCAATACAGTGAGGCCGAGCACTGCTCGGCGCATTGCCAGCATGGTTGCCTGCAGAATATTCAGCGCATCGATCTCGGCCGGGTCCGCCCATGCAACCGACCAGGCCGTGGCATTGACGCGAATCGCAGCGGCCAATTGCTCACGCCTTGCCGCCGACAGTTTTTTCGAATCGGCCAGCCCTGCGATCGGTCGCGCCGAATCGAGAATTACGGCCGCAGCAACGACCGGCCCGGCCAGCGGACCGCGGCCGGCTTCGTCGACCCCTGCAATAAGGCCATCAGTTTTAAATAGCAGTCCTTGCAGCATTACGGCATCGGAGGGTGTTGCCCGGTCCTGGTTACGAGATCGATTACTGCGTCGGCGGCACGGTGGTCCGCATTGAGCGCGAGTTCCACACGCAGTCTAGCAAATCGGCCGGCGATCGCCGCCTGCCGTTCCGGATCCTTGAGCATGCCCTGTACCGCCTCCGCTACTGCGTTCGGGGTTACAGCCCACTGAATCAGCTCCGGCACCAACGGCTCCTCGGTCAGGAGGTTCGGCAAGGTAAAATACGGCGTCTTGACCAAACCGAAAATATCGAGAATTCTCGCCGTAATTTCCGCAACTCGATAGGCGGCGACGGTCGGCTTGCAGAGCAATGCGGACTCCAGCGCGGCGGTACCCGATGCCAGCAATACGACGTGTGCGGCCGACATGGCTTCGATCGAATCGTTGTCGATCAATGTGAATAAATGCTGCATGCCGGCGGACGCGATCTGCGCCTCAATCATGGGCCGCAATGTGGGTGAGGCAATCGGCGTTACGAATCGCAGCTGTTCGTCGGCCCGCGCGAGTATCGCTGCCGCGGCCACAAAAATCGGTCCCAGCCGTGAAACCTCGCTCTTGCGGCTGCCCGGCAACACGGCGACAACCGTCCGCCCGTCAAGGTCAAGAATCCGTCGTGCCGAGCCGGCATCGACGTCGATTGCGAGACTGTCCGCCTTGGGGTGACCGACAAACACGGCATCGACGCCCTGCTCATCGAGAATTCTTTTCTCGAACGGCAAGATGCAAAGCACGCGATCGGCCGCCTTGCGTATCGTCTTGATACGGCCCGCACGCCAGGCCCATATCGTCGGGCAGACGTAATGTGCGGTGCGTATTCCTGATTGGCGCAGCGCCCTTTCCAGGCCAAGATTGAAGTCCGGCGCATCGATGCCGACGAAAACGTCAGGCGGGGCCGCTCGCCAGCGTCGAATCAGGGAACGGCGCAGTCGTAACAATCTCGGTAATTCGGCCAGCGGTTCGATTAACCCCATCACCGCAAGCGACTCGCTGTCTGCAAGGCTCTTGCAACCTGCGGCGACCATGGCCGGACCAGCGACGCCCTGAAACTCGGCACCGGGTATCCTCTCGCGGATCGCACGAATCAGGCCGGCGCCGAGCAAATCGCCGGATGCCTCGCCAGCAACCAGAGCGATGCGCATAGGCACTAGCGAATAATGCCGCGCTCGGTCGAACGCAGCGAGTTGATAAGGATTCCAAGCTCGGGTTGTGTCGCCAGCCGCTGCTCCAGGTCGGTAATGGCTTCAGTCAGTTTGAGACTGTCACGATAAATGACGCGGTAGGCGTTCTTGATGTTTCGAATCTGGTCGGCATCGAAGCCACGACGTTTCAGGCCTTCGCTATTGATTCCGCGCGGTACTCCCGGATTTCCGGATACCATGACATAAGCTGGAACGTCGCGATTGACTCCCGTATACATGCCCAGAAACGCGTGTGCGCCGATGTGGCAGAACTGGTGGGCCCCAGAAAAGCCACCCATGATCACCCAGTCGCCCACATGTACATGCCCGGCCAAGGTCGTGTTATTGGCCATGATGGTGTTACTGCCGACCCGGCAGTCGTGTGCGATATGTACGTACGCCATGATCCAGTTGTCATCACCAAACGTCGTCAGGCCTTCGTCCTGGATCGTGCCGCGACTGATCGTGCAGAATTCGCGAATCGTATTACGATCGCCGATAGCCAGCCGTGTCGGTTCGTTCGCGTATTTCTTGTCCTGCGGATCGTCGCCAATCGACGCGAACTGATAAATATGGTTGTCATTGCCGATAATCGTCGGGCCATTGATGACCACATGCGAATCGATACGCGTACCGCTACCGATCTCGACATTGTCGCCGATGATCGAGTAGGCACCGATCTCGACATCATCGGCAATCTTCGCAGTGGCAGATACAATTGCGGTCGCATGAATCAAGATTCGCGTTTCTCCAGCTTGCTGACTCGCTCGATCAGGTTGCCGAGGCGCCGGAATCGAGCCACCATGCGATTCCACTCGTTGACCGGTTCGGACGGGAATGCGCAACTGTAAATGCCAGGTTCATCGATACTCTTGGTAATCAGCCCCCTGCCATTCAGGATCACATCGTCGCAGATCGTAAGGTGGCCAGCCACACCGGACTGACCTGCAAACATACAGCGCTTGCCGACGGTCGCGCTGCCGGAAAAACCGCACTGCCCTGCTATCGCGGTGTGTGCGCCAATTCTGACGTTGTGCGCTATATGCACCAGGTTGTCGATCCGCACGCCGTCATCAATCACGGTGTTCTCCAGGGCGCCCAGATCAATCGCTGTATTCGCACCGATTTCAACATCGTTGCCGATGAGCACGCCACCAAGCTGCGGCACCTTGACCCAGCCCTCGGCCGTCATCGCATTGCCAAACCCGTCCGAGCCGATCACGGCGCCCGGATGCAGAATGACCCGACTCCCAATCGTGACCTTGCGAACGATGTTGATGTTCGCCAGCAGCCTGCAATTATCGCCTATCACACAATCCGGGCCGACAACGCTCCCGGGTCCAATGAATGTGTGGTCACCAATTGTCGAACGATCGCCGACGAAAACGTGCGCCGAGATCTCTGCAGACGGCGAAATGCGGGCAGAAGGGGAAACAACTGCGGTCGGATGGATACCGGGCTCGACAGCAGGCGGCGGATACAAAAAGCCCGCGACACGCGCATAACACGCATACGGATTGTCATGCACCAGGCTCGCTGTCGGGCAGTCCTTCGCATCCGACGCCCGCAGAATAACGGCGGCCGCCCTGGTTGTCGCCAGCTGCGTTTTGAATGCTGCGCCCGACAGAAAACTAAGCGAGTCCGAGGCGGCATTGCCGAGCGACGCGACAGACGCGATTTGCACGTCAGCGTCACCCAACAACTTGCAGTCGAATTGCCTGGCGAGTTCTCCGAGGCTGACTGGCATCACCTGATCCACGAACCTCGCCAGCCTGACAACGCCGATACTAGTTTGCGCCAGTTGCCTGAAAATTCGCCTCGACGGCCTGCAACACAGCCGGCGTGACATTCACCGCGGTGCTCGCGAACAGAACACCGTCACCGACGATGAGGTCGTAACCTTCCTGTTGCGCGTAGTCCTGCACTTCCTTGAGCAGTGAACGCTGCAGTTTGCCGAGCTCCTCGTTTTGCCGCAGGTTCAGGTCTTCGCGAAACTCTGTTTGCAAACGCGTGACTTCACGCTGCAGGTCGCGCAAATCTTTTTCCGCGTTGCGACGTTCGGTTTCACTCATCACGGAGGCATCTTTTTGTGCCTTGGCCTGCAGGTCTTCGAATTCCTTCTGCTTTGCAACGAACTCACGTTGTCGTGGTGCGAACTCTTCCTGCAGCGCGTCCATGGCCGATTTTGTTTGTGGTGCCTGTTCCATCAGCGCCTGAATGTTAACGACGCCAATGCGAAGATCCTGTGCGTTGGCCGGTAACGCAAACCCCGCGATCAACGCAACCCCGAGAAACACCGAAACACACTGTTTTGCAAAACTCATATTAAATTCCATTCCTTAAAACGCTTGTCCAATGGAGAACTGAAATCGTTCCAGTTCATCTTCGTAAAACCTGTCGTTACCCTCATACTCGTTCAGCGGGAAAGCATAGCTGAATCGGAACAGCCCCATCGGGGAAAGCCATTGTACGCCAATACCCACCGAGGCACGCAGTTCGTCGAAATCCGGCTTGTATTCTACCGGTGATCCAAGCTTGTCCGTGAAATCGACCTCGCCGGTATTGAACACATTACCGAGGTCATAAAACAGGCTCGCCCGGGCCTGACTCGAGAACTTTTGCGGCATCGGCAGTATAAGCTCCAGCTGGCTCGCAAACATCACGTTGCCGCCATAGGGGCGGCCAAAGCTGTCGCGCGGACCGAGGTGGGACTCCTCGAAGCCACGCACCGAATTCGGGCCGCCGCCGAAGAACTGTTTGAATGGCGGTATTGCCGTAGTGTCACCCAACGCCTGGCCAATTGCCGTCTCGAGATTATAGGCCAGGGTCCAACGCCGGCTGAGCGGGAAATACTTGGTGAAATTGTAGCGTAACGTGTAGTACTCGACTTCGCTGCCCGGAATCGTGACCGCGGCAAAAACCTGCTGTGAGGTTCCGCGATCGGCAAACAGAGCCCGGTTACGGCTGTCGAACGACCAGCCCGCTATCATCTCGACCGCATCGTACTCGGTGCCAAAAAACACCGCACCATTACCCAACGATTCGACAAAAGGGTTGCCGTTATTCAGTACCCAGTCCTGAGCCTGCTGAGTACTGTTCGTCGAGGACAACAACTCAGCATGCTGGTAGTTGAGTCCAAACGATATCGACTGGAATTCGGATATGGGGTAACCGTAATCAATCGTGGCGCCGGCGCTGGTCGTCGAAAAATCCGATGACGCCGACGTGAATTGAGTGATATCGCGATAGTTCACACCCACAGTGCGTCGCACGCCGTCAATTGTCCTTGCCGGGTCCGTGTGCGACAAACTGTAAACCTTCTGGAAACGGCCGCCAACCAGTTGCAGCGCCACGCGGTTGCCGGTACCGAGGAAATTGCTGTGTACGATACTGCCGTTCAACATCACGCCCTGCGATTCCGAGAAGCCAATACCGCCGCTGAATTGACCCGGCATACGGTACTTGAGCTCGAAATCGACGTCGACCATATCGGGGCTTCCGGCAACCGGGACATTCTTGGTCTCCACCGATTCGATATAGGGCAAACGCTGTAGTCGCACCTTGGATCGTTCCACGAGTCGGTTGGAAAGGTAGGCGCTTTCCATCTGGCGCATTTCGCGCCGCAGAACCTCATCGTCGATCTGGTCCACACCCTTGAAATTGATGCGACGCACGTAGACGCGACTCTTGGGATCCACGTAAAAGGTAACTGCCGCTTGCTTGGTGTCGTAATCAAGTTCGGGCACGGGTTCTATTTCGGCGTTCGCATAACCCTGCTCGCCCAACCGGAATTTCATCAGCTCGACCGACTGGGTCAGTAGTGCCTGGTTGAAGATCGAACCTGGCTGGGCCAGCACCATCGCCTTTAGCTGCGCCTCGGGAACCACCATGTCGCCGACCAGTTTTACCTCGGAAATCTTGTACAGCTCGCCTTCATGCACGCCTACGGTAACGAACATGTCCTTCTTGTTCGGCGAAATCGCGACCTGCGTTGAGTCGACGCGGAAATCCGCATAACCGCGGTCCATATAAAAGGATCGCAGTGTTTCCAGATCACCCTGAAGGGCTTCCTTGGAGTAACGATCGTCCTGCCGGAACCATGACAACCAGTTGGCCGTATCGAGTTCGAAAGTTTCCCGAATGTCCTTGTCGCTGAATGTGTCATTGCCAACAATGTTGACCTGCCGAATCTTGGCGCGGTCGCCCTCCACGATATTGAAACCGACACGAACTGTATTGTTCGGCCGTTCCTGTACGTAGGATTCGACTTTAACGGCGTACTTGCCGCGATCGTAATATTGCTCGCGCAGCGCCATCCGCACATTTTCCAGGATGGACGGATCAAACGTCCGTCCTTTGGCGAGACCGACGCCACGCAAAGACTCTGTCAAGTCTTCCGTCTTGATGTCCTTGTTACCCTCGATCTGAAAACTCTCGATCGAGGGCCGCTCATGCACGGCGATGATAAGCAGGCCGCCATCGCGACGCATTTCGATATTTTCAAACAGTCCCTGCGCGTACAAGGCTCGGATCGACTCCTGGATACGAATGTCGTCAACCGTATCGCCAATGTTGACTGGCAAATAATTGAACACGGTGCCTTCGGAAATGCGTTGCAGGCCTTCTACGCGCATATCGGTAACGACGAATTCGTCCGCCACGGCAACCAGTGGCCACAGCAGCCAGGCCAGCACCAGGGTTAATCCGAATTTGTTGCAACTCTTCATTGCAATATCGCTATCCCGTCAAGTCGTTGTAAAAGGCGAAGCTCATCAGCAATATCAGAGCCACGATTCCGAACTGCTGTCCAATAATCTGCGAACGTTCCGACAGCGGGCTGCCCTTGAGCAGCTCGACGGTCTGGAACACGATCTGGCCACCATCAAGTACCGGTACCGGCAGCAAATTGAGAATACCGAGACTGATACTGACCAGCGCGAGAAATGTCAAAAATTCGCGACTGCCGCGTTCCGCGGAATCGCCGGCGTATTCTGCGATCTTGATTGGCCCACTAATATTCCGCAACGAAACATCGCCGGTCACCATGCGGCCCAGCATACGGACCGTAAAGGTCATCGTAGCCCAGGTTTTCTCGATCGACTCACGCACCGAATCCAGCGGACCGTATTTGCGCAGATACGCAAGCTCGCCATAATTGCTACTGACGGCAACGCCAATGCGGCCGATTACACCGTGCTGCCCTTCCTCTGCACGAACTGTAATGTCGACATCGCGCAGCTCGCTGCCCCGATAGTACTGCAGGGACACCGTTTCACCGGGCCGGGCTGAAACCTCGCGAATCAGGTCGCCCGCCGTGCGCACTGCATTGCCGGCGACTGCGACGACACGATCACCCGCGACAAGATCAACCTCACTGGCAGCACCGCCTGGCGCAACTTCCGTAATCGTAGCCGGCGGTTGCCAGGGTACGAAGCCAAGACCCTCGAACAACATGCCAGGCTCGGTCAGCCGCGTTGCGTCGCTCCCAACAACGAGCGTCGCCGAACGTCGCACGCCGGCGTCGTTTTGCAGAGTCAGCGGTATGTCGCCGCCGCTGATCATCTGGTCCAGCATCTCAACCAGCGCCGTTTCCCAGTCGCCGGTACTGGTATCGCCGACCGCAAAGATGCGATCGCCGGTCTGCAATCCGGCACGAGCTGCGGGCGATCCGGACGCGACTTCACCAACTGCAGGCAACAGCGTCGGCACGCCACTGCTAAAAATCACCCAGTAAGCAAGGATTGCGAACAGGAAGTTAAAAGCGGGTCCGGCCAGCAGCACCGCGATGCGGGCCGGAATCGGCCGCTGATCAAATGCGCGTCCCTGGTCCTCCGGCGACACAGGGCCTTCGCGACCGTCAAGAAATCGCACATAGCCGCCGAGCGGAATAGCCGACAGGCAAAATTCGGTGCGATCCTTGCCACGAGTCCAGCTGACGATCGGCTTGCCGAACCCAATCGAAAACCGCAGGACCTTCATGCCGGTCCAGCGACCGACAATATAGTGACCATACTCGTGCACAGCGACCAGCACGCTGATCGCGACGATGAAAGCCAGCAAACTGGTCAGAAAATCACCCATTGCCAATCGATGCCCCCGTTGGTTTCCTGTACGAGTGGACCACGGCAACGCCGGCCGGTTCCCATAGCGGTGCTCCGACCCTAAGCAAGCGTAGCTGAATAGCAACTGAACAGTGCCTCATCGGACACCCGCCCAGCTCAGACCAAGCGCAAACAACGGCGCTGCGGCCGCTACGCTGTCGATGCGATCCAAAACGCCACCGTGCCCGGGAAACATGGTGCCACTGTCTTTGACGCCGGCGGTGCGCTTGAACATGCTGACGGTCAGGTCACCGACAACCGACAGCGCCGCGACGCCAAGGCAAAAAGGCAGCAGCACGGCGAAATTGGTTTCGACCTTGAAAGAGCGCAGCCCGATCAGCAGCGCAACAGCAAGCAGCCCGCCGATGACGCCCTCCCAGGTCTTGCCCGGGCTGATCTCTGGCGCCAGTTTCACCCGTCCGAACATCTTGCCCGCGGCAAAGGCGCCGCTGTCCGCAACCCACACGACCAACAAGGCAAACAACAGGATCGTTGGGCCAGCCGCATACAACAACATCAAAGCGGAATACAGGGGTACGAGTACCAGTACGCCGGCCAGCCAGCGAACAGCCTGCGGAATCGGAGTCGGAAAGAAAAACGTCCAGAGTAATGCGATCGCCCACCAGGCGAGGCTTGCCATCAGGATCGTTTCCGTATGCGGCGCGAGAACCGTCAGCATGGCAAAGATCAAGGCACCGATCATCACCACATACGTAATCCGCATCGCATTACTGGGCGCGGCCAGGAATCCGGACCACTCCCAGGCACCCGCCAGCAGCAACAGAGCAATGGCGACGCTGACCGCGATCGGTGGCATCAGGAACAACAGTACTCCGAGAGCCGCCAACGCGACTATCGCGGTGATAATTCGCTGTTTCATCCGCCGACGGCCTCTACCTGCTCACCGGTGTGCCCGTAACGACGTTCGCGCTGCGCATAAAACTCCAGCGCACGATCGAAATCCTGTTCGCCAAAGTCCGGCCACAGGGTGTCGCAAAACCACAATTCCGCGTAAGCAAGATTCCATAATAGAAAGTTGCTGATGCGCTGCTCGCCACCGGTACGAATCAGCAGGTCGGGATCAGGAATCCCCTTCAGTACCAACCCATTCGACAGCGCTGCATCATCAATATCATCTGCCTGCAAATCCCCGGCTGCGACCTGTCGTGCCAAGGCCTGCGTAGCCTGAACAATGTCCCAGCGACCACCGTAAGCTATAGCGACTTGCAGGCGCAGCCCGGTATTGCCGCACGTCTGCCTCTCAGCGGCCGAGATCATGTCGCGCAGCTTTGTCTGCAGCTGCGATCGCGCACCGATAAATTCGAGCCTTACGTTATTACGATGCAGCTCTTCGACTTCTCGTTGCAGCGCTTCGACAAATAAGCCCATAAGCTTGCTGACTTCCTCGCGCGGTCGATTCCAGTTCTCGCTGCTGAAAGCAAATAGCGTCAGGTAGTCAACGCCTCGTTTCGCCGCCACTTCGACAATATTGCGTACTGCCGACACGCCGGAGCGGTGCCCCATGTGTCGCGGCATGCCTCGCTTTCGCGCCCACCTGCCGTTGCCATCCATGATCACAGCAACATGCTTGGGAATGTTTGAATTTGATGTCATTGATGGCTGCAATACCAGGAAAAAATCCTAGACTTCGAGTAACTCTGCTTCCTTGTCTGCCAGCACCTTGTCGATCTCGGCGACGTACTTATCGGTGATCGTCTGAATCTCGCCCTCACCGCGACGCTCTTCGTCCTCACCAATCATCTTTTCCTTGAGCAGATCCTTGATATCGCTGATCGCATCACGCCGGATATTGCGGATTGCGATGCGACCGCCTTCAGCTTCGTTGCGCACAACCCGAATCATGTCCTTGCGGCGTTCCTCGGTCAGCGGCGGCAACGGTACCCGGATCAGCGTGCCGGCCGACGCCGGATTCAAACCCAGATCAGACGTCATGATTGCCTTCTCGATCACCGACACCATGTTCTTTTCCCACGGCGTGATGGTCAGCGTGCGTGAATCCGCGACTCCGACATTGGCTACCTGGTTCAGGGGAACATGGCTGCCGTAATACTCGACCGTGATGTGATCGAGCAAACTGGTGTGGGCGCGGCCTGTACGCAACTTGGTCAGCTCCTGCTTCAGGGCTGCGACGCTCTTGGCCATGCGATCTGCGGCTTGTTTCTTGATTTCGTTCAGCACAATGTTGCCTCCAGTTCATTTGCCGTTGCAATCAGGTGGTCACCAGGGTACCGATTTCCCGACCGGACATGGCTTCGACCAGTGCATTTTCACGAGTGAGATCAAAAACGCGCAGCGGCAGCCCATTGTCACGGCACATCACAATAGCGGTCGCATCCATCACCATCAATTTGTCGGCAAGTACGGTATCAAAACTTACCGTCTCATAGTGTTTGGCTCGCGGATTCGCGACCGGATCCGAATCATAGACACCGTTCACCTTGGTGGCCTTAAGTAGAATATCAGCATTAATTTCGATGGCGCGAAGGCTGGCCGCGGTGTCCGTCGTGAAGAACGGATTCCCGGTACCGGCTGCCAGGATTACGACCCGACCTTTTTCAAGGTGTCGCACCGCGCGACGCCGGATGTAATCCTCACAGACATCGTGGATCTGCAGTGCGGACATGACACGCGCAAACACGCCTTTGGATTCGAGTGCATCCTGGATGGCCAGTGCATTCATGACGGTTGCCAGCATGCCCATGTAGTCGCCGGTAACGCGGTCCATGCCGGCGCGTGCCAGACCGGCACCGCGAAAAATATTGCCACCGCCGATGACTATCGCAATCTCGATGCCGGTTTTCTGCACGGTGGCAATCTCTGCGGCCATGCGTTGGATCACATGGGGCTCGATTCCGTAATCCAGATCGCCCATCAATGCCTCACCGCTAAGCTTTAGCAGGACGCGACGGTACCGGACCGGGGAATCACTCATCAGCAAGCCTTCTGTGTTGTGAAACGAGCGCCGGGTTCGTTTGCACGGTCCCCGGCGGCCGCTATTTTAGCGTATTCGCTTATCCTGGTCTCTATTAAATCAATGGCTTAAGCGAGAAACTTCAACGAGCACCCTTGACCTGGGCCATGACCTCTTCGACGAAATTGTCGACCTTCTTTTCAATGCCTTCGCCAACTTCGAAGCGCACGAAAGCCGTCACCGTCGCCTTGGCTCCCGCGAGCAGTTTGCCGACGCTGGTATCCGGGTCCTTGACGAAGGGCTGACCTAGCAACGTTACTTCCTTGAGGAACTTTTTGATCCGCCCCGATACCATCTTTTCGATGATCTCGGCCGGCTTGCCCGAGCCCTGCGCTTTTTCCGTCTCGATGCGTCGCTCTGTCTCCAGCACCTCGGCAGCGACTCCGGACTCGTCGATACACTGCGGATTGCTGGCCGCAACATGCATTGCGAGATCGCGCGCCAATTCTGCATTGCCGCCCTGCAGGGCGACAATCGTGCCGATGCGAGCACCGTGCAAATAGCTGCCGATGACACCGCCGGATGCAATCCGCGCAATGCGACGCACGCTGATGTTCTCGCCCACCTTCGCAATCAGTTCAGTACGGGCGGCTTCGATCGTGTTGCCGTTAGCCAGTTTTTGCGCAACCAGATCGGCAACGTCCTGCGTACCCGACAGCAACGCCGCTGTCGCGACGGCATCAGCGAACGCGACAAAATTTTCGTCTTTCGCAACGAAGTCCGTTTCGGAGTTTATCTCCACAATTACCGCTTCGTTATCGCCCTCTGCCACGACGACCCTGCCCTCGGCAGCGATGCGACTGGCCTTTTTATCGGCCTTTGCCTGGCCCGAAATGCGCAACACTTCCGCCGCCGCATCCAGATTGCCACCCGCCTCGACCAGGGCTTTCTTGCATTCCATCATGCCGGCGCCGGTACGCTCGCGAAGCTCCTTAACCAACCCGGCACTAATCGTCATCGCTGTCTCCGTCCGCTTTCCGGGCGACCTTTTTGGCGGTTTTCTTGACGACCTTCTTGCCGGTCTTCTTGACGATTTTCTTCGCAGGTGCCTTGGTCTCGGCCGCTACTTCTGCGCCGGTCGCATCGTCAACATCACTCGGCTCGGCCGCTTCGGCCTTGTTGGCAACAAGCTTGGCGCCAGCCTTCTTTTTGATCGTCGCTTTCTTCGCCGGCTTTTTCTTGCGTCCGGCGGTCTTCTTGACATTGCCTTCAGAGTCCAGTTCCACAAACTCGTCTTCGCCGAGGGCAATTTCAGGCAGCGAAGCTTTGCCGTCCAGGACCGCATCGGCGATCAGACCTGCATACAGTTCAATGGCACGCATCGCGTCGTCGTTACCCGGAATGACGTAATCCACACCTTCAGGCGAACAGTTGGTGTCAACGATAGCCACCACCGGGATGCCAAGCTTGCGCGCCTCGCGAACCGCAATATCTTCGTGATCAACATCGACGACAAACAGCGCATCAGGCAACGAGACCATTTCCTTGATACCGCCGAGGCTGCGCTCGAGCTTTTCCTGCTCGCGACTCAGGCCCAACACTTCTTTCTTGGTGAGTCCTTCGAGACCACCCTCTTCTGCCATTTTCTCCAGCGTCATCAGACGCTTCACAGACTGGCGAATGGTCTTGTAGTTGGTCAGCATGCCGCCAAGCCATCGATGGCTGACAAATGGCATTCCGCAGCGTACGGCGTGATTGCGCATCGACTCGCGTGCAGCGCGCTTGGTACCTACAAACAGGACTTTACCGCCGTCGGAAATTGTAGCTTTGACGAATGCAGCGGCTTCGTGAGCCATGGGCAGGCTCTTTTCTAGATTGATGATATGAATCTTGTTACGTTCGCCAAAGATGTAGGGTGCCATCTTCGGGTTCCAGTAACGGGTCTGGTGACCAAAATGCACGCCAGCCTCAAGCATCTGGCGCATGGATACGTCTGCCATGATATTTCTCCGGGTTAGGCCTCCGAACACCCCGACTCGCAACCCCTTTTTTGGCGGGGCACCCAGCGTGACGTGACGGTGTTCGTGTGGATTGATTGCCTCAAGGGCGCGCGCTTTATACCATAGCCGGTCGCCAGCAACAATGGCCTTGGCACTTCATAAACCGACAGGGGTCAGAGCCCTTTTTTTCCCAGATATGGTCGCTATCCATATATGGTAGAAAAAGGGCTCTGACCCCTTTTGAGCGCAGCATGACCGTAACCATCAAAACCGCGGAAGAACAGGACAAAATGCGGGTCGCAGGGCGCCTCGCGGCCGACGTGCTGGACATGATCGGAGAGCACGTGCTGGCCGGCGTGACCACCGAGCAGCTGAACACCATCTGCCATAACTATATCGTCGACGTACAGAAGGCCATTCCGGCGCCGCTCAACTACCGCGGTTTCCCAAAATCCATCTGTACCTCGGTCAATCACGTCGTCTGCCACGGCATCCCCGGCGAACGTACCCTGAAGGTCGGGGATGCCGTGAATATCGATATCACCGTCATCAAGGACGGATTTCATGGCGACAGCAGCCGCATGTTCTTTGTCGGCAAGCCCAGTGTGCAGGCACAGCGCCTGTCGGACGTCGCGTTTGAGGGCATGTGGCTCGGCATCGCAGAACTTGCTGCTGGCAAGCGGCTCGGCGATGTCGGTGCAGCGATCCAGAAACACGTGGAAAAAAATCGGTTTTCGGTCGTAAAGGAGTACTGCGGCCATGGTATCGGCCGCACATTTCATGAAGATCCACAGGTTCTGCATTATGGTTCCGCCGGTACCGGCCTGGAACTCAAAGCCGGTATGACGCTGACCGTAGAACCCATGGTGAATGCCGGCAAAGCGGCCGTGAAACTGTTACCCGATGGCTGGACCGTGGTCACCAAGGATCACAGTCTGTCGGCACAATGGGAGCATACGGTGCTGATCACCGAAAAAGGCCACGAGGTATTGACCCTCGGCGCCGCCGATCGAAAGCAGAAATAACATTGACATATCAATGAGTTATGAAGTTACCAATCGCGCGGAACTCGACACCGCCAACGCCGACATGCGAGCGCGCTTCCTGGCTGGCGAATCGGTGGTCACGCTGGTGCACGAGCGTGCGGCCGTGGTTGACTCGATCGTAACTCAGCTCTGGCAGCAGCACGCCCCGGACTGTACTGACACGGCTGCCGTCATCGCGGTCGGCGGCTACGGCCGCGGCGAGCTGCACCCCTACTCCGACGTCGATATTCTCGTGTTATTGCCGAAAAAGTTTTCGGACACCTGTAAAGCGCAACTGTCGAATTTCGTCACAGCATTATGGGACATCGGCCTGGAAATCGGCCAGAGCGCCCGCACGGTGGCGCAGTGCCATGACGAAGCCAGGGCCGACGTCACCGTGGTCACGACGCTGATGGAGTCGCGCCTGATTACCGGACCGGCAGAGCTGTATACCGAGATGCAGGCAGCCATTGCCAGCGACAGAATCTGGCCGCCCGCGAAGTTTTTTGCCGAGAAGCGCAAAGAGCAAATCGAGCGCCATCATCGCTATGACGATACGGCGTACAACCTCGAGCCCAACGTCAAGGGAAGTCCCGGCGGACTCAGGGACATCCAGATGATTGGCTGGGTGGCAAAGCGCTATTTCGGCGTCGATACATTGGCTGAACTCGTACAGCACCGGTTCTTGACCCCGGGCCAGGTCCGCCGCCTGCACGAAGGCCAGGAATTTCTCTGGCGCATCCGCTTTGGACTGCACACACTCACCGGCCGCCGGGAAGACCGGCTGCTGTTCGACCACCAGATCAACCTGGCGAAAATGCTCGGCTACGAAGACGCCCGATACACGCTCGCAGTCGAACAACTGATGCAACGCTACTATCGCACTGTCATGGACTTAAGCCGCCTCAACGAAATGCTGTTGCAGCTGTTCGAAGAGGCCATCCTGATGGATCCGACTGCGAGGCCCGTGCCCCTGAACGAGCGATTCCAGGTCAAGAACGGCTACCTGCAGACCGTCGATGACCGGGTTTTCCGGCGTGAGCCATCCGCCCTGCTGGAGGTGTTCCTGTTGCTGCAGCAAAACCCGGAGATCCGTGGTGTCAGTGCCTACACGATCGGCCTGATCAAGCGCAACCTGCACCTGATCGACGAGGAATTTCGGCAGAACCCACGCAATCACCGGCTGTTTCTCGCCATCCTGCGCGCGCCTGCGGGAGTGACTCATGAGCTTCGGCGCATGAACCTGTACGGCGTGCTCGGCCTGTATATCCCGTCCTTCGGCCGGATAGTCGGTCGCATGCAGTACGACCTGTTTCATGCCTACACCGTCGACGAACACACGCTGTTTGTGGTCAGCAACCTGCGCCGCTTTGCCTTGTCACGCTTCGATCACGAGTATCCCCGCTGCAGCAAGATCATGCAGTCATTCGAGAAACCGGAAATCGCCTACCTCGGCGGACTGTTTCACGATATCGCGAAGGGCCGCGGTGGCGATCACTCCGAACTCGGTGCCGTCGACGCGGAGGCGTTTTGCCTTGAGCACGGCATGAGTGAGTACGACGCTCGCGTGGTCGCCTGGCTGGTGCGCAACCACTTGATCCTGTCGACCACCGCACAAAAGAAAGACATCGGCGACCCGGCCGTCATCGACGAGTTCGCCTCGCTGGTTCGCGATCCGCTGCATCTCGACTACCTGTATGTGCTTACGGTGGCCGATGTACGCGGCACCAACCCGAAGTTGTGGAACTCATGGAAATCGACGCTGTTCGGCGACCTGTACGAACTGACACACCGGGCCTTGCGCCGCGGCCTGGAAAACCCCATGGATCGCGAGCAACTGATCCGCGAAAAAAAGCAGCAGGCCAAAGAGACGCTCGCGGAGCGCAAGATAAGCAGCGAGCAAGTCGATGCGGTCTGGAAAATGTTCAGCGACAGTTACTACCTGCGTCACCGCAGCGACGAAATTGTCTGGCACACCGAACTGCTGGCAGGCATTGATCGGAAGAGCGCCGACGGCCTGGTCGATGTGCGCCTGCAGGCAAACGGCGATGCGGTCGAGGCCGTGTTCTACACGCCGCGGATACGGCATACGTTTGCGCACGCCACGGCGGTACTCGACGAACTCGGTATGAACATCGTCGATGCTCGTATCGTACCGATCGCCGATGGCTACAGCATCGATACCTACATTTTCATGGAGCTGGACAAGCGCATGGAAATCGACGAGGCGCGACTTGGCAAGATTCGCCGGTCGCTAACACGCATACTGACGGCGGGCAGCGAGAAAACCGCGAAAGTGACGCGCACCGCACCGCGCCGCCTGCGCATGTTCAACACCAACACCAAGGTGGAATTCGGCAGAAATACGCCGGATGGTCGCACCGTCATGAACCTCGTCGCTGCCGATCAGCCCGGGCTACTGAGTAAAGTCGGGCAGGTTTTCATCGACCTCGGCATCGATATTGATGCTGCCAAGATCATGACCATTGGCGAACGCGCCGAGGACGTATTCTATATTTGTGACGAAGCCGGCAAGCCGCTAGACGAATCCGCAAAAACTCGCCTGCAGGATACTTTAGTCGATAAACTGGAAAACAAATGCAAGACATGATCGACATTATTGAGCGCGGTTTCGAGCACAGCGGCCGGATGCCGGATCCCACGGACGCGAGGAATCTCCGCGTGGCCGTTGACGAGGCAGTCGCACTTCTCGATGCCGGCACGGTTCGTGTCGCGGAACCACGAGCCGGTGGCTGGCATGTCAATCAGTGGCTGAAGAAAGCCGTGCTGCTGAGTTTTCGCTTGTCGGACAATGCTGTGATAGCCGGCTCGCACACCAGGTTTTACGACAAAGTAGCGCTCAAGTACGCAGACTACACGGCCGATGATTTTATGCGCGATGGTGTACGCGTCGTCCCCGACGCCATCGTGCGCCGCGGTGCCTTCGTCGCCGCCGATGTGGTGCTCATGCCAAGCTACGTCAACATTGGTGCGCGCGTCGATTCCGGCACAATGGTGGATACCTGGGCCACGGTCGGCAGCTGTGCGCAAATCGGCAAGAACGTTCACCTGTCTGGTGGCGTCGGTATCGGTGGCGTACTGGAGCCAGTACAGGCTGCACCGACGATAATCGAGGACAACTGTTTCATCGGCGCGCGCTCGGAAATCGTCGAGGGTGTCATCGTTGAAAAAGGCTCCGTGATTTCGATGGGTGTGTATATCGGCCAGAGCACTCGAATCTATGATCGCGAGAGCGACACCATCAGCTACGGCAGGGTTCCGGCCGGATCGGTCGTCGTATCAGGCAACCTGCCATCGAAAGACGGCAAGTACTCGTTGTACTGCGCGGTCATCGTAAAGCGCGTGGACGAAAAAACGCGTGCCAAGACCAGCCTCAACGACTTGCTGCGTAATATTGAACCAGGCTGATTGCGTTGTTGACGGTGTACGGCATCAAGAGTTGCGAAACTTGCAGAAATGCGCGGAAGTTCTTGCGCGAAAACAACATCGAGCACCGGTTTCACGACTTACGCGAAGACGGCCTGAGTATCCAGATGCTCGAACGGTGGGTGCAGCGCATGGGCTGGGAGCGCCTGCTGAACAAGAACAGCCTGACCTGGCGCAAGATACCCGAAGTCGATCGCAACGAACTGACTCATGACAAGGCGCTGGCTGTCATGATCGAAAGCTCGACGTTGATCAAGCGCCCGGTACTCGAGGCCGAAAATTTCATCGCCGTTGGCTTCTCCGAAAAACGCTTCTCGGAGTTCCTGAAGAAACTCTAGCGATGCGGGCGACCCTATCCAATCCGACCCGTGATGTAGTCTTCGGTGAGCCGGTGCCGCGGGTTGGTGAAGATTCTATTGGTTTCATCAACTTCGACCAGTGAGCCGAGATGAAAATAGGCAACACGTTGCGACACGCGCGCTGCCTGTTGCATCGAGTGCGTTACGATGACGATCGCATAATCCTCTGCCAATTCGTACATCAGGTCCTCGATGCGGGCGGTAGCAATAGGATCGAGTGCCGAACAGGGTTCGTCCATCAGGATGACATCCGGATCGACCGCGATGGTACGGGCGATGCACAAGCGTTGCTGCTGACCACCCGACAGGCCGGTGCCCGGTTCGTCCAGCCGGTCGATGACTTCCTTCAACAGGCCCGCCCTCTCCAGGCTGGTATGCACGATATTGTCAAGTTCGGCGCGGTTGGCGGCAAGACCGTGAATGCGCGGGCCGTACGCGACATTGTCATAGATACTCTTCGGGAACGGATTCGGCTTCTGGAATACAATGCCGACCCGCGCGCGCAGTGCGACCGGGTCCAGTTCCTTACTGTAGATATCGGTGCCCGCGAGGGTGATATGACCAGTAACCTTCGCGTTTTCAATAGAGTCGTTCATACGATTCAGGCAGCGCAGAAAGGTCGACTTTCCGCACCCGGAGGGTCCGATCAAGGCGATGACTTCTTTCGTTCCTATCTCGAGTGACACGTTCTTGATGGCGTGATTGTCGCCGTAATAAACATTGACGTTCTCGGCAACAACGTACGGGCTGGCACTGCGTATGTTGCCAACCGTTTTGCCAATGTCGGACGGCTGCCCAGGCAGCGCATCATTTGCTTTAGCCATACGGTCCGTCACCAAGTCCGCTCCTACCACTTTTGTTCCATGCGCTTGCGCATCACCACGGCAGCCAGGTTCATCAACATCAGGAATCCCATCAGCACCATTATCGCCGCGGAGGTGCGCTCCGCGAAAGCTCGTTCAGGGCTGTCGGCCCAAAGGTAAATCTGCACCGGCAGCGCCGTCGCCGGATCCGAAAAGCCAGCCGGCACATCGACGATGAACGCTACCATACCAATCATCAACAGTGGTGCCGACTCGCCAAGTGCCCTGCTCATGCCGATGATCGCTCCGGTCAGCATGCCTGGCAGTGACAGCGGCATGACATGATGCAAAACCACCTGCATCCTGGATGCACCGAGTCCGAGCGCGGCATCGCGTATGGACGGTGGTACCGCCTTGATCGCAGCGCGTGAAGCAATGATGATCACAGGTAAGGTCAGCAGCGATAAAACCAGTCCTCCGACCAGCGGCGCCGAACGTGGCAGGCCCGCCCAGTTGATGAACACGGCCAGGCCCAGCAGGCCAAAGACGATCGAGGGCACAGCCGCGAGGTTATTGATATTGACTTCGATCAGGTCGGACCAGCGATTGCGCGGCGCAAATTCTTCCAGATAGATCGCCGCGGCAACGCCGACCGGCAGGGCAAATGCCAGGGTTACCAGCAGCATGAAGAAGGAGCCCATCAGCGCACCGCGGATACCGGCAAGCTCGGGTTCGCGGGAGTCGCCATTCGTAAAAAAGGCGCGATTCCAGTGCAACTCCAGCCGCCCCTGGCTTTGCAGCACGTCGGCCCAGGCGATCTGCGCATCACTGACGGTTCGTAGGGATGCGTCGATGGATGCGTCGATATTGCCCTTCTGCAGCATGTCTACGTTGGATGATGCTGGCAGCCATACACTCTGCGTTGTACCGAGCAGGTCCGGGTTCTGCACCAGCATGTCACGCAACTGGTAGCCGGCACCGACACTCAACAGTTTATTCAACTCGCGCAACGGGCCGCGGCCGCTGACCTCGGGAAACAGGCCGCGCAACGCATTCCTCGCAAGCGCGTCGAAATCCGCATACTGCAGATCGACACTGCCGTCCGGCGCAATAATGTCGGCGTCGAAGTTGACTTCAAGATGAACGAATGTCTGCCGGAACGCGCTGCTGCCCTTGCCGATCAGGTCCGCAAAAAACACCACCAGGAAAACGATGCCAACAGTGGTCGCCAAGAGACCCGTCATGCGAAACACGCGCTCCCTGCGCCGCCGACGCGCCAGGCCCGCGCTTACCTTGTGGCGCGTGGACTCACTCATATTGCTCTCGATACTTGCGAACCACGCGCAGGCCAATGACGTTGAGGCTGAGGGTAACGGTAAACAGCATCAGGCCAAGCGCGAACGCCGCCAGGGTCTTGGCACTGTCAAATTCCTGGTCGCCAACGAGCAGCGTAACGATCTGTACCGTGACTGTGGTTACTGCCTCGAAGGGATTCGCGGTCAGGTTGGCGGCCAGGCCAGCTGCCATCACCACAATCATGGTTTCGCCGATCGCGCGCGAGATCGCGAGCAGGATCCCGCCGACGATGCCGGGCAACGCCGCCGGCAAAATCACCTTGCGCATGGTTTCGGAGCGCGTCGAGCCGAGCCCCAGTGCGCCATCGCGCATCGCACTGGGCACCGCAGTAATCGCATCATCTGTCAGTGACGAGACCAGCGGGATGATCATGACGCCCATGACAAGGCCGGCGGCGAGCGCACTCTCCGACGCAACTTCCAGTCCGAGCGCTTCGCCGGTTCGCCGCACCCAGGGTGCCACTGTGAGTGCTGCAAAAAAGCCGTAAACCACCGTCGGAATTCCGGCCAGGATTTCGAGCAGCGGTTTCGCGGTCGCGCGTACTGACCGTGACGAGTATTCCGCCAGGTAGATCGCCGTCATCAGGCCAACAGGAACGGCCACCAGCATTGCAATCGTGGTTATCAGCAGCGTACCGGCAAATAGCGGCAGCGCACCGAAACTGCCGGATGATCCGACCTGGTCGGCGCGTATCGCCGTCTGCGGACTCCAGTTCAGGCCAAACAGAAACTCGCTGATCGGCACCTTTTGGAAAAAACGCAGTGCCTCGAATAACACGGACAGGACGATGCCGATGGTAGTGAGGATCGCAATACTCGATGCCGCCACCAACAGCACCAGCACGATCTGCTCAACTTTGTTACGCGCCCGTAGCGCCGGATGAATGCGTCGCCAGGCCAGCACACCCCCCAGCCCCGCAACCGCCAGCGTCAGCACCGTGAGCATGCGGCGACTGGCCGATGTGTAAGCGGAAAACCGAGTCGCAGCTTCGGACAGCATTGCATCGGCAGCGCCGCTGATCGCATCGCCAGTCGCCAGGTTCTGGATATTATTCAGCAGCAGGTCGAGCTCGCCGGCTGACAAAGCCTGCTGTGTGGCAGGCAACTGCTTCACGAGCAGCGCAATGATGACGCGCGACTCCAGGCTGAACCAAAGGCAAAGCACCAGTAACGCCGGTAACAGGCACCAGATCGCGGTGAAATAGCCATAATAGCCAGGCAACGAGTGCAACTTGCCGCGTAACTTCGGGCCGCTGACAAGTTTAAGCGAGCGGTCCCGCCCCATGAAAAAGGCCACAACACTGGTTGCGACCAGAATCAGTATGAGAGTGTTGCCCTGCATCGTCGGCCTGGTTAAGGACTCGTCAGGTCCATCGGCACCAGGTCACGCACATTGGCTGCAATCTGTGCGCGCTCCTCGGCCGGCATCGGGATCAGGCCACGCTCGGACAAATAGCCATCGTCACCAAAGGCACGCTCGCTCGTAAATTCGCGCAAGAATCCGCGCAGTCCGGGAATCACGTCCACGTGCGCTTTCTTCGCATAGAAATACAGCGGCCGGGCTACGGAATAAGAGCCGTCCGCAATCGCATCAAAGCTGGGTTCTACGCCATCCACAGCCGAACCGCGCACTTTCTCCGCGTTCTGGTCAAGAAAGCTGAAGCCGAAAATGCCCAACGCGCTCAGGTTAGCGTCGAGCTTTTGCACGATCAGGTTGTCATTCTCGCCCGCTTCCACATAGGCACCATCCTCACGAATGGAGTGACACACGGCCTTGTAGCGCGGCTCGTCGGTACTTTTCAATTGCTTGATCCAGGCGATAGCCGAGCAGCCACCTTCCATCGCGAGTTCGACGAAGGCGTCCCGGGTACCCGAGGTCGGCGGCGGGCCGAGCACCTCGATACGCACCGCCGGCAAGTCCGGGTTTATGTCCGACCAGAGCTGGTAGGGATTGTCGACCAGCTCGTTCGTACCCTTGCCCGGCACCTGCTTGGCCAGCGCAAGAAATATCTCCAGGCTCGACAGGGCTATCGCGGGCGCACGCAGGGAGTTCGCGACAACGATACCGTCGTATCCGATCTTGACTTCGATAACCTCGTCGACGCCGTTCGCGGCGCAAGTTGCTGCCTCGGACGGTTTTATGGCGCGCGAGGCGTTTACAATATCCGGAAAGTCGACACCAACGCCGTCACAAAACATTTTCAGCCCGCCGCCCGTGCCCGTGGCCTCGACCTTGGGTGTTTTGAATTCACTGCCGCGCCCAAAGCGCTCGGCAACGACCGTTGAAAACGGATAGACCGTCGAAGATCCTACGATATAGATGTGATCG
>CAZHLE010000008.1:5511-48049 GCA_964533065.1 uncultured Woeseiaceae bacterium | reverse complement strand
CGGCACACGCCCGCAAGATGGCTGCGGCGTTGCAGGCCGCGAGCACCAGCGACCCGGAAGAGGATCCGATCCTGCTCTGGGTTGACTACGATGCGGGCCACGGGCAGGGCAAGCCCCTGAACCTGCGCGTCAGGGATGTCGTGGACCGTTACATGTTCTTCGCGAGGCAGCTGGGGCTGCAGTTCAACTGACCGACCGGGAGGGGTGTGATTTGAGGGGCGCGGTTCACCCTTGACCGACAATCTCTATTGGGTCGTGACCGGTCGTTTCGCGACTAGGACAGGAACATCGCGTAGGCCGGGTTTTCGCTTTCTTCCCAGTGCGCGTAACCAAGTTCGGCCAGGTGTGCCTCCAGCTCCCCGGTTTCTTCGTCCGGCACGTCTATGCCAGCGAGTATCCGGCCGAAATCCGAGCCGTGATTACGGTAGTGAAACAGGCTGATATTCCAGTCCGTGCCTATTGCCTGCAGAAAATTCAGCAGTGCACCAGGACGCTCCGGAAACTCAAACCGGAACAGCCGTTCATTGGCAACACCTGTTGCGGGGCCGCCGACCATGTGTCGCACATGCAGCTTGGCCATCTCATTATCACTGAGATCGACAGCCGGGTAGCCGGCAGCTCGCAGCGTCTCGAGTAATTCGTTGCGCTCGCCGCGACCACGGCTCAGTTGCAAACCGACGAAAATATGCGCGGCGCGCGTATCGTTGTAGCGATAATTAAACTCCGTGATGCTGCGGCGACCGATGACCTCGCAAAAGCGCCGGAAACTACCGGGCTCCTCCGCGATTTCCGCCGCCAGCAACATCTCCGACTGGTCGCCAATGGCTGCACGTTCAGCGATGTGCCGCAGCCGGTCGAAATTGACATTGGCACCACAATTTATGGTAACGAACGTCTTGTCACTCAGCGCATGCTCTGACAGGTATTTTTTGAGTCCTGCTACCGCGAGACCACCCGCAGGCTCGACGACAGAGCGCGTTTCCTCAAAGATGTCGCGAATCGCCGCGCAGATCTGGTCGGTGTCCACGGTGATGAACTCATCCACGTATTGCTGGCAGAGTCGCAGCGTGTGTTCACCGACACGCCTCACGGCCACGCCATCGGCAAAGATACCGACGTGATCCAGCGTGACTATACGCCCGGCCATGACCGACTCGCGCATCGCGGCGGAATCCTCCGGCTCGACGCCAATAATGCGCACTTCGGGCCGCAGCGCCTTGACGTAGGCCGCGATGCCGGCGATCAATCCACCGCCGCCGATGGGCACGAAGATCGCGTCCAGTTCGCTGTCGATCTGGCGCAGAATTTCGGCGCCGATGGTTCCCTGCCCGGCGATGACCTCCGGGTCATCAAATGGGTGAATGAAAATCAAATCCTGTGCGTGCATTAGCTTGGTTGCGTGTGCGAACGCCTCATCGTAGTTGTCGCCGTGCAGTTCGACCTCACCACCCAGTGCGCGCACGGCATTGACCTTGATTGACGGTGTCGTAACCGGCATGACGATGAGGGCGCGCACGCCGCGACGCTTTGCCGCCAATGCGACACCCTGTGCATGGTTACCCGCAGAGCTGCAAATTACGCCCTTGGCCGCGTCTTCCGCTGATAATCCGGCCAGCTTGTTATAGGCGCCACGCAGTTTGAAAGAGAATATCGGTTGCAGGTCTTCGCGCTTGAAAAACACCCGGTTGCCCAGCCGTGCCGACAGGCCCCGTGCCGCCTCCAGCGGCGATTCGATCGCCACGTCGTAGACGCGTGCGTTTTCAACCTGTTTAACGAAGTCATTCATGCTGCGGTTATCGCACAAGCTTGGGGTGTCCGCAAAAAATCTCTGCGTGCGGGGTGAAAATTGCGTACCTTCCCTCGCATACTGCCGCGTACCGGAGCAGGGGACCCGAATTGGCAAAGCTACTTATCAGCAACGCTCGCCTGATCAACGAAGGCCGGATTCGAGAGGTCGACGTGCTGGTCGACGGGCAACGGATCGCCAGGATCGACGGCCGGATCGAGGCGGCCGCCGGCGTCGATGTTATCGATGCCCAAGGTCGCTACCTCATGCCGGGCATGATCGACGACCAGGTGCACTTTCGCGAACCCGGGCTGACGGCGAAAGCGGACATGGCCACGGAGTCTGCCGCGGCCGTGGCCGGCGGCGTTACCAGTTTCATGGACATGCCGAATGTGAGTCCGCAAACCACGACCCGTGCGGCGCTGGCGGACAAGTATCGCCTTGCCGAAGGTCGATGCATGGCGAACTACGGCTTCTATCTTGGCGCCACCAACAAGAACATTGGCGAGATCCGCAGCCTGCGACTGAACGAGGCCTGCGGCATCAAGACCTTCATGGGAGCCTCGACGGGTGACATGCTGGTCGATGACCCGCTCGTGCTTGAGAAGATCTTCGCCGATGCGCCGTTAATGGTGGTCACACATTGCGAACATTCGCCGACGATCTGGGAAAACGAGGCCATTGCCCGCAAAAAATACGGCGAGGATGTACCCATCGGGGAGCATCCGCGGATCCGTTCGGCCGAGGCCTGTTTCGCATCCTCCAGTTTCGCCGTCGACCTGGCACGTCGCCACGACGCCTTACTGCATGTCTTGCATTTGACGACTGCCATGGAAATGGACCTGTTTTCGACGGCACATCGCTCCGCGAAGCGAATCACGGCCGAGGTCTGTGCGCACCACCTGTATTTTGACGAGTCGCGCTACGCGGATCTCGGCACCCGCATAAAGTGCAACCCGGCCATCAAGACCAGCGATGACCGCGAGGGATTGCTGGCGGCGCTTAACGACGGCCGGCTCGATATCATTGCAACGGATCATGCGCCACATACTGCGGCCGAGAAGGCGAACACCTATTTCAAGGCGCCCGCGGGGCTGCCGCTGGTGCAGCATGTGCTGCAGATACTGTTCGATCTCGTCGCCAGCAACGCGATCAGCCCGGAACTGCTGGTCGATCGTGCCTGCCACGCACCGGCCGACATCTTCGGCGTCAGGGACCGCGGTTATGTGCGCGAGGGCTATTTCGCCGACCTGGTTATTGTTGACGACGCGAAGCCGTATACGGTCGAGCCGTCGAACATTCTATACAAATGTCAGTGGTCGCCGTTCGAAGGACATACCTTTGCCGCCAGTATCGATACGACGATCGTCAATGGCACGCTGGCCTTTCAAAATGGCAAATTGCGGGGCGAAATAGCGGGGCAACGACTTGAATTTTCGCGGTCACGATAAAGTTTGCCTTTCCGTTCGATCTGGTTATGCTAGCGCCAAACTACGGACTGGATCCCCTGCTGGCATGCACAGACAAGCTGGCACGCTACAGCAATGAAACCGACTGATACCTCCAACCCCGGTTACTTCCACAAGGTTGTCGACTGCCAGTTTGCCTGTCCAGCGCACACGGATGTGCCGGAGTACATCCGTCTGATCGCCCAGGGCCGCTTCAGCGATGCCTATATCGAAAATCGCCAATCGAACGTTTTCCCGGGGATTCTTGGCCGGGTCTGCGACCGGCCCTGCGAACCCGCATGCCGGCGCGGCCGGGTGGAGGAGCGGCCGGTCGCGATTTGCCGCCTGAAGCGGGTCGCGGCAGATCACAAGGAAGACATCGTTGCCCGGCTGCCGAAGGGCGGTAAGTGCAATGGCAAAAGAGTCGCGTTGATAGGTGCCGGTTGTGCGTCGCTGACGGTGGCAAATGATCTGCGTCCGCTGGGCTATGACGTGACGATTTTCGAAGCACATGCAACGACTGGTGGGTTGATGCGCAGCAACATTCCCCAGTTTCGCCTGCCGCCAAAGGTGCTCGACGAAGAAATCGGCTATATCGTCGACATGGGCGTAGCCGTGAAACTGAATCACCGCGTAGACAGCATGCGGGCGCTGCTCGACGATGGCTTTGATGCGATTTTCGTCGGCACGGGCGCGCCTCGTGGCAAGAATCTCGAAATTCCGGGCCGTTACGATAGCGAGAATATCCATATCGGCATCGACTGGCTCGAATCGGTTGCTTTCGGGCACCAGGAGAAGATCGGCAAGCGGGTCCTGATCATCGGTGTCGGCAATACTGCAATGGATTGCTGCCGTACCTCGCTACGGCTTGGCGCGAGTGACGTCAAGGTCATGGCGCGCAAACCGCGTGAATATTTCAAGGCGTCGGCCTGGGAACTCGAAGACGCCGAAGAAGAAAACGTCGAGATCCTGATCAACCATTCGCCAAAGGAATTCGTGCTTGAGAACGGCAAGCTGGTTGGGATGAAGTTCGAATTGATCGAGTACAAGACCGACGACAAGGGCCGAATAGATCGGGGAACGGTTGTCAGCGAGACCGTTATTGCCTGCGACGACGTCATCCTGGCGATTGGCCAGGACAACGCCTTTCCGTGGATCGAACGCGACCTCGGCATTGAGTTCAATGACTGGGAATGCCCGATTGTCGACGAGACCACGATGATGTGCTCGCGTGAGGGTGTTTTCTTTGGCGGCGACTCGGCGTTCGGGCCGAAGAACATCATCTGGGCAGTCGCGCACGGTCACGAAGCGGCGATTTCAATCCATAAGTATTGCCAGGGCGAGAGCCTGACCGACCGTCTGCCAATCGGTATGAATCTCGCCAGCCAGAAAATGGGCATGCACGAGTGGAGCTATTCGAACAACTACGATCCGTCGGCACGGCACCTGATGCCGCATGTCGACCTGAAGCGTCGCTTCAAGAAGCTCGATATCGAGGTAGAGCTCGGTTTTACCCTGGAGCAAACCCTGCAGGAAGTGGAGCGCTGCCTGAATTGCGACATCCAGACCGTGTTCGCGGCAGAGCTGTGCATCGAGTGCGATGCCTGCCTGGACATCTGCCCGGTCAACTGCCTTACGATCACGGAGAATGGTGACGAGGCGGATCTGCGTACGCGGCTCGCGGCTCCGGCACAGAATACCGACCAGGCCTTGTATATTTCGGCCGGCCTGCCACAAACGGCGCGCGTCATGGTCAAAGACGAGGACCTGTGCGTGCACTGCGGGCTGTGCGCGGAGCGCTGTCCGACCGGCGCTTGGGACATGCAGAAATCGAAAATACTGATCCCTTATGCCGTTGACGAGGCGGCCAGCCGTAACAAGAAAATGGCAGCTGGCAGTTAAAGGGATCCTGGAAGAACTGGCGTGGCAACAATCAATGACATCGTCGTAAAAATAGCAACCGTGAACGGCACCGGATCGGCCAGCGCCAACGGCCTGTTAATGAAGTCCATATTTCGCATGGGCATTCCGGTGGTCGGCAAGAATTATTTCCCCTCTAATATCCAGGGTCTGCCGACCTGGTACGAAGTGCGCGTTACCGGTGCTGGCTACCAGTCACGATCCGATCGCGTCGATCTGATGGTGGCGATGAATGCTCAGACCTACGCGCGCGACCTCGCCGAAGTGAAGCCGGGCGGGTATTTGTTGTATGACTCGACCTGGCCACGAAACAAGGAACTGCATCGCGATGGAGTGACCGTGCTCGGTGTGCCCCTGTCGAGACTGTGCAATGAGAATTTCGAGGGTGCCCGCGCGCGCATCCTGATGAAGAACATCGCCTACGTCGGCGTGATTGCGGCGTTGCTCGACATCGATCTTGAGGTCATCACGCAATTGCTTGAACAGACATTTGCCGCAAAGAAACACCTGGTCGATTCCAACATGCAGGCGATTCGAATTGGCTACGATTACGCACAGCAACATTTTTCGTGCCCTCTGCCGAACAAGGTTCAAGCCATGAACGGCACCGCAGGCCACATCGTGATTGACGGTAATACGGCGGCGGGCCTCGGCTGCATGTATGCGGGCGCCACCGTGGGTGCCTGGTACCCGATCACGCCGTCGACATCGTTGATGGACGCGTTCCGTTCGTTTTGTACGAGATATCGGGTTGAGCCAGAAACCGGTACCAAAACGTTTTGTATTATCCAGGCTGAAGATGAACTGGCTGCGATCGGCATGGTACTCGGCGCTGCATGGAATGGCGCGCGGGCGTTCACGCCGACCAGCGGCCCGGGCATATCGCTGATGGGTGAGTTTATTGGCTTTGCCTATTACGCCGAGATACCTGCGGTGATATTCAATGTGCAGCGAACCGGACCATCGACCGGTATGCCGACCAGGACGCAGCAATCTGACCTGATGAGTTGTGCCTACGCGTCGCATGGCGACACCAAGCACGTGTTGCTGTTTCCGGCGAATCCTTACGAATGCTTCGAAATGGCGCAGTCCGCATTCGACTACGCGGAACGATTGCAAACGCCGGTCATCGTCATGTCGGATCTCGATATCGGCATGAACGACTGGATGGTGCCGGACTTCGAGTTTGACGAGAGCAAAGTCCCGGACCGCGGCAAGGTGGTGACGGCCGAAGATCTCGAGAAAATGGAGAAGTTCTATCGCTATTTCGACGTCGACGGCGACGGCATTGCCGCGAGATCGTTACCAGGCGTACACGCCAAGGGTTCCTACTTTACGCGCGGCTCGGGCCATACACGCTATGGCGGTTATACCGAGGACTCGGCCGCCTACCAGGACGTCATGGATCGGCTTTTGGTCAAATGGGAAACCGCGCGCAGCATTTTGCCGGCGCCCGAAATCGAATACTCCAAGTTCAACAAAGCCGGCATTCTGACAATTGGCAGCGGCGACGGCGCATGCCTGGAAGCGCGCGATCGTCTGGGGGCGCAAAAAATCAACCTGAATTACTGCCGCGTGCGTGCGTTTCCTTTCGGTGACGCCGTGCGGGAGTTTATTGCGCAACATGAAGTCGTGTACGTTGTCGAACAGAATCGCGACGCGCAGCTGCGATCCATGCTGATGCTCGATATCGCAGCAGAACCAACCAAACTGGTGCCCCTGTTGCACTATAACGGCATGCCGATCAACGCGGGTTTCGTTGTCGCGCGCGTGCTCGAAGAAACTGCGAAAGGACGTGCCGCATGAGCTACATAGCCAAGCCCAAGGTGGCGCACCCGAACATGCCGCGAAACACACTTGGCCTCACGGCGCGTGACTACGAGGGTGCAGTATCAACTTTGTGCGCCGGCTGCGGTCACGACTCGGTGACGGCGGCTATCATCCAGGCCGTATTCCAGCTCAACATCGAGCCGCATATGCTGGCAAAGATGAGTGGCATTGGTTGCTCGTCGAAGACGCCGGCGTATTTCGTCAGCGGCGCACATGGTTTCAATTCAGTGCATGGGCGCATGCCGTCGGTGACAACCGGCGCGAATGCGGCCAACCGGGCACTCACGTATATCGGCGTTTCGGGTGACGGTGACTCGCTGTCGATCGGTGCGGGACAGTTCATGCACGCGATCCGGCGTAATCTGAATATGTGCTACATCATTGAGAACAATGGTGTGTATGGCCTGACCAAGGGCCAGTTTTCCGCCTCAGCCGACGTCGGCAGCAAGCCGAAGAAAGGCGAGCCCAACGAGATGGAACCCATCGATCCGGTCAGCGTCGCGCTCGCGCTCGGCGCTACCTATGTTGCCCGCAGTTTCTCCGGCGACAAGGAACAGTTGGTGCCGTTGATCAAGGGCGCGTTGACCCACAAGGGGTTTGCGCTGGTCGATGTGATCAGTCCTTGCGTAACCTTCAACGACCATGAGGGTTCGACCAAGAGCTACAAGCACACACGCCAGTTTTATCATCATGTGGTGGATGCCGATTTCATTCCGCCTGCTGAGGAAATCAAGGCCGCATACGAGCAGGGTTCGTCCATGCCGGTCGAGTTGCATGACGGCAGCAAGATCGTGTTGCGCAAAGTCGATAAAGAGTATGACCCGACCAGTCGCGCCGCTGCCTTCAGTTACTTGCGCCAGCGATTTAATGCTGGCGAGATTACCACCGGCCTGTTGTACATCGACAGTTTGCGCAAGGAGATGCACGAGGTGATGGGTAGCACGAGCACGCCGTTGTGCCAGTTGCCGCTGGCGTCTCTGCACCCGGGCGCGGCGGAGCTGAAGAAAATCATTAACCGTTATCGATAGATAGAGCGGGGTTCGATGGCAAACAATCGACGCCAGTTCATCAAGGGTGGCCTGCTCGGCAGTGCCGCCATCGCCAGCGGTTCATTAAGCCAGTCAGAGGCGGCGACTGCCGTGACGAATGAGTCCAGGCCAAAATCCATTCTGGTGCTGGGCGGCACCGGATTCATCGGTCCGCACATGGTGCGCGAAGCACTGCGCCGCGGCCATTCGTTGACGCTGTTCAACCGCGGCAGGTCCAATAATGATCTGTTTCCGGATGTCGAAACGATTTTCGGTGACCGCGGTGGCGACCTGGCCGGGCTCAAGGGCAGGCAGTGGGACGCGGTGATTGATAACTCGGGTTACGTGCCGCGGCACGTCGCGAATTCGGCGGCCGTGCTGGCGGAAAACGTTGCGCAATACCTCTATATTTCGACCATTTCGGTGTACGCCACCCTGTCGAAACCCAGCGATGAGAACTCGCCGCTGGCCACGATCGCCGACGAGAGCATGGAGGAGGTCAACGGCGAGACCTACGGCCCGTTAAAGGCGTTGTGCGAGAAACGCGCGCGCGCCGCGATCGATGCCGATCGGCTGACGATTCTGCGCCCGACCTATATCTGCGGGCCGGGTGATCATACCGACCGCTTTACCTGCTGGCCGGTCCGAATTGCAAAGGGTGGCGAGATGCTGTTGCCCGGCAGTCCCGAACATCCAATCCAGATCATCGATGTCCGGGACCTTGCGAACTTCACGATCGATTGCCTCGACAGGCACATCAGCGGAACATTCAACACAGTTACGCCGATCGGCTCGTACACAATGGGACAACTGCTGGCCGACAGCCAGGCGGTTGCAGGCACCACGGTTGCTCCGGTGTGGGTCGATGAGGCGTTTGTTGCGGCGGCAGAGGCGAATAATCGGCAGCAAAACCGGGGCATGTTTCCGATCTGGCACGCACTCTCCGGTGACGGGGCGGCAGCATCGAGCGTCAGCGGCGTGCGTGCCCGCGCAGCAGGCCTGCACAACCGACCCGTACGCGAGACCATTCGCGACCTGCTGGCCTGGTGGAAAACCCTGCCGGAAGAGCGTACCGGCCGAATAAAAGCCGGCATGAGCAGCGCACAGGAAGCTGAGTTGCTCGCGCTCTGGAAAAAACGCCATGGCTGAATGACAAACGCCCCGACTTTATGGCCGGGGCATTCGTCATGGCAGCCCTGGCTTACTGCCAGATGCGTTTCCACCACGGTGACGGATCGGTTTCCGGCGCGATGCCGCCAAGGTAGGGAATTTTGGCGCGGATCGCAGCAATGTCCCAGCCGGTCAGATTCGCCAGCGTTTGCGCTTCACGTTCCTGGCGCTCACGTGTCGCGGCCTGGTAAGCGGACGCATCGCAACTCGTCGGGCCTTTCCACGGGCGGCGAATGACGTAGCGCCCCTGGAAGTTCTGGCGGTTGCCGGTTTCCTGAAACACGAGATCTTCGGGAAAGTGCTTGCTGTCGTAACTGACGTGCAGGCGAGTTACGAACACGTCCTGCGGCGCCGATGCTGCGATGTCGCTGCCCTTGCCGCCGATCCAGAACACACCGAGGCGACGCAATTCGTCGCTGCTCAGCGGATCGGACGCACAGGGATCGCACCAGGCCATGTCCCAGGCGTACTCGAGGAATACGGCGCGTTCGTTTTCCTTCTGCGTTTCGTGCGTGAACATCGCACGATAGAAATCGCCGAACTCCGCCTGCACGAATTCCGGCACCTCATTGTCGCTGGGCAGTGTGACGGTGCGGTAGTTGGTCGTTTCGACGCGTCCGGTTCGGGTCAGCGCGTACACATACAGCTCCTGCTTGCCTTTCGCATTCAGCGTGCCGAGTCGAATTGGCAACATGAACTTGTTGCTCTCGTAGGCTACCTGCAGTGGCCGGAGCCTGGTGTAGCCGAGCTTCGACTGTTCCTTCAGGTTTACCTTCGCCACGAAGAAACGCATGTCCTGCCGGAGGTAGCTGTCGACAACTGTGTCCGCACCTTTCGGGATGCTGTAGTCATTCTCGGTGAGCCACTGGATCAGGCCACCGCTTTCCTTGGCAGAGAGGATCAGAATGTCATACTCACCGACCGTGTAGCTGGCCTCGATCGTGACACCGAGCGCGCGACCACGCGTGGCATCACTTTCTTCGAGGGTGGCGGATGGCATGTCGCGCATCGCGCTGCTCTTATGCAGCTCGTAGCGCGAGCAGGGATCGGGGTCGTGGTACTCGACCAGGCGCGGCGCCGTATAGGCATCGAGGTGCTCGATCAAGGCATTGTCCGCAACGTTGATCTGTTCGCGTTCGATGAACGTCGGTACGGGTACGACAACCGCAAAATCCCTGACAGCACCCTGGAAGTCATTCGCCATGGTGACGACGGTGCGATTCTCGTCGCGGACCAGCACGACCTGTGATGCCTGGTTGTACAGACTGGTATCGGCACGCGCGACGTAGAAGCCGCAGAACGCCTCTGCCGTGCCGGAGATTGCGATCGTCAGGGTTGCAGACAGGATAAATACCGGAATACGCATTACGAAACTCCTTGTTGCTGGTGCCAGCGATAGATTCGGCCGTTCATGGCCATGTCAAAAAGTGGCACAAGAGGCGCTGCAAGAAACAACGCGATAATCGGGCCGTTGGGTGTGTAGAAAACAAACTGGATCGTGTAGGCGAGGCCTGCAACCAATGCACCGTAAACGAGTCGTGCGGCAGCACTGTTCGGTGTCGTCCTCGGATCCGAAATCATGAAAAACGCGAATATCAGGAGCGCGCCATTTTGCAGCTGGTGCAAAGGGATGCTGAGCGGGTCACCGAGCCAGGCGGTGCGGCCCAGCAACAGAGCCGCATACGCAATTAGAAAAGCGAACGTCGTCTCGGCGCGCCGGGCGCGTGTCAAAACAACCAGCCCCAGGCAGGCCAGGGCGAACGCGACGAACGTGGTACTGCCCCATTGGCCCGAGGAGACCCAGGCCTGGTCGCTGCCGAACATCAGCAGTACCAGCGCAATATTCGCCGGGTTAAAAACATGCTTGCCATTGCAGCGCAGCAGGAACTTGCTGCCGATTGCAATACCTGCAGCGAGGATCGCGAGCAGCACAAGGTCGGTGCGCAGCAGCAGGGTCAGCGACAGCGAGGTGATCATGGCGCTGAGCGGATCGAAACGATCGAGGCCGGCCCATCGCGTGCCAAGGAACTGCACACATTGCGCCGTCAAGAAGATTGCAACGGTGTTGTAGCCGCGAATGCCGAAATCGAGCACCAATACGCCGAAGCAGAGCAAGCCGCCCAATACGGCGATCTGGTAATAGCGCGGATCCAGGCTGCTGATTCTGTTGTTCATGCCCGATACAAACGTCAGCGACGCCGGATCGGGTTTAAACCGGATCAGCTCTTGATCAGACCCCGCATTGCAACGGCCTTCATGCTGTCAGGAAATACGGCGCGATCAACGAAAGCAGGCGGCAGTTGCAGGTGGTCGGTGAGAACCCCTTTGAACAGGCCGCGCGTATCCGCGGTGGGCTTCAGGTCGCGGTCCTGGTAGAGATCGGCATTGCCGAGTCCGGGCCAGTCAGCAATGACACGCCCGCCGTCGACTGCACCGCCAAGCAGAATCGCTGCCGTCGCCGTGCCATGATCCGTGCCGCGTGTACCATTGACGCGTACCGTGCGGCCGAATTCGGTCACCACGATGACGACCGTGCGCGACCAGTTGGCGGCCAGGCCGGACTGCAATGCGCCTAAGCCCGAATCGAGTGCGGCGAAGCGATTGGCGAGCGCGCCGCTACCGGCACCCTGGTTGGCGTGCGTATCCCAGCCACTCGCTTCGAGTACCGCGATGCGTGGGCCGTCGTCGGCGTTCAGAAATTTCGCCGCCGCTTCCATCATGGTTCGCAATTGCTCGGCGTCGTTGCGGCGAGTGCGCATGTCCTGCATGGCACCATCGTCGGCGATGCGCTGTGACTGGAGCGCCTGCGAGAGGCGGCTGCTGAAAAATTCATCCGCCGAATACAGATCCCGCAAGCGCTGTATCGTGCTGCCGTCGGCATCCGGCAGTTGCGATGGTGCCCAGCTGGTCACCGAATTTTCACCGCGCAGCACAAGAGGTGTGTTCTGAGCCATCGCGATCGCAGCCTCGTTGCCCAGCGAACCACCGAGCGGAGTCAGCGCGCGATTCAGCCAGCCGTCGCGCAACAAGCCAGTATTGCTTGCGCCGTTCTCGAGCACATCCTGGCCGTCAAAATGTGAACGCTCGCGATACGGACTCGCGATCGCATGCACGATCAGGGCCTGTTTCTCCGCATACGCGGCATGAACGCCCTGCAATGCAGGATGCAGGCCGAACAGGGTCCTGAAAATATCGCGTCGCGTCAGCATTTTCATCTCCGTTGAAAATCGGGTGACGCCAGTAACGGGGTCGTGCCCTGAATGGCGCTGTCCGCGCGCGCCACCGCCTTGCGGGTCTCCGCCCTGAAATTGGCGCCAAGAACATCGGCGCCGCCCCATTGCTCGGCCGTGTCGGGCCAGCCAGCCGGCGAGCCAGGCCGATACGGGGTCTGCCCCATGAGGTCCAGCGCCGCAATCAGGAAGCGCACGTCATCCGGCACGCGGTCGAAAGCGCGGAATGTCGATATGACGAAGTCGTGTGGTGTCTTGTACTTGGCGAATCCCTGCGCCCACGGATCCGCAGCGCTGATCAGCGCTGTCTACATGGCACTGAGTTCGCCGCCACTCTTTTCGCAGGCTGTGGCCAGCGTGTTGACCAGTTCCGCCGGCGGCTCGTCGGCGACGAAATGGCGTACGAGTTTGCCGGCCAGAAAGCGGGCCGTAGACGGGTGCGCCGCCAGGTCGCGTAGAACAGCTTCTCCCTGCTGCTGGCCCGTTTGTGAATATTTTTTTCCGAGCAGGGTCTGCGGCCCCGGCTCGTGGATAATTTCCCGAAATTCAAATCGCCCCGGGTCGCCTTCGGCAAAGCGGCCGGTCTCGCTGGCGCCGCCAATTGACCAGCCCGTGATCACCTTGGCAAGGCTGGTTACATCGGACTGCGAATAGCCGCCGTCCACACCCAGCGTATGCAGCTCAAGAATTTCGCGCGCGAGGTTTTCATTCAAACCGACACTTCGTTCATTGCGGCCGCGATTCGCCCGTTGTCCGAGCGTCGAACCGGGTCCGACCGAACGCTGGTTATCAAGGTAAATGATCATCGCCGGATGTTGTTCAACCGCGAGCAGCAGATCAGCAAAATTTCCCGTGATGTTGGGCCGGATGGCCTCGTTCTCGAAAAGGCCGGCAATGGCTGGTACAGGTTGCTTGTCGGCCGACACCGCGAAGTGATTGCTCCAGAAGTGCACGAGCCGTTCGTGAAACGGATAATCAGTTGCTGCCGCATTGCGATAGCGTGCCGAGGCCTGTGCGATGAAATGCTCGCGAACCGTCTTGCCGTATTTTTCTACGATGTCCGGCGCGGGACCATCCTCTTCGCGCTGTTCGCGGCGCAGGCCCTGCACGTTGACGAGCACGCTGGCCGAATCCGGCAAATCGCGGATTTCGGCCGGCAGCTGGGACGGGCCCTGCAGCTGATCCAGCAACCAGGCCCGTGGGTTGCTTTCAATCCGCGAAAGGTCACCGGGCCGGGCACCCAGGCCGAAGCGATTCGCGGCAATGGCAGATTCAAGGGACATTTACATGGTTTAACGATGGCGGGCAGCCCGGGTTGACACGGACTGACTATAATAACCATCGTAAAAACAATTGCATGCGGTAGTGCATCCAAAAGGGCTGCGGCGGACATCTATTGGCTGAGACCCGCCTTTAGCGGCCGACTGACTTTTCAGGAGTAAAAACCAGTGAGTGAAATATGGGTACCAATTGTGCTGTTCGCAGGCTTGACAGTCGTATTGACCGCGGCAATCTGGATTCGTTACAAGACGCGCAGTGACATGCAGTTGACTATTCGAAGCGCCATCGACAAGGGCCAGGAACTGAGTCCCGAGATTATCGACAGGCTCGGGAATCCGAAGCCGCATAAGGACAAGGATTTGCGTTCGGCCCTGGTTGCCATTGCCATTGCCATCGGCATGTGCGTGTTCGGCTATATGATTCCGGAAGACGAGGCGACCGCGGTTTTCTTCGGTATCGCCGCATTTCCGTTCTTTGTTGGGATTGCCTACCTGATCATGTGGCGGGTTTCGGACAAGCCGTCATAAAATCAGCTGGCCTGCAGATGGATAGCGAGGACCAATACCTTGTCGCGCGAGCCGTGTCCGCACAGGACACGGCAGCGTTTGGCGAACTGATTAGGCGTCACCAGTCCAAGGTTCGCAATTTCCTGCGCAAGCTGACGGGCGATCTTGCGCTCGCGGATGACCTGGCACAGGACAGTTTCATGCACGCCTGGAACAAGTTGCATACTTTCACCGGGCGCGGCTCATTCATCGGCTGGCTGTTGAAGATCGCCTATACGACGTTCTTGCAGTCACGGCGACGGGCACGGCGTTTTTCAAAGATACTGAGCGATGTCGCCTACGTCGCGGAAGCAGAATCGAAGAGCTATAGTCAGGATGTTGATGAGGTGCCTGACATAGACAAGTTGCTGGCGATTCTAACGGTGGAAGAAAGAGCAATATTAATCATGTCGTATGCCTGCGAGCTGTCGCATCGTGAAATCAGTGACGCCACCGGGCTACCGACGGGAACGGTGAAATCCGTAATTTTTCGTAGTAAAGAAAAAATCAGGACGAGTTTTGACATCAAAGATCATAAACATGGTTGACAAAATGCAAGACGATGAAGATCGACTGTTCGCATCGCTGTTGCGTTCCGAAGTAATCGAGGACGCGGATTTTAGCAAAGGTATCGTGGCGCGAATTCGTCGCGATATCTGGCTGCGGCGCCTGGCGTTGCCATCGGCACTGTTGCTGGGTGGTGTTATCGCGGGCAGGTCGGTGTTGCAGCTGGCATCGTTGTTGCCGACGATCACCAACATTTTACCCGCAAGGCAGCTCTTGTTGCCCGATTCGATGCTGGCGCAATTGCCATTGATGTTCACGGTTGGGTGCCTGGTGGTTATTGCCATTGCCACGTTCAAGCTGAGCGAGGAATAGCGCAACGCCATACAGTGCATTGTCACCGGCCAGGTGCTCGGTTACATTGCGTGCATGAACCTTCGCGAACAGGTTGAATCGTTGTTGCCAAACTGGGAGCGTTGGTATCCGAGCTTGTTCGACGCGGCTAGTGACCTGGGACTTATTCGTGCCGAGGTTTGTGATCCTGACTCGCTGTTGTTAACCCGACGTCACGCCAAGGTGCAGCAACAGGCAGAGGACGCCCATCGCGAAAAGTGGGGCGGCATGGAGCAGGAGTAGATGCAATTCAACCCCGATGCTGTGCGCGCACAGTTTCCGTCGTTGTCGGTTACCGATCATGGCGTCCACAGAGTTTACCTGGATAATCCTGCCGGCACCCAGGTGCCGCTATCTGTTGCAGAGCGCATGTCCGACTGCCTTATCTATGGCAACGCGAATATCGGTGGATTCTTTCGAACCTCGGAGCTAGCGGGAGAGTTCGTTGACTACGCACGCTCCGCCTCGGCGGACTTTCTGAACGCGGCATCAGTCGATGAGATTATTTTTGGCCAGAGCATGACCACGCTGACGTTGCACCTGTCGCGGTCGATCGGTCGGTATCTTGAAGCTGGCGACGAAATTGTCCTGTCGAAAATGGAACACGATGCGAATGTTGCGCCGTGGCTGTTGATGGCGCGTGACCATGGCCTGAAGGTGCGCTGGTTATCGTTTAACACAGAATCGTTCGAATTCGATAAAGACGCGTTGGACCCTTTGCTGACGGATCGCACCAAGCTGGTTTGCGTTGGAGGCGCCAGCAATATGACCGGGACGCTAAATGACGTAAAGGGCTTGTGCGCGAAGATTCGTGCGGTGGGTGCCTGGAGTTTTATCGATGCTGTGCAATCGGCGCCGCATGTGCTGGTTGATGTGCAGGATATCGGCTGTGATTTCCTGGTTTGCTCGGCCTACAAATTTTTCGGCCCGCATCAGAGCATCCTCTGGGGACGCCGTGACATTCTGCAGGAACTGGAGCCCTACAAGGTGCGGCCGGCTCCGGAGGAATTACCCTGGTGTTTTGAGACGGGGACTCAAAGCCACGAGAGTATCGCCGGAGTTGGGGCGGCGATCGATTATCTTGCGGCGATTGGCAACACGGCGGCCGCAAGCGGCAATCGCCGGCAGCAACTCAGTCACGCATTTGTGCAACTGTTCAGCTACGAGAAATTGCTCGCCGGCCAGTTGGTCAAGGGCCTGCAGGCCATTCCGGGCATCACGGTGCAGGGCATTACGGACAGCCGTGCGCTTGATCGCCGTGTACCGACCGTGTCATTCACACATGCAAAGAAGCATCCGGATACTATCGCGAGGGCACTTGCGGAGCAGAACATGTTTGTCTGGAGTGGTCACAACTATGCCGTGGAGCCAGCGAAGGCGCTCGGCATTTACGACAGCGGCGGCGTTGTTCGCATCGGTGCCGTGCACTACAACACCGTTGCAGAAATCGAGGCGATGCTGACGGCACTCGAGGGTGTGCTCTGACTGGCAGCCGCTGACGAAAAAGGCCGCCCTGTTGTGACAACAGGGCGGCCTTTGTGAGATGGATGACGGAAAACAGGTCAGGAGAAGACGGAAGGATGCTCCATTATCCAATCAAGACCCAATGGTTTTCCTGGCACCTTTGATATCTCACTAGACATGGATCACCTCCTTTCAAGTAGTTTGCCCGCCGCCAGTATCGCGAATAATTCTGCCCATGCCAAGAAAATATTGCCTGAAATCAAGGGTATAAATCGACAATCTACTGGGATAATATAATCAGCCCGGCAGCCCATCCGGTCCAGAAAAAAACAAGAAATCACGGAGCTCACCATGAGAGAGCAGAAACCGGAGCACATCGAGTCTGCTGCGCCACCGGCCGAGCCGGCGACACCCGTGGCGGCCGCTGAACGTATCGCCAGTCTCGACGTGCTGCGCGGTGTTGCCGTTCTTGGCATCGTTGTCATGAACGTTTACGCGTTCGCGATGCCGTTTCCGGCATACAGTAATCCACTGCTCATGGGCGGCACCGAGCCATTGAATCTTGGCACCTGGTTTTTCACACACATACTTTTTGATCAAAAGTTCCTGAGTGTTTTTGCGATGCTGTTCGGCGCCGGCATCATCGTCATGACGGACCGGTCCGCGGCCAAAGGAGCAAGACCAGGACGAATTTTCTACCGGCGCCAGTTCTGGCTGGTGCTGCTCGGCGCGCTGCACGCGTATTTCATCTGGTTTGGCGACATCCTGTTTATGTACGCCCTGGTCGGGATGCTGGCATACCTGTTTCGCAACCGCACCCCGCGGACGCTGATTATCGTCGCCTGTTGCCTGCTGCCCGTGGCGGTGCTGCTCGGCTACGGTTTCGGCGCCAAGATGCAGCTCATCAAAACCGAGGCAGCTGAAATTGCAACCCTGCAGGAGACCGGCGAGGCGCTCAGCGAGGAGCAGCAGCAGCTTCTGGATGACTGGAGTGAGCAACGTGCCTTCATGGCGCCAAACGCCGAAGACATTCAGAAAAATCTCGATATTCACCTGGGCAGCTACGCCGAGATTACGGCATGGCGCATTCCGGAGACCATGCAGTTCCAGGTATTCGGCCTGCTGTTCTTTGGCATCTGGCGAGTGCTTGGCCTGATGCTCATCGGCATGGCATTAATGAAAATCAATGTCCTGGGTGCGGAACGCCCGGCGGGTTTCTACCGCAGCATGATGCTGATCTGCTATGCCATCGGTTTGCCACTGACAGCTTACAGCGCATTGGATCTGCATGCGCATGGCTTTGACCCCCTGTATGCGGTCGGCGCTGGCTCGTCGGCCAATTATTTTGGCAGTATCATCGTTGCACTCGGCCATATCGCGTTGGTCATGCTGTTGATCAGGACCGGATTCGTGCAGGGCCTGCTGCGGCGGTTTGCCGCGATCGGCCGGATGGCGCTGACCAACTACCTGATGCACTCCGTGGTCCTGACTACGGTCTTCTATGGTTACGGCCTCGGTCTGTACGGCTCGATACCACGATTCTGGCAAATGGGCTTCGCCGCCGCCGTGATCGGCCTGCAGATGGTGTTAAGCCCCTGGTGGCTGTCGCGTTACGAATTCGGTCCGGTGGAATGGCTGTGGCGGTCCCTGACCTACTGGCAGCGGCAACCGATGCGTCGGGCCTAGTGGACCAAGAGGTCGGGGCCGGTGATTCCGGGCGCCTTTGCCGTGTATACTCCGGTACTCGCGCACGCAGGCGCCGCATAACCCGAAAAACCAAAACGAGAAGTGAGACCACAATGGCAATCGCAGATCTGAAAAATGTATTGAAAATCTTTAGCGGCTCCGCGCTTAGCAAAGGCCAGCAGGACGCGCTACGCAAAGAGGTGATGCTAATGACACTGGCGCGAGCGGCGGATGCCGACATCAATATTCAGAGTATTGAGGTGGACCGGATCCAGCAGATCCTGAAGCAACACACCGGCGACAATTTCAGCGCCAAGGACATCCGGATGGCGGCGCGCGCCGAGCTCTACGCGGAGGCGACCCTGCGCAAATACCTGGTCGCCGTCGGCAAGAAGCTGCGCAGTAAGGATCGCGCGGAAATTGTACACGCGCTCACCGAGGTATTTCGCAGTGACAGCGAAGTCAGCGTACTCGAAATCGACTTTTTCAATGGCGTCGTGCGCGCCCTCGGAGCTACTCCGGCGGAGATCGCGGGTCTTGCTGCGGGCGAGGTGAAATAGCGCCCGGCGCGATCTCGGCCGCGCTGCTGGCCGTCATCGCGCGCAGGTAGCGACTGGAAATGGCGCTGCCAATCTCACGATAGACCACGAACAGACCCGAGCTGATGACCACGATGGCGCCCACCGTTACCCAGCGGTCGGGCACCTCGTTCCAGATCAGGTAGCCAGCCAGCGCACCACCGATCAGCGCCGTGTATTCAAATGGTGCGAGCATGGCCGGTGCGGCGCGGCGGTAACCGCCAATGATTCCGATCCAGGCGATGACCGAGCAGGCACCGGCGACACCAAACAACAGCCAACCCACGGTGTCGGGCAACTGCCAGTTTCCGGCACCGAGCAATAGGGTTGAGACCAGCAATGGTCCGACGATCACATACAGCGAGAGAGAATAGCTGCTTTCCGTATCAGCCAGTTTGCGTGCCGTGACTGCGAGGCAGGCGTAGAAGAATGCCGAGAACAGCACGGCAACATGTGCCTGGGTTATCGTTTGCGCGCCCGGGCGCAGAATAATCAGCACGCCGATAAATCCGATCACGACGGCGGTCCAGCGCCGCCACCCGACATGCTCGCCAAGCATCGGTACCGATAACGCGGTGACCATCAATGGCGCCGTGAAACCCAGCGTCAAGGTATCAACCAGCGGCATGTGGGCCAGGCCGTAGAAAAAACCGAACATGGAGCCCACCGCCAGAACCGTGCGCAGCAAATGCCAGCGCCAGCGCCGGGTTCTGAGGCTATCCACGCCGCCAAACTGGCGTGCAAGAAAGAAAAAAATCAACAAACCGAACAGGCTGCGCAAGAACACGAATTGTTCAAGCGAATAGACGGCGAGCAATCCTTTTGCCGCGAGGTCCAGGCCAAGTCCGCCGGCCACGCCAAGCATAAGGTATGCAATCGCCTTGCCTGTTTTGTCGTGCGCAGCCAGTGAAGTCATGTTGAATTTGCGAGAAAAATGAACGCCAGCTGAACATGATCGCATGGCCAGCGGAGCGAGCATACAGGTTCAGCGCTGATTCAGCGAAGTGGTCGTTAAATGAATCCCGACCAGCAGGAATCGAGGATTCAGTCATGTTAACGATCAAGTCAGCCCGGATTATTATTGCGGTCGCAGCAATGGTTTCTGCGTGCGTCGTGCCTGCGATTGCCGACGAGTCACCGCGGCTTTCCGTCACTACGCAAAACACCAAGTCAGGGCGCGACAGCGGCTTGCCGGGCAAGGTCTCGGCAAACGAGTTCGGTGCGTTGCAAACCAGTGGCGACCGGCAGACGGGCAAGCGCTCGAGCGCGGCGTCCAAAACCGGTGCTGTGCGCACGGCCAGCAACGACTTCTGGTTTTACTCGGCCGATGTCGCGTTGTTCAACGACCACGACCTGGACGGCCATTTTCACGGCATCGACCTGCTGTTCGATGCGGATACATACTATGACGAGGCCGAGGTATACGCCGTTCTCTACCTGAGCCTTGGCGACGGGCCATGGAACGAATACTTTGCGACCGATAACTTCACGCTCTTCGGCACTTCGGCAGACGATGCTTTCAATGTCGTAACAGAACTGGTTTCCGGCTACCCGACGGGAAGCTACGATCTGCTGATTGAGTTGTTCGACGCCTACGACGATACGTATCTTGCGAGTTTCGGTCCGTTGGACACTTCAGCGCTGGCCTTTCTGCCACTCGAAGATGCTGCCCGCGACGTACCAGTCGAGACTATTGTTGTTGTTGAGGACGGTGGCGGTGCAATTGGCTGGCTGACTTTGCTCGTGCTGTTCGTCGTGCCGCAAGTCTATGCCCGACGTTCGCCTGGATCATAAGCAGGCTCGGCGTCAGGAACAAAGTCAGCACCGTTGCAAATGCAAGTCCGCCCGCGACAGATGACGCAAGCTGTGTCCACCACTGCGAGCTGGGTGCGCCAACGGAGACTTCGCGCGCGATCAGGTCGATGTTGACGCCGAGGACCATGGGCATCAGCCCGACGATCGTGGTAACGGTCGTCAACAGGACCGGCCGCAAGCGAATCGCACAGGTACGCAGAATTGCATCGAATTCGGTCTCGCCACGGCTGCGCAGTACGTTGTAGGAATCGATCAGCACGATGTTGTTGTTGACGACGATGCCGGCCAGCGTAATAACACCGACGCTGCTCATGATGACGCCGAAGGGCATATCCATGAGCAAGTGCCCAAGCAGCACGCCGCCGGTCGAAAAAATCACGGCTGTCAGTATCAGGCCGGCCTGATAAATACTATTGAATTGGGTCACGAGGATGATCGCCATCAGCGACATCGCTACCAGCATTGCGTTGCCGAGGAATTTCTCGTCGTCTTCCTGGTCCTCGATGGAGCCGCGAAATGCGGCGCTGACCGTGGGATCGACGCCCATGGTGGGCAGCAGCTCACGCAACTCGGCGATCACCTCGGGTGCGAGGTAGCCATCAGCGACGTCGGCCTCGAGGGTCATCGTGCGCCGCATATCCGTGCGCGTAATCGTGCTCACCTTCTGCGCCGGCACGCGTTTGACAAATGTGCTGATCGGGACCTGGCCATCCGGCGTCGGGATGCGTAGTTCGTCGATCTGCGACAGGCTGCGATTGCCGGCCGGGTACCGCACGCGGATGTCGATCTCATCATCGCTGTCGTCCGGTCGATACTCACCGATCTTGATGCCATTGGTGACCAGCTGCACCATCGCGCCGACCAGTGTGATATCGGCGCCAAAGCGCGCCGCTTCGGCGCGGTCGACCTTGATCTGCCACTCGATGCCAGGTAGTGGACGACCATCTTCAATATTGGTTACAGCCGGATGTCGCTCGAGCACGGCGCGAACACGCGCGATGCTTTCGACCACGGCGTCGCCGTCGTGCGAGGAGAACTCGATGAAGACCGGTTTGCCCTGCGGCGGACCCGCGTCAGGATTGCGCGTCTCGATCGTAATGCCGGCTAGGTCCGCCGTGCGGTGACGAATCTCGGCCAGGATTTCGTCCGAGGTCCGGCGTTTGTCCCAGTCGATGTAGTTCAGGGTCAGTTTGCCGATCTGGTCCTGCGTGCCGCGTACATCGGCGGTCTTGGCATACAGGAACTCGATCTCCGGCATATCGCTGATACGTTCCTCGACCTGGCGCACAAGAAAATCTTTCTCGTCGATTGACAGGTCACCGCGTGCGCGAATGTCGACCATGGCAAACGGTGGTTCAATTTCGGGGAAGTATTCGACGCCGCGGCCGAGCACCGCGAAGCCAACATAGATGGTCAGCAACAGCGCCGATACCACACCGACATTGCGCCACGGGCGTTGCAGCGAGCCGCGCAGGAACTCAACGTAGCGCCCTGTAAATCCCTGCAGCGTGGCGAGGTCGCCGGTTTCGGCAACCGCCAGGTTGCGGCGCTCAGCCTCACTGGTGGCGCCGGTCTTGCCAAAAATCGAGCCGACCGTCGGCACGATCAAAAGCGCCATCAGGAGCGATGCCGCCAGCACCGCGATCAGCGTGATCGGCAGGTATTTCATGAATTCGCCGGAGATGCCAGGCCAGAAGGCGAGCGGCAGAAATGCGGCCAGGGTCGTGGCGGTCGAGGCAATAATCGGCCAGGACATGCGAATAGCGGCACGTGAATAGGCGTCGTAACGCGATTCACCTTCCGCGAGGCGGCGATCGGCCATCTCGGTGACCACGATAGCGCCATCTACCAGGAGGCCGACCGCCATGATCAATGCGAACAACACCATCATGTTGATCGTGATGCCGAATGATCCAATCAACAGGATGCCGAGCAGGAAGCTCCCTGGTATCGAAACGCCAACCAACAGGGCGGAACGTATACCGAGAATACCGATGATGACAATAAACACGAGCAGCACGGCGGCCAGCACACTGTTCTGCAGTTCCGTGAGCATGTCATTGACGTCCTCGGACTTGTCGCGCGAGATACTAACCACGATTCCAGCAGGCCAGTACTGCTGCGCTTTGGCGATCGTCGCCTTGGCATCCGCGATCGCGTCGATCAGATTGGCGCCACCGCGTTGAACAACCTCGATAGCCAGTGCCGGTTTGCCATTCAGCCGTGCATAGCTTTCTGCGTCCTTGTAGGTGCGACGCACCTCGGCGATGTCCTTGAAGTGCACTATGCGTTCGCCAACGGCTTTGATCGGCAGGTCGAGTACATCCACTGGCGACTCGAATACACCCGGCACCTTGACCTGGAACCTGCCTTGAGCAGACTGCAGGGCGCCGGCGGCGACCAGCTTGTTGTTGTTCGCGACGAACGCGACGATCTGTGCCTGGTCGAGCCCATAACTCTCCATGGCGAGCGGGTTGACGATCACTTCCATCAATTCTTCACGCGCACCGATCAAATTGACTTCGAGGACGCCATCAACGCCCTCAAGATCTTCCTTCAGGTCCTTGGCGATATTGGTTAACGTTCGTTCCGGCACATCGCTGGCCAGGTTCAGGACCAGCATCGGGTCCTGCTGCGACATCTTGACCTCGTTGATCGTCGGGTCGTCGGTTTCGCTCGGCAAGTCCGCTGTCGCATTGTCGACGCGCTCGCGTATGTCCTGCAAGGCCTTGTTCGTGTCGATGCCTGCCTCGAACTCGACCTGGATGCTGGCGCCGCCCTCGTAGCCTTCAGCAATCATCTCCTTGATGCCTTCGACGGTGCGGATTTCCTGCTCCATGGGTCGAACCAGCAGGCGTACGGCGTCCTCGGGCGAGATGCCCTCGTGCGTGATCTGCACATAGATGATCGGGATCTCGATGTCGGGCTCAGCCTCTTTCGGGATGGTCATGTAGGCGTACAGGCCGGCGACCAGTATGACAATCAGGCCGAGAATCACTGTCCGCGAGCGGCTCATTGCTGCATCAATCATTTGCATGCTTACTGGTTCTCAGCCGGTACTTTCCGGGCGACAGCGGTTGGCACCTCATCTTCGGGCACCGCGTCGACCTCTGCGCCAGAGGCAACGAATCCCTGGCCGACGGTAATGATGGTCACGCTTTCCGGCAGCCCGGCCAGCCACACGCCCTCGTTCGAGGACAGCGCGATGTCGGCGACCACAAATTCCACTGTGTTGGCGTCGTTGATGATCTTGACGCCCACATTGCCGGCGTCATCCAGGGTCAGCAGCGAGGGCGAAACGCGATGCGCCCGGATCGATTCGGCCGGGATATACAATTCCGCGGACCCACCGGCGCGCAGGTGGCCATCGCTGTTGTCGACCTCGAGCTCAACCGAAAACGTCCGGGTTGCTTCATCGGCGACGGGCGCAACGTAGCGAATGGTGCCTGCTACTTCTTCACCGGTTGCGAGCTTTGCCGTTGCGGTTTCACCGAGCCGCACAAATCCCGCATCAAACTCCGAGACGCTGGCTGCAACAATAATGCTGCGGTTGTCGACGAAACTTGCAATAGGGTCGCCGACCTTGAGGAAGTCGCCCACCTCAACCGATCGCTCCTGAATGGCGCCATCGAACGGCGCGCGCACCAGCATGTATTCAAGATCCAGGTCGGCGCGCGTCAACTCGGCGCGAGCGGCTTCCAGTCGCGCCAGCCCATCCTGCAATTGTGCTTCCGAGACATAGCTCGATGACATAAGCTTTTTACGTGCCTCGTACTCGACTTCGCGCTGTTTGAGCGTGGCGCGCGCTTCTGCAAGACGCGCATTCCGGTCGCGCTCATCGAGGCGCACGATGACCGTACCTTTCACAACGTTTGCACCGCGCTCGGCGCCAATGGCAACAACGCGACCGTCGGTCTCGGCTGATAGTTGGGCAACTCTTGCGGGTGCCGTCTTGCCATTCACAACGATCGTGCGCGTCACTTCCTCGGCAAGCAGCGTACGCACGCGGACCTTGCCCTGTGCTGGGGCTGCACTCGTCGTTATCCCGGCCTGGGCTTTGCCATCGGCACTGTCGGCGTCGTCAAACTGCCCGGATACCAGCCAGCCGGCTATCAATATTGCGATGCCGGCTGAATACAGCCACGAACGATATTTTTCTATTTTTCCCAAATTCATCTATGCATACCTTCAATGGTTCGCTGCAGCCGCCGAGTGGTTCTGCAGCTTGTGACCGTTATCCTGGATGTACTTTTTCATCGCCAGCATCACGGCGCGACCCATGCCAACCGTAAAATGCATGCCGTGCGGCGTCTCGTGCATGCAGGTGTGCTCGAATTCCTCGAACAATTTTTCATACGATTCGATTTCGGCAATGCGATTGTTCAGTACGGTCGCAATCTGCTCTGCAGTCATCAGGTGCGCAAAACAGATCGTGGCGAGAAACTCGGAACGAACCTTGTGGCTGGGATTCGGTGCGTCGAGCTCGGACAGCAGGGCGTCGCGGCCGGCCGATGTTATCGAATACACCTTGCGATCCGGCTTGCCGGCCTGGGGAATGCACAGGCAGCTGACCAGGCCATCGGCCGCGAGGGAGGCGAGCGCGGGGTAGATCGAACCGTAGCCGGCCGAGAAAAAATGGCCGAACGAAGACTCGAAGTGCTTCTTCAGGTCATAGCCCGAGGCCTCGCCATCGGTCAGCATGCCGAGGCAAACTGTTTTTACATCCATTGCGTCTAATCCCGGCAGCAAGGGCTGCCCATATATCGGGGTGATGCATAGTATCAGTTCGATATATGGTGTCCAGCACTTTTTCCGGCAGTGTCCGCGCGGCCGCGTTCATTGCCCGAACTGGGCCAGGAACGGGCTCAGCAGCCGGTCCTCGGGATCGAGCTGGCGCCGCAAGCGGCGAAACATGTCGAGCCGGTTCGAATAGGTCTGGATCACGTGCGCCGCACGCAGGGCCCGCGACTGGCTGATGATCGGCGTGCCACCCCATTTCTCTGCAAATTCCGCAAGGTCGATGACAAAGTCCTCCCAGCCCTTGGACTGGGTCGATGCGGTCGTCAGCGCGATCATGGTTTCGTCAAACGAGGGTGACAGCAGCGAGCCCGCATCGCGATTCAGGCGATAGCCGACCGCCGGCAGGTCACAGCGATACTGGGACCTCTCCAGCACTGAGGCACAAAACTCCTTGTATGCCAGCGCGATCATCGAGAAATTGGCGGCGGGGAAGCACCAGGTGGAATAGAACGTGTTGCGGCCGCCGCGCCTGTGACCCGATTGTGACACGGCGTTCGTGCCGTTCTGCACGAGCCGTGAATTGACCAGGCCCTGGGTGGCCTCGCTGATGCTGTCAATCAGCCGGTACTTCACCGAGTCGATAGGGACAATGCGATTCAGTGACTTGAACACATGTGGCAGCACGGTGCTCTCGCCCCAGTCTTTGAGTTTCCATGGCCCCGCATAGCTGTTGCCGGGATCGGCGTCATAGCGACGCACGTCAATGTAGACCCTGTCACGGTATGGCATGAGGTAGAACTTGAAACCGACATCGCTGAGCGACAGCGTGTTGACGATCGTCGCGAACTTGTCGATGGTTACGCGGCGATGGCTTGCCGAGAACGTGCGGATTGGCCGCACGCGCAATGTGACCTCGTAAATGATGCCGAGCAGACCGAAGCTCATGCGAAACGCGGCCAGCAGGTTTTTTTGCGAGGCGTCGATATTCATGACCTTGCCGTTGGCGGTGATGACCTTCATCGCCACGACGTGGCTGGAAAAATAGCTGCCCGAGTTTCCGATACAGGGTCCGAAACAAGGCGCGGCGATCGCGCCGCCGACCGTGCGGCCCTGCAGTTCGAAACTGCCGATCAGTTCGAGTCCATCCTCGGCCAGGGTGTCGACCAGTGTCTGCAGGGGCAGACCGGCCTCGACCGTAACGGTGTAGTTCTTTGCATCGACCCGGATGACCCGATCGATCCCGGACATGTGCAGGACTGAGCCCGCGTTGGTTCGATTGCAATCCGTTGCGGACGAACCGGCGCCCAGTGGCCGGATTGGAAGCGCAGTACGCGATTCCTTCTCGAGGTAGCGCTTGAGGTCGTTGAGGTTGGTCGGCCGCAGTTCGGCGGGTCCGACGAGTTTGGGACTGGGAAAGCGTCCCGTCTTGCGCAGAGTTGTAGCGAGCATCCGTGTCTCCAGCAAACAGCCCAAAAATGCCAAAGTCACAAGACGAGCAACGCCACCGGAACGGTGGGCGATGTTTCGTGTCGGCGGCCCCGCGGTCATAGACTGAACCATCCCGGCTCAGACCCTTAGATCGGTGGCTTTGCGACCCCGCCTTTCGACGAGTGTGCCTTTGTCAAACGAGCGTCCATGCTTGCACGATGCGAAGAACACTGTCAACGAATTGCGACACATGCGTTTGTCTTATTGTTAAGTCATCATGCAGGTTGTCGCCGCGGCTCCGAGCTTGGCAATCCGCTGCGGTTTGATGAAGAATGCACAACGCGCGTACTGGTTTCGCGTTGGCCTTGGCGGCGGTGAACCGGGGAGTTGCGATACATTTGCGGCAAATGTCGATTAACACTTCGGGAGAACGGCGTGACCTATCAATCTAGCGACGTGGTCGCGGCAGCGACGGCTGCCAATGCCCGCATCGATGCGATGATTCTGCGCACGCCGCTGATCCGCGCGACGGAACTCAGTGCCGAAACATCCGCAGAGGTCTATCTCAAGCTGGAAAATCGGCAAACGACGGGCTCGTTCAAGCTGCGTGGCGCGAGCAACCGGCTGTTGACGCTGACGCCCGAGCAGCGCGCTGCGGGCTGTGTCGCGGCATCGAGCGGCAACCATGGTGCCGCAGTCGCCTGTGCAATGCAGAAACTGGCGACCCCAGGGGTCATTTTTGTGCCGCAACAGACCTCATCGAAAAAAGTTGCAGCTATCAGGAGATATGGCGGTGATGTGCGGTTCTTCGGTACGGACGGGCTCGATACCGAGCAGTATGCGCGTGAGTATGCCGCCCGCAACAACATGGCCTACCTGTCGCCGTACAATGATCGTGACGTGATCGCGGGTCAGGCCACCTGTGGCATTGAGCTTGTAGAGCAGCTGCCGGACATTGACGCCGTATTCGTTGCGGTTGGCGGTGGCGGCCTGATCGGTGGCGTCGGCAGTGTGCTGAGGGCGCACAATCCGAAGATTCGAATTTATGGTTGTCAGCCTGAGGCTTCCGCCGTGATGCGGGAATCGGTGGCAGCGGGCAGAATTCTCGAGTTGCCGAGTGCGCCAACGCTTTCTGATGGAACCGCCGGCGGGATCGAGGCCGATGCGATAACGTTTGATCTTTGCAAAGAGCTGATCGACGAATTCGTGCTGGTTAGCGAGGCCGATATCGCTGCCGCCATGCGTGCCTACCTCACAAGCTATGACGAACCTGTCGAAGGTGCGGCGGGAGTCGCGCTGGCAGCACTGCTTGCTCGCAAGTCAGAGATCGCAGGGCTAAAGGTCGTGGTCATAATTTGCGGCGGTAATGTCAGCCAGCAAGTATTGGAGCAGGTCCAGCAATGATTGCGCTCCATGGCGGACAAATTCTCGGCAGGCTGACCGTCATGTGTTTGTCGATGCTATCTGGTGTGATGGCGCGCGCAGACCCTGCAGCAACCGCGTTCATCAATGTCAATGTCGTTACGATGATGGACGAACACATCATTTCGGGCCAGACAGTTATCGTCGAAGCTGGCCTGATCACGCAGCTCGGTCCGGTTGACTCGACGCCTTTGCCAGAGGACTCGGTGATTGTCGATGGAACCGATCGCTACCTGCTGCCCGGCCTGGCAGAAATGCATGGCCACATTCCGCCGGCGTCGTCGCCGGAGTTGGGTCGCGTACTGACATTGCTGGTAGCGAATGGTGTAACCACGGTTCGGGGTATGCTGGGGCAGCCTTCGCACCTGGCATTGCGCAGCGATTTGCTGGAGGGTCGCGTGTTTGGGCCGCGCCTGGTCACGTCGGGGCCATCGCTCAACGGCGACTCTGTGAGTGGTGAAGTCGATGCCGTCCGGCAGGTCGAGGCGCAACATGCGGCAGGCTATGATTTTTTAAAGATTCATCCAGGCTTGAATATGGACGAATTTGCCGCGATCGCGGCTGCGGCCAGGAAACTCGATATGCCGCTCGCTGGCCATGTGCCCGAAGCGGTCGGCCTGGAGCGTGCACTGGTCGAAGGCATGTCGACGATTGACCATCTCGACGGTTACCTGGCAGCCATGATGCCGGCAAACTCGGATGCCTCGGGTGGCTATGGCGGTTTTTTCGATGTCCTGCTGGCGGACCAGTTGCAGGAAAACGATCTCGACAGCCTGGTTGCTCAAACTGTGGCCGCCGGCACCTGGAACGTGCCGACCGAGGCGCTGTTTGAGCATCGCGTATCGTCGGTGAGCACCGAGGATCTGAGCCGGCGTCCCGAAATGCAGTTCATGCCCGCTAACACGATACAGCAATGGGTGAACGCCAGGCAGCAGCAGCAAAACGAGCGTGGATTCAGCCCTGAGCTGGGTGACAACGCCATTCGGATGCGGCGGCAATTGATTCTGGCACTGCATACTGCCGGTGCTGGCTTGCTGCTGGGTTCGGACGCGCCGCAGGTTTTTAACGTACCCGGCTTCTCGCTGCACGATGAGCTGCAATATCTCGTCGCCGCTGGTTTGAGTCCTTACGCAGCGCTGTCAACCGGGACCTCGGCTGTAGCGCGTTTTCTGGGCAGTAATACCGGCGTCGTCGCGGTTGGACGCGATGCCGATCTGCTGCTGCTCGATGCAAATCCGCTCGACGACATTAACAACACGCGCCGTATTCACGGTGTAATGTTGCGTGGCAACTGGCATCCGGCAGAAGACCTGCGAAGACGACTTCAGGTCTATCGCAGAAACGGCGGCGATTCTCCAAGTCGCTGAAAATATTACTTTTTTTATTTAAATGTATCGCTTGCCTCGCAGCCCCAGCAACGGCTGCTAGAATAAGTTCAGGCCAGGCAGCGTAAGGGGAACCCGCGTGAAACTTATCAAGCACCTGCTGGATCGCAAAGGTCGGCAAATAGTATCCATCAAGCCCGATGCCTCCGTACTCGACGCTATTCGCCTCATGGCCGAAAAAAACATCGGCGCGGTGCTGGTAATGAACGGGGGTAAGCTGCTCGGCATCCTGTCGGAACGTGACTATGCGCGCAAAGTAGTCGTGAAGGGTCGTGCTTCTGACACGACGGCGGTAGCCGACATCATGACTGCGAACGTAGTGACCACGACCAGCAGCGAAGCGGTGGATACTTGCATGGCACTGATGACGGACAGGCGCATCCGGCATTTGCCGGTCATGGACAATAATGTCGTCGTCGGTGTGATTTCGATCGGCGATCTCGTGCAAGCAATCATCGCTGATCAACAGGAAGCTATTGAACAGCTCGAACATTATATAAGTGGCTGACTCGATCGGGCGCGTTCAGTGGAGGTGCATGTTGCCTGCGCTGGGCCTGGTCTGCCTGCTGCATCTCATGAATCATGCTGCGGCGCAGGAGAGCAAAACAGTCATCGGCCCGTCGAATCTGCCGCTGCATGAGGGCGCGCAGGCTCTGCTCGCTGGCGATGCGAAGGACGGCGTACGACTGACCTTGATTGGCCTGCGACAGGCGCGTGACGCGCGGGAACGGGAGACAGCCAAAGCGAATCTTTGTGCCGGTTATTCCTTGCTTGAGGAGTATGCTGTCGCACTCGCTTATTGTGATGAAGTGCTGCAGGAAAATGAGCATAACTGGCGCGCGCTGAGCAACCGTGCGTTGATCTACATCAAGCTCGAGCGTTACGCTGAAGCCGACGCCGATCTCAAGCGCGGCGAGGCGATCAGCCCGCAGGCAAATTCGCTGCAGGCAGTGCGCCGATTGTGGCTCGATGCGACCAACCCGGTATCGCCGATTATTACGATTGATGACCGGCGCGGTTCCGCCGGTGAGATCGTGCCTGATGATGAAGGCTAGTCATTTTTTGGCCGCATCGCTGGCAGCACTGCTGGTGACTTTGGCGCTCGCAGAAGATGCCGCGGATATCACCCCGTTCCTTGACCAAAGCGGCGAGCGAAAATCGTTGCACACTGTCTTTCCCGTGTATCCGCGCAGCGCCTTGCGCGATCGTATTGAGGGTGACGTCGAGGTTTGTTTCGACGTCGACCGCGATGGAAAAACGTCGCGGATATCCGTGCGTCGCAGCAGTAACCGAGTGTTCGAGAAAGCGGCAATGCGCGCAGTGCGGGAATCGACCTATGTCAAAGTGCCTGCCGACGTGGTCTTGTCGGGCATCAAGACGTGCAGGACGTTTCGTTTTCGGCTTGATGCCGTGGCCGGTGAGGATGTCAAATCCGAGCCTGTCCCCGATTCAGCCGACGTCAAGCCCTGACGCGAGACGAGCTGCGCGCAGCGTATTCGACATCAGCATCGTGATGGTCATCGGCCCAACACCCCCCGGTACGGGGGTGGCGGCGGCTGCAACGCTGCAAACAGCCTCGTAGTCGACGTCGCCGGTCAGGCGGGAACGTGTTTCGCCATCAATGTTCTCGTCGACGCGATTGATGCCGACATCGATGACCACGGCGCCGGGTTTGATCCAGCCAGCCTTGACCATGTTGGCTCTGCCGACGGCCGCGACGACGATATCGGCGCTGCGCACCACGCCGGGTAGATGGGCGGTCCGGCTGTGCGTAACGGTGATGGTTGCATTGGCCTGCAATAACAGGCTGGCCATGGGTTTGCCCACAATATTCGACCGGCCAATTACGACGGCGCTGTAACCGGAAAGATCGGGGCCAAGCTCCGCTTCGATCATCAACATGCAGCCGGCCGGTGTGCAGGGTACAAACGCATCGCTTGTATTGCCGGACGTTAGCTTGCCGATATTAATGAAATGAAAACCATCAACGTCCTTGCCAGGCAGAACGGCTTGCGTGATCTTTTGCTCATCGAGATGCGAAGGCAGCGGCAGCTGCACCAGGATGCCGTGGATGCTGCTGTCTTTGTTAAGGTCGTCGATCAGTGCGAGCACCGTATCCTGCGAACTGTCAGCAGCGAGCGTGTGCTGTACGGAATGGAATCCACAGGCTTCCGCAGTACGTTTCTTGTTGCGTACATAGACCTGGCTGGCAGGATCTTCGCCAACGATTACCACGGCGAGCCCCGGGACGAGTTTGTGATCACGCAGCAGTGCGGCTGTTTCACGTGTGATTTTCGCGGACAAGTCTGCAGCCATTTGTTTGCCGTCGATGCGTCGTGCGGTGGTCATATTCGGTGTCGCCTCGCTGTCAGGCGGCGCATATTACCTGCGCTGGGCCAATGAGTACAGAAATACGGCCGGGGTCATGGCGGCCGCGATGTGCTTGATCGAATGGCCGCTGATCATTAATCCAAGACCGAAGACAGCGCCGTCAAAAAATTCAAAAAATTTCGCGAGCGCATACCAGAGCAGCATCCACCAGAAGTAGCGGGTTTTGCCAAGCGAGGGACGGTGGCTGAGCAAGATCACTGGAATCAACAGTATCGGCAGGAATTGCACGATGGCATAGGGACGCAGGTCGCCGATGCCACGCGCTTCAGTCCATGCCCAATATTCGACCGATGCAAAACCAACGATGAGCAATGGCACCAGCAGTCGACGCGCCGCGTGGGGTGAGATGAACTCTGCAATGATGATCGTGATCAGGGCGCTGAAGCCAACGGTCATTGGCATCCGATCCCAGACCAGGGTCCCGTTGGCAGGCGCGAGATGGTAATACGCAGAGCCAAATGCGGTCAGCAGGATGCCGGCGAAAAACACGCGATAAGTGGTCTCGAGTCCCGCTACACATACCTCGCTCGAGTATCGGTGCAAGTAAACCAGGCCGGCCAGGCCGACGACCAGAAACGGCAGGTTGGAAGCGACATTCCAGAAATTCGCGATGCCGAGCACGCGCCGGGTATCGCTGAACTCGTGGTAGGCAGGGTCTTGCGGGATTGCGTCGGTGAATACAAAAACGGCGATGATAATACCGATTACCAGGCTGGCCAGGCCGAGCAGGTGATGCGGCCCAAGTAACCGGTATAAGAGCACACGTAGCATGAGATGCCGACCGTACTGCATGTCGCGGGTCGCGACAAGCCAGCCGATGGCGTAAACTGGCAACGACTTTTCATTTCAGGTCCAACGATGCCAGCAAATCGTTACTACGACACTGTTGCTTTCGACGTTCGCGACAACACGACGATGTTGTTCTTCGCGCAGACAACGACTGGTGGCGATATTGACGATTACCTGTTGCTGATGCGCACGATCGAGGAAGACTTTGACGAATCGATGTACATTGAAATTAATGAGCGTCAATTCGGCGGACACGACCTGATTTCCGAAGCCGTATTGCTGGGTAATATGCTGACATTGAAACTGCACGAGGCAGCTGCAGAGCTGGACGGGGCGGCCCAGATTACAATTACTTTTGCGGACACGCCTGAAAATGGTCGAAGTATCGAGCGTGGCGCATTCCGCGTGCTCGGTGATACTTTGTCCGGCGGCCATGCTTGAGCCAAAAGGCGAATACAGCCTCTACATACTGCGTTGTGCCGATGGCAGCTTGTACACCGGTATTGCGCTGGATGTCGGCAAGCGGCTGCTGCAACATGAGTCCGGACCAGGTGGCGCAAAATATCTGCGCGGTCGTGGGCCGCTGACCCTCGAATTTCAGGTTCTGGTTGGTGATCGCCGTGCGGCATCGCAGGCCGAGTACCTTGTGAAGAAGCTGCAACGGTCAGACAAGGAGCGCTTGATCAGCGGCGCAACCACACTGCTTGAGCTAAGAGCCGAAACAGACCTCGCTCAGGTCTCCGGGAGTGCGGGTGGGTAGAGGACGACAACTCTGCCGAATTCAGGCAGGAACAATCTCGTGTCAGTGTCCCAGATGGCGCGAAACTCGTTAAGCCAGCCGGCTGTAACGATGAAGTTATCGAGGATACGCGGCGGTAATTCGATGCTGCCGAATGGGCGAGTATAGTCATCGAAGTGAATCGGCAGAACGCGTTCTGCGCCCGTCGCCGTGATCATCGCCAACCAGTATTGCTCGGTATAGTCGCGTCCGAGACTGTTAAGGCCCCATGTACCAAGCAATACGACGTCGGCACTGACCCCATCCAGCGTACCCGGTACAAAACCGGCGCTGCCTTGGACAAGGGTCGTTCCATCGCGGTGTCCTACAACGATCGACCAGGCTCCGCCCGCGCGCCAGGCGCTGACAGGTGCAGGTGGTTTGAGTGGCGTATCGATCTCGCCATCAAACGGCACTGAGCCGCTCCAGCCGATGGCCGCATGTCTCGATGTCAGCAATCGAATCGAAAAAGCGCCGAATTGATATTCGCTGTCGTTGTCGACGATGACAATCTGGTCAGCTGGGACGCCGCTTCCCTCGGCAATCCGAGCAGTAGATTCTGAGCCGAGTATGGATGCGCTGCTACGATTGGCGATTGCACCGATATCCATGGCATGGTCGAAATGTGAGTGCACGGGGATAATAGCTGCCAGCCGCCGCATTTCGTATTGGTCCAGAACGTGATTTATTTGTGCGATATCACTCTGTATGGGTACGCTAAAAACGATATCTGCGACTGACGGCCGCGAGAAAAATCCATCAATCAGTATTTGCGTCTCACCGTCGTCAAACAGCAAAGTCGAAACACCTAACCAGCGGAGAGTTACGGTATCAGCGCGCGGCTCATATTCGGGATAGGTCGGCCACTCTACCGCTTGGAGTTTGGCTCGATCGTTCCATAGTCCAGCCAGTATTGCGGCCACAATGATGAGCAGCGCTGCGACCATGGTCGCGGCGCGTCCTGCAATTTGCTTGAGTCGTGCTCGGCGACCGGTCATCAGTTGGCGAATTGTCGAAAGAGAAAGACCGACAGAGTATAAATCAAGCGTCTAGGCGATTTGTGCCCGCATATCCTTGCGCGATGCTTCGTCAGTCAGAGCCGCCGATCTCAGGGTGAGCCAGGCTGCATCCCAATCCATAACCTTGCTCGGGCCAAACACGAACTTTGCGATATAGCCATCAAGTTGCGCGACGGAAATGACATTCTTCGGCGGTGTAGAGGGAAAATCCACATTTCCCGTAAACACCACGAGGTTTGCTACCGGAACATCGGGAACGACGTTTTGCAGCGCACGCGTGCGGCCCGCGTTCTGAATCAGCGGATTGAGAAATCGGCGCTTGCGCGTGCCGTCGACGTTCGACCATTGCGCTTCTTCCTCGGCGCCGAACACTATGCCATTGTAGTGCTTTGCTTGAATGCAAAGTATGCCACCAGCCGTCAGGATGGCGTGATCTACCTTGGTTAATCCTCCGTAGGCGCCGGGCAGGATAAAGTCGTGCAGCACATTCGCGCTGCGCTTTTCGAGAACCCTGCGAATACGGATCGCTCCAAGCCAGCTGCTTACCAGGCCAACGACATGACTCGCGGTCGATCGGAAGATCAAGGTCAGAAACAATGCGGCTGCAACGGTGAAGAAAAACGCTGCTGGCCCGATATCGCCAAGACCGGTAGACCGCCCCGGCGCCGCCGCAAGTGCCGGCAGCGCGATCAGTGGCAGGCTGGCTACAAGGAGTCGAATCAGGAGGCTCATGCTTCGAGGATAGTCAATTTTCGCGCCGGGAAAACGTAGCAGATCACGTTTTGCTGATCCGGATGCCACTCAGCCGGGATAGGCAAGGAAATAACCGTCCATGCTGGCAACCCGAATCGGCGTTTCATACAGTGCGCTGAGGCAGTCAGCGGTCAGGACCTCCGACTTGCTGCCATCGGCAAATACGGTGCCGGCTTTCAGCAGCACGACGCGATCGATCTCGAGCGGAATCTCGTTCAGGTGATGTGTAACGACAATGATATTTTGTCCGGATCTGGCCATACGTCGAATCTGTCGCAGGTAATCAAAACTGGCAGCGATATCGAGCCCGGCGGTGGGCTCGTCCAGTATCAGCGTTGCCGGCCCGTGCACGAGAGCACGGGCCAGCAGGCAGCGGCGTTGCTGGCCAGTCGACATTGTGGTCAGGGGGTTGTTCCTCAACCCATCCAGTCCGATTTCCGCCAGTGCCGCCGCCGCAGCCGTTACCTGTTCCGGTCGCACCCTATTCGCCAGCAGTCCGTGGATCCCGATGCTCGATTGGAATCCGGACAGCACGACCTCAAGCGCCGTCGTAGTCGGCGTGAAGCGCATGTGCAGGTCGTGCGAAACAATGCCAATCTGGCGGCGCAATTCCCACACGTCCCAGCGATCTCGGCCCAGGATGCGAATCCAGGAATCGTGGCGGGCCTCTGGATATAACTCGCGATTGATGGTCTTCAGTAGCGTAGTTTTGCCACTGCCGTTCGGGCCAAGAATCGCAACTCGCTCATGCTGCGCAATGCTGAGGTTCAGATTATCGAAAACGCAGGTCGTGCCGCGCCAGACTGTCGCGTTATGAAATTCGACGAGTGCCACATCAGCCCGCATGTGGTTTGTTGGTGGTAAGCTTTACGGGGCGCATTCTTGGCAGGGCCTGCATTATGCCGGACGGATTGTTACCTATTCTCTTGCTGATCGCTGCGGTCATTGCCTATACCATCGCAAAAGTTGTGCAGAGTATGCGCAAGAGTGAACGCCAATGGCAGCAGGCTGACAAGAGCAAATTGAAGCAATGGGAGGACGACTAGCATTGTATCAGCCGCTTATTGCCATGCTGCATAACATCAACTGATCGACCCATGCCGGCCCTTTCGATTAAACTGGCCCGTCACATGAGCAAGTCCGGCCAGCCAGGCCGGCCTCTGACTGGAAACATCTATGCCGAAACGTAGTCATCCTGGATACCGGATCGTTGCAGGAATTTTTTGCTGCGTGGTGCTTATGGTGGCGGCTTGTGACCCAGGCAGCCCCGCAGTCCCTGACACGAATTCTGCCAGGCAACAAGCCGCTCGCGAGAACGTCGAGGCGATGGCGCGTGAACATGCCGCCGACAGCAGCGAGCCTAGCCCAGCTACGCAAATTGAACCACGGCGCGCGGTCGTTTCGGAACGGCTGCCGTACGGCGAGGTTGGCGATAAACTGGTCTATGGTTACTTCGTATTTCCGGCCGACATGATCGAACCTCTACCGGCCGTGATCATGATTCACGAATGGTGGGGATTGAACGACAATATTCACGCGATGGCGGATCGGCTTGCCGGCGAAGGCTACATCGTGCTTGCAATCGACCTGTTCGGTGGCGACGTCGCGACCACAGCCCAGGCGGCGCGACAACTGGTGCTTCGCGTTGTCGAAAATCCGGAGCCAGCTTACGACAATATTCGTGCGGCCTACACCTTCGTCAATGACATTGCCGGGGCGCCACGGACAGGGTCGCTCGGTTGGTGTTTTGGCGGTGGGTGGTCTTTGAACACTGCCATGTTATTCCCTGATGAACTTGATGCGGCTGTTATTTACTACGGTCAGGTCACCGACGACGAAGAACAGTTGCGGCCTGTCAACGTGCCCATACTCGGACTGTTCGGCGCCAGGGATACCGGTATCAAGGTTGCTTCAGTCCAGGCATTCGAAGCCGCGTTGCAGCGTTTGCGAAAACCGCACAGCATCCATATTTATCCCGACGCGGATCATGCTTTTGCCAATCCCTCCGGCAGGGCCTATAACGCCAGCGTCGCGGGCGATGCATGGGGAAAAACGCTCGAGTTTCTGGCACAGAACCTGGCCGATACCGAAGCCGAATCGACAAACTAGTCGTTGTCGCCGGTTTTGCAGCGCAGTGTCACGGCCAGCGGTGCCGCGCGATAAATGATCGACTGCCGATTGTCGCCGACGCAGCGCAAGGAAACCTGCGCAGTCAGGGCGTCAACAATATTCAGATCCTGGGTATCGCTCGCTGAAGAGTCGTTGAAACAGAAGTTCTCAATCGTCAGTGGAGCCAGCTGTTGCCGCGGGATCCTGATTGTCAGCTTGGCTGGCGCGGTATCAGCAAGCGCTTCGGGCCCAAGCGACAGACGTGTATCCGAAACACTGATCGAGGCGGATTCGGCCTGCATACCGGCGTCGCATTGTGCGGCGATGTGCATGGTAAACGCCACGTCCGGCAACTGCACAATTCGCGTTCCCGGTGCTTGTGGGCCGATTTCAGCCAGTGACGGTTCGACCGTCACCGTCAATTCATCGGCCGCCGCATTGGCCGAGCCGCCAGCTATCGCGAGTGGCAACAATAAAGCGCTGATATAGCGTGTGTGCATGCGGGCAAGGTTACGGGTTTGTCAAAGAAAAACAAACACGTCAGTACACTAGACCGGGCCCTGCGATCGTCGTGATACCTATCGGGCTGGCAATCCTGAGCCTGGAATTTACCTGGGCACGAATGTGGTTGAAAAAGCTGCGCCACTCAATTTCAGGCCAGGGCGTTGCGGCGCGCGCAGATCGTGTCGGGCAGCATCGCGATCAGGCATCGGGGCCGGATCGTAAGGGCAGAAAAAAGAAAGCGCCGGAGAACTGAAATCGTGAAGTGACTCAGCGGGCCGCTCCGACACGGAACGGTCTCCGGCGCCCAAGCGAACGGCAGGGGTGCCGTCTGTTCCGGTTTCGCAAATCAGACAATCGGGGGGAGAGTTCTGATCCTTTAGCGAATCCGGAAAACTTGTTGCAGGATCGCGCTCAGAAGCTCGCGACCGATGTAGATGTCTGGTTCAACTGCGGATAATCAATAGCCGCGCGGCTGCCAAATGCAGATGAGGCGGCGACTGCAACAGCCACCAGGATGAATAATGCGCCAACCAGCGCAAGCCCGTTTTCCAGTTTTTTCGTTTTCATGATCGCTTCCTTAAAGCACTTGCGACGTTTCGCCGCAAAATTGTGTAGTGTCTACCGGCATCTACTGCACGGACCGTGCCAAGTCCTGAAAGTCCAAATTTTCAATGGGTTATAATTTTCGCGACGTTACGGAAATTCGTAAATTACGGAATTTCGTAATAGCGCTTTACGGAATTCCGTATATACTGCCGCGATGCTCGAAAATGATGACTACCAGTGGCTGTTTCGCAAGGCGCCGGCGATGCTGACCTCGATTGGTGCCGATGGCACCTACGCCGACGTCAGCGACGCCTTGCTCGACCGGCTTGGTTATGCACGGCAGGAAATGATCGGCCGCCGTCCGTTCGACTTCGTCACACGCGCCTCCGCGGAACGCATCGAAAAGGAGTTCCTGCCAGCATTGCGCCGAACCGGCCGGCTCGATCTTGAGCCGATCACGTTTGTCGCCAAGAATGGCGACGCAATTGAATGTCTTACGACATCCCTGCTTGAACACGGTGTAAATCGCGAATTCGTGCGCAGCGTCGCGCTGTACATGGAAATTTCGGATGAGACGCGCGCTAATTTCAAGTACCGCAATTTGTATCGTTCCACGCCGGCAATGCTGCACTCGGTTGACGGTAACGGACTGATTGTGACGGTGACCGATCACTGGCTGCAAAAGCTGGGTTACCGGCGGGAAGAGGTCATAGGCCGTCCGATCAGTGATTTTTTTACTCCTGCGGACAGGGCGCGGCTCAGTGGCGAGGCGCTGCGTGATTTTATCAGCCAGGGTGACTTCGACAACGAGGAGCGACAGGTCGTCACCAAAGACGGACAGGTTCTCGATCTTATCGTTTCGGCAATCTCACGCAGCAACGCAGCCGGTGATGTAGACCGCATGCTGATCGCCTCCAAAGATGTCACCGAGAGACTTCGCGTCGAACGGCAATTGCGCAATGCACTGGCTGAGAACGCCCGCCTTCGAGACGAGCTTGAGCAGGAGCGCGATTATCTGCGAGAGGAAGTCAAGGTTGCATTGAATTCGGGCGAAATTGTCGGCAACAGTCCCGCCCTGATGCACATGCTGACTCGAATTGAGGCGGTCGCCGAGACGCCCGCGAGTGTGTTGTTGCAGGGTGAGTCCGGTGTCGGCAAAGAACTCGTGGCGCATGCGATCCACGCGCAAAGCCCACGCGCAGACGGGCCGCTCGTGAAGGTGAATTGTGCATCTATTCCAAAGGAGCTGTTCGAAAGCGAGTTTTTCGGCCACGTCAAAGGTGCGTTTACCGGCGCCTACCGCGATCGGGTTGGCCGCTTCCAGCTGGCCGACAATGGCACGCTTTTTCTCGATGAGGTCAGCGAAATACCCCTTGAGCTGCAGGGAAAATTGTTGCGTGTGCTGCAGGAGAGCGAATTCGAACGTGTTGGCGATGATGTGACACGCACAGTCGATGTGCGTGTCATCGCAGCGACTAATCGCAACCTCGAGAAACAGATTGTCGATGGCGAGTTTCGGGAAGACCTGTTCTATAGGCTCAGCGTGTTTCCCATCGACGTGCCGCCGTTGCGTGAACGTGGTGATGACATCATTCACCTCGCAAGGCACTATCTGCAAAAGACCTGCAGCAGTTTTGGTCGTGAGCCGATGCAGCTGACGCGCAGCCAGGCAGAAATGTTGCGCAATTACCGATGGCCAGGCAACGTACGCGAGCTGAAAAACGTGATCGAGCGAGCCGTAATCTTGTCACCCGGGAAGGTATTGCGCCTGGACCTGTCGATGTCGGATGGAGGCCGCGAAAATCGCCTGTCGGCAATTACCGATAGAGATGAGGGCGAGATAATGACTGAGAGCGAGTTTCGGGAATTGCAAAAGAACAATCTGTTGGCGGCATTGCAGCAAACCGACTGGAAAGTCTCGGGACCCGGCGGCGCGGCCGAAGTACTGGGTGTAAAAGCCACCACGCTGGCAGATCGTATTCGATCCTACGGTTTGAAAAGGTCGCAGTGAATAAGCTCTGGCTAATCTGCGCCCTGTTGGCAGGGGCCGCACTCGCCGCGCCGGACGACGCGCAACTGCCGGCAGTCGTTAAGGCGGCGCTGCAGGTTCGACAGGTGCCGGACGACAGTCTCAGCGTTTTTGTTCAGGACATGGAAAGCGGTGAGGTGCTGTTGCGCTGGAACGAAGCAACGCCGCGCAATCCGGCGTCATCCATCAAACTGCTTACGACGCTGGTCGCCCTGGATGTGCTGGGTCCGGCCTATAGTTGGAAAACGGATGTGTATGTTCTGGGCGATGTGCAAAACGGCCGGCTGAAAGGTGATCTGTTGTTGAAAGGCTACGGAGACCCCTATCTCGTCACTGAGCGCGTCTGGCAACTGTTGCGTCGTATCCGTCAACTTGGCATTGGCGAGATTGAGGGCGACCTCCGAATCGACGACAGTTATTTCTATTTGCCCGAGTCCGATCCGGCCGAGTTTGACGGTCAACCGCTGCGCGCTTATAACGTCACGCCCAACGCGATGCTCATGAATTTCAAGGTTGTGCGCTACTGGTTTGAGCCAGACGTCGATAGCAACAGTGTGCGTGTCTGGCTCGATCCGTCGCTGGAAAATCTCGGCATTGATAATCGCTTGGCACTTGCTGCAGGCAGCTGTCGCGGTTATCAACGCGGCATTACCATTTCGGCCAATGAAGCCATAGACCGGATGACGTTCAGCGGCAAGTTTCCGGTTGGCTGCAAACAGTACGCCATGGATCGCACCGCGTTAAGCCACAACGAATTTGTGTATGGTTTGTTTATTTCGCTATGGCGCGAATCGGGCGGTGTATTCAAGGGCGGATGGCTGAACACAATCGCAGCCGACGATATTGAACCCGTGCTGAGTTTCAGCTCACTGCCGCTGGCAGACATCATTACCTACGTGAACAAGCACAGCAACAACGTCATGGCACAGCAGCTGTTGCTGACCATGTCAGCCGAAGTACTGGGCCCACCGGGCACGGAGCGCGGTGGTCGCGAGGTGGTGAAGGACTGGCTCGTCGAGCATGGACTTGATGTGCCACAACTTGATTTCACGAATGGTGCCGGACTGTCTCGCGATACACGCATTTCGGTGCGGGACATGACTGCGCTGCTCGAATTTGCCTGGCGGCAACCCTATATGCCGGAGTTTGTATCGTCGATGTCGCTGGCGGGTCAGGATGGCACGACGCGACGCCGCTTTGATAATCCGGGACTTGACGGCAGCGCTCATCTGAAAACCGGCTCGCTCGACCACGTCACGGCGATCGCGGGTTATTTGCAGGCACGATCGGGTCGTCGCTTTGCCGTAGTGACCATGCAGGACTACGAGGACATTCATCGCGGCCCGGGTCAGGAAGTCCAGGAAGCATTATTGCGCTGGGTCTACGACCACTAATCTACGCTTTGGCTGTAGTAGACTCTTGCCTGAACAGATACGGAGAGTCTCTTGTGACCAAGCTAAAGCGCGTGTTGTGCTGCAGCCTGTTGTTCCTGCCACTGCTGGCCGGGGCGCAAACCGCTTACGTGACAGACAATTTGCGACTTGGCTTGCACCAGGCAGCGGATACCAGCGACCGTGCGTTTCGATCGCTGGATAGTGGTCAGGAGCTCGAAGTGCTGTCTCGGGACCGCAATTATGCACACGTTCGATTGCCGGATGGCGTGCAGGGCTATGTGAAGGTGGCTTACCTCGTCGACGACAAGCCGGCGAAACTGATTGTTGCAGAAACGCAGGCAGAACTAGAACGACTGCAGAAGCAGATCGAGGAACTGCGTGGCCAGTTCGCAGCGCCCGGCGCGGCAATTGCGGCACTCGAACAGGAGTTAAGCAGCACGCAATCGACCCTCGCCGACACGACGGCGCACAACACCGAATTGATGGATGAGAATACCGAACTTCGCGAGCGGCACGCGAACAGCGAGTACAGTGTGCCGCTGAACTGGGTCGGAATCGCGGCCGGTATTTGCC
>CAZHLE010000008.1:0-5501 GCA_964533065.1 uncultured Woeseiaceae bacterium | reverse complement strand
GATTCCTGTTGGGCCTTTGGTGGGTCGATCGCCGCAGTCGCCAACGTCACGGCGGCATTCGTATTTATTGAGCCGTCAGGCGATCGACTGCTTTTAATAGCGATTGACCGCCGAAACTGAATACGTAGGTGACGAGCGGAAACCTGGCAAGGTCCTCGAGCGTGATCCTGCGCTTCTGCCGCGCCAATTCATGGTCCTTCGGCACAATGATCTTGCGGTCCCAGCGGAAGCTTGGGATCAGCAGCAGGTCATGAAACAAGTCGTGTGAGCCGGTCGCGATCGCGAAGTCGATATTGTTTTTACCTGCCATATCGGCAATCTGCTCCGAAGTACCCTGGTGAATTTTCAGATCGACGCGCGGATAGCGGTTGCGAAAGAGCCGGATCACTTCGGGCAGCACGTAACGCGCCTGCGTGGTCGCGATTGAGAGAGTGCCCTTTTCTTCGTGGTAGTAGGACGACGCAAGGCCACGTATATTTTCCGCTTCGCGAATGATCAGCCGTGCGTGCTCAATTATCTGTTCACCAGCGCTGGTGACTCCGCCAAGACTCTTGCCCTTGCGCAGAAATAGCTGCAGGCCGAGCTCTTCCTCGAGCAGCTTTAGTTGTTTACTGACCCCCGGTTGCGATGTGTATAACTTTTTTGCCGCAGTTGTAACATTCAAGCCATTATCTGCAATCGCGAGCAGGTATTTCAGTTGTTGTAATTTCATCCCGGCGCCCCCACACCCAAAGATGTGACAGCGAATATCGCAGTTCGTTTCAATCGCCGGAAATAATGCGTGTTCAGGCTTTTCCTCGGTAAAACAGGCACTGGCATAACGGCTGGTTAGGGCGAGAGCTCTTATAACGACCGGTTATACACAGGCAATCAACGGTGCTAATGTGGATCAGCCGGGAGGGTTAGAATCGGCGTCCACTTTACCAAACAAGCACAAGAACGAAGGATCCCGAGATGATTTACGACAATATTCTGCAAACTATCGGCAATACGCCAATTGTCCGCCTCAATCGGATGGGGCCCGATCATGTCGAACTTTACGTCAAGGTTGAAGCATTCAACCCGATGGCATCGGTCAAGGATCGACTCGCGTTTGCGATCATTAACGACGCGTTACAATCAGGTGCTCTTAAACCGGGGCAGACGGTCGTTGAAGCAACGTCCGGCAATACCGGTATCGCACTCGCGATGGTCTGTGCGGCGCTAGGTCATCCGTTTGTCGCCACGATGGCCGATTCGTTTTCGATCGAACGACGCAAGATCATGCGCGGGTTGGGCGCCAAGGTGATTCTGACGCCGGCCGCCCAGCGTGGTTCGGGCATGGTGAAGCGGGCCGAAGAACTGGCCGCGAAACACGGCTGGTTCCTGGCGAGACAATTTGAGAACCCCGCAAACCCGGCCTATCACGCGAGCACGACAGGCCCGGAGATTCTGCGTGACTTCGCAGGCCGCCGTCTCGACTACTGGGTGACCGGCTACGGTACCGGCGGTACCATGTCCGGCGCCGGGCGCGTGATCAAGGCGGCAAGGCCGGAGGTAACGATTGTTGCGACCGAACCCGAAGCGGCCGCCTTGCTGGCGGGTAAGGACTGGGCGCCACACAAGATCCAGGGCTGGACACCGGACTTCATACCGGCGGTGCTGGACCGCGAGATCTATGACGATTTGCGTTCGGTCAGTGATGCACGCTCGATTGCGGTGGCGCGCGAGCTGGCCTTCAGCGAGGGAATTTTCGCTGGAATCTCGGCTGGCGCAACGCTGGCGACGGCGCTGGACGTTGCCGTTGATGCCGCTGACGGGTCGGTCATCCTCGCGATGCTGCCGGACACCGGCGAGCGTTACCTGTCGACGCCATTGTTTGAAGGCGTCAATGAGGGCTCTGATGACGACTGGCTGGAATCGCTCTAAAAGGCTCGAAAAGCCTCTGCCGGGTTAGTTTCACCTGAGACTTGAGTCACGGCGGATCGCAGCTGCGACTGGCATTGTTAACTACTCCGCAAGGACAGCCTGCGACAGGTGCGAGCATTGCCAGCTGAACAGCACAATCTGCAAGCGCGCGAAAACATCGACAAAGCCAAAGGACTGCTGCACTCCCTGGTCCCGCGGGCACAGTGTTTCTGTTTCTACGACACTGCGCGCGAGTGCGTCTGGAGCAGTGATGGTGCCGATGACTACGAGGTTGACAACTTCGTGGCGGATCTGCCCGACGAAATCCTCGCCGGCCGCGACAAGGAAAGTGATGTCCTGCGTCGCACCCTGCACTCGGGTCGCACCCTGCTGGTTCTGCCCATCCACGGCGCAGGGGACCTCAGCCTCGGCATCCTGATTGCCGTGTTCTCGCGCAACACGGGCAAGTCCGCATCGTTCAACGCGAACATGATCGCCAGTATCCTGTCTCCGGCGCTGTCCATGGTAGGGGAAGCGCTGTTGTTCAACCGGCGCCTGCAGGAGCTGGAAGCCAGAAATGAAGAGCTCGACAAAGAACTGACACTCGTCTACGAAGTGGACGAGAAAATCCACGGCACCTCGCGCAGTCATTCAGGGCTCGCTCAACTGGTCGGACAAAGCGGCCGGTTTCTCGGTATTGCCTATAGTGTATTGCTGATCCCGGGCAAGCGTATTCGGGTCAGTGCAACCCACTCCAGCTGGAAGAACGTCAACCGCAAAGTGCTCGATCGTTACCTCATCGATCACATGTTGCCGAAACTGGAAGGTCAGCGTTGGCCAATGGTGTTCGAGATTCCGGGGGTCGAGGATGCGAAAGGTGCGGCGGACCAGGGTTACCAGACGCTGCTCTGCCCGCTGATAGACAAGCAGGGCAACCTGGAGGGCGTATTGGCCCAGCTGGGACGTGTCGATGGCGGCGAGTTCAGCAAGGCCGAAAGGCGTTTCATGGCGCATATCGTGCGCAAAGTCGAGTACGTAATCGAACGATCGTTCGATACCATGACCGGCCTGATGAACCGGTCCGGTTTTGAGGCGCAATTGCAGGAATCGGCAAAGTCTTTACAGGACGCGGCGGAGCCACATCAACTTATCTACCTGGATCTTGACAACCTGCAATTGGTCAACGATACCTTCGGCCGCGACGCCGGTGATGCCGTGATCATGCGCTTCGCCGGCCTGCTGGAGGAGGACTTGTCGAGAAATGCGGTCGTTTCGCGCCTGACTGGCGATGACTTCTGTATTTTGCTGACGCATTCAAGTGGCGAGCAGGCGCTGCAGCTGGCTAACCAGATTCGTGACAAAGGTTCGGCCCTGCGCTATTTGCAGGGCGACAAGTCATTGCAGGTCACGATGAGCATAGGTGTCGGAGAATTCAGCCTGCACTCGGGTGACGAGGGCCGCGCGCTGACTGCCGCAAGAATGGCTTGCGAAGGCGCGAAAGAGCACGGCCGCGATCGCATTGAAGTTTACGATGACCAGAACCTTAGCGTGATTCGACGCCACGATGACATGCAACTGGTGTCGCAGATTCAACAGGCGATCGACGCCGACGAGTTCGAATTGCTCGCACAGCCGATCGCCAGCCTGAAACACAAGCAGCAGGCGCCGCGCTACGAAATCCTGTTGCGCATGCGCGACGGCGAGAGCGCCTACATCCCGACGAAAGCATTGTTTTCGGCTGCGGAAAGATACCGGCTCATGCCACAAATCGATCGCTGGGTAGTCTCGACGACCATTGCCCGGCTAACCGAAAACGCCTCTGCAGTAGAGGCCTCAGGCGCAAATTTTTCGATCAATCTCTCCGGGCAGTCGCTCAGCGATGACGATATCCTCGATTTCATCGATGGCGAGATCAGCGCAAGCGGTGTCAGGCCCGAACGCTTATGTTTCGAGGTGACCGAATCGGCTGCAGTTTCCAACCTGAAAAAGGCACAGACGTTCATCGACGGATTGCGTGCTCGTGGTTGTCGCATATCGCTGGACGATTTCGGCGCGGGCCTGAGTTCTTTCGCCTACCTGAAAAACTTCAATGTCGACACACTGAAAATCGATGGCAGTTTCATTCGCGACATCACCGATAACAGAATCTCGGAATCAATGGTCGCGGCGATTACGCAGGTAGCAAAGGTCATGGAACTCGAGACGGTTGCCGAATATGTGGAAAGTGCAGAAACCCGCGCGTTGATCGCAAAACTGGGTGTCGATTTTGCGCAGGGCCACGAAGTGGGCCTGCCGGTATCACTAACAGACGCACTGGCTGAACTTGGCGCCGACTCCAAAGCTTCAGTTGGCTAGAAAACGCCGGCCTCGAGGCCGGCCGCGAGCGTCAGCCCGAGTGTTTCGCAATCTTTGAGGCGCCGTTCATCAAACTTACCGGCGATCAGTACCGGCTCCTGTACTTCGCGCACGGCGAGTCCGGTCAGTATTCGACGCATACTGCTGATTGCTCCTGCGCCGTCATTGCCGGCGCGAACGAACAGTGCGAATGGTTTGCCATTCAGCTTGTTTTCGCACTGGTAGTAGACGCGATCGAGAAAGTACTTCATCGCGCCGCTCATGTAACCGAAATTCTCCGGCGTGCCCAGGATGAAGCCATCCGCCCACAACAGATCATCGGCATCGGCCTCCAACGCCGACCTGACGCGTACCTCGACATCGCTGATGTCCTCTTGTGTGGCGCCGGCGATCACCGCGTCGGCCATCCGCGACGTGGTCCCGGATTGTGTGTGGTAAACGATCAGTAAATGTCTCGGCACCGAAACAGTGTACCGCCATGGCGTCGGCAGCGACATTTTTGACTGCTAGACTGCGCCCCATGGTATCGACGCCAAATTCAAATGCGCTGCAAGTGCTGCGACGCCTGCCGGCTGAACTGCAGGATGTGGCGCTGCTCCAGCTGGAACGTTTCGCCGCGGCTGCGGACCGGCCGCCGATTCCCGATGAGATGCTCGAGACGCTGCTGCGGTTGCTGGCCTGTAGCGAGTATGCAGCCAATACGTTCCAGCGGGAGTGGGAGTGGTTTTTCGCGCAGCGCGAGGCTTTGCAATCACCCCCTGATGAATCCGGGTTGGCGGCCTTCACGGAGCGCATCGCCGCCAGCGCGCTTTCACCTGATGAGGTCAAGGCGGAGATTCGCCGTTACCGTCATCGCTACCTGTTGCACGTATTGTGGCGTGAGTTTTCCGGTACGGCAGACCTTGCGGAAACACTGGTGTCTCTTTCCATGCTCGCTGATTACCTGCTGCGCGGCGCGGCGGCGTATGCAGCGGCCGTGGTCGAGGAGCGTTTCGGGCGGATTCTGAACGAGCACGGCGAGCCGGTATCCATCGTCGTGCTCGGTATGGGCAAGCTCGGCGGCAGCGAGTTGAATTTCTCTTCCGATATCGACCTGATATTCCTGCATCCGGGCGGGGCAGACAGCGATGGACGAAAAACCGTGAGTGCGCACGAGTACTTCGAGCGGGGAAGTATTGACATCGACCGGCTTTATAGCAAATCAAAAAACTGTGTATTCCTTGGAAGAAGCCTTCCAGGAAGAGTCTCGAAGGTATTTG
>CAZHLE010000007.1:37521-49320 GCA_964533065.1 uncultured Woeseiaceae bacterium | reverse complement strand
CGTGTCAGTCGCATGATCGTGGCCCTGATCGAGGAACCTACGCCGGACGGTTTTGCGTTCCGTATCGATACGCGGCTCCGGCCTTTCGGCGACAGCGGACCACCGGTAACCAGTTTTGCAGCGCTGGAATCGTATCTCGCACGCCATGGTCGCGGCTGGGAGCGCTATGCCTATGTCAAGGCTCGCGTAGTCGGGCCGCCGCCACCGCCGGACGTCGCAAAGGATCTGTACAAGAACCTGATTACGCCGTTCGTTTACCGTCGCTACCTGGACTACGGTATTTTCGAATCGCTGCGCGAAATGCGCAGCCTGATCGGCGCCGAGGTACAGCGACGCGAGCTGGCCGACAATATCAAGCTGGGTCCTGGTGGCATTCGCGAAATCGAGTTCATGGTGCAGTCACTGCAACTGGTTCGAGGGGGCAGCCGGCCGGAATTGCAGGGCCGGGAGTTGCTACCCGTGCTGTCGCGACTGGTTGGGCAGCACGGTATCGCGGCACAGGATGTTGCGGCGTTGCAGGCTGCCTATACCTTCCTGCGCCGCCTTGAAAATTTCATCCAGGCTATCCGGGACCAGCAAACGCATGAGCTGCCTGCGAACACTCTCGACCAGGCCAGGCTGGCCGTGGCGATGCGGTATGCGGACTGGAGCGAATTGCGGCGCGAGATCGATGCACATCGAAATGAAGTCACAAGACAATTCGAGAAAATTGCGTTTCGCGAACAGCGCGAAGACCTGGGCGCGACACCACGTCGCAAACTCGCGGAGCTCTGGAACACGGCGACGACATGCGCGGACTGGGAGGCGGCTTTAAGCGCCGAAGATTATGCACAAGCCGATGCGATAGCTGCGGCGCTGGCAAGTTTTCGCAGTGTCGCCGTTCACGCAGACCGGGTGTCGGGTCAGCGGTTGCAGCAATTCATCGCCAATCTGCTGCTGCTGGTGAAGGACATGGACGAACCAATCCTGACCTTGCAACGCATGCTGACGGTCGCTGAGCGCGTAATGCGGCGCAGTGCATACCTGGCACTGCTGAACGAGAACTCCGCTGCGATGGAAAAGCTCGTTGGTCTGTGCGCGCGTAGCGCCTATGTCGCGCGCGAGGTTGCACGCTATCCGGTCTTGCTTGACGAGTTGCTCGACCCCGGGATCTATACCGAGCGTATCGACCGCGAGAGCCTGCGGGCGGACCTCGCCGCACAGATGCAGGCGGTTGCTACCGATGACAGCGAGGCGCAAACGGAGTTACTGGCAAAGTTTCAGCGCGCCAACCAGTTCCGCGTTGCCCTGGCTGACTTCAACGGCAGCCTGCCGATCATGCGGGTAAGCGACTGCCTGACCTACCTGGCCGAAGTTGTTCTGGAGCATGCGCTTGAGGTCGCGTGGCGTGACCTTTCGGCCATGCATGGTGTGCCCGGCGCCGCGGGCCTGGGCATTATCGCTTACGGCAAGCTCGGCGGCCTGGAACTGTCATACGGGTCGGACCTGGATATTGTGTTCCTGCATGACTCGGCAGGCGTCGGTCAGCTGACCGACGGGCGCAAACCCCTGGAACACACCATGTTTTACACGCGGCTCGTACAGCGAATCGTGCACATTCTGACGACGCAAACCGGCTCCGGCATGCTCTACGAAATTGATATGCGGTTGCGACCGGACGGCCAATCCGGTCTGCTGGTCAGCAGCGTTGACGCCTTCGAGCGTTACCAGGAGGCCAATGCCTGGACCTGGGAACACCAGGCATTGCTGCGTGCGCGGCCAGTGGCCGGTAGTGACCGGATCGGCGAGGCATTCGAGCGTATTCGACGCGCGACGCTGACCGCTGGCCTGCACCACGACACATTGCGTAACGACGTCATTTTGATGCGCAGGCGCATGCGGCAACAACTCGATCGCAGCGATGCAACGATCTTCGACCTCAAGCAAGGTCAGGGCGGGATCGGCGACATCGAATTCCTCGTGCAGTACCTTGTGCTCGCCAATGCCGCGGCGCATCCATCGGTGATTCAGTACTCCGACAACATCCGGCAACTCGATGCGCTTGCCGCGAGCGGCTGCCTGGATATGCCCACCGCATCACGACTGCAGTCGATTTATCGTGATTACCGTCTGCGCGTCCATCGACTTTTGCTCGACGACCAGGTGGCGAAAGTCGTGCAAAGTGAATTCGTTGCCGAGCGTCGGTTTGTCAGTGAAGCCTGGGCGAGATATCTCTCTGACTAGCCGCGCGTAGCGGCTTAGGCGGGCTACGCGTATAATCCGCCGCAGTGCGCGAACGCGCGGGCAACTACCAGGAAATCAGTTTGAATCGCAGATCAGGCAACATCGACGAAATCCTTATCCCGGCCAACGCGCAGCAGCGTTACCAGGTACGCGAGCAGGACCTGCCGTTGTCCTGCCCGATGCCCGGTATGTATCTCTGGAATTCGCACCCCAAGGTTTACATACCGGTTGCCGAAAGCGGCGAGGCCAAGTGTCCTTACTGCGGTGCGCAATATGAGCTCGCATAGGACTATTTGCAGCTAAATGAGTCGATTGTCGCTCGAAAGTCGGCGAAAAGGACTGTAGTTGAGGACAATGTCGATTTCCCTTCGCGATGCGATCCAGGTGCCTTGGTGGTGCCTGGAGTATGGCCAGAAAAGCTTCGAAAGTCGTAGAAAACTGGCATTCTTGCTTCGAAAAAGCGCCTAAAACCGTGAAAAATTCAACAATTAGCGAAATTCCACCAGTCCGTGACTGAAACCGTCCAAAAAACCGCAACCGGCGCGATCCTGTACGACCGCCAGGTCATCAGCGAAATCAGTGAAGCGCGCTTTGACCCGGCAAACTGGCTGCATTCGGAGCCGGTCGGCGGGGCGCCGGGCTCACAGGGGCGAGGCAACACCATGTTCATTGGTAATGTGCCACGACAATTCGTACTACGACACTACAAGCGCGGCGGAATTGCGGGCCGACTGATCAGTGACAGTTACCTGTGGACGGGCGTTGATTCGTCACGACCATTTCGCGAGTGGCGCATGCTGGCGAAGATGGCGGACTCGGGCCTGCGTGTGCCACGCCCGGTTGCGGCACGCTACCGTCGCAGCGGCTTGTTGTATACGGCGGACCTGATAACCGTTCGTATTCCGAACGCGTGCTCCCTGTCGACTCGACTGCTCGAACGTGCAGGTGGTGAGGACTTTTGGCGCGAGCTCGGCGCGGCGATTCACGAGTTTCATGCGCATGGTGTGTGTCACGCTGACATGAGCGCCCACAATCTGCAAATTGACGACTCGGGTTACCTCTGGATGCTCGATTTCGACCGTGGCCGACTATTGCCGCCGGGCCAATGGCAGCAAAAGACACTCAGTCGCCTGCACCGGTCGTTGCGCAAGATCAAGCTGGCAGAGCCGTCACTGTACTTCGCCACAAATGACTGGGAAATGCTGCTGCAGGGTTACTTCGCTGCGTCGAGATCCGCGTAATAGTCGGCGTACCCAGCCGGAAGGTCTTTAAACTTGCGATGAATCCAGAAGTATTGTTCGGGGCAGCTGCGAATATGCTCTTCGAGCAGGGCGATATAGCGCTCGACGTCGACGACGGGGTCGTCGCCAGGAAAGCCCTGAAGCTGTGGCAGGAATCTGAGGATGTAGCGCCCATCCGGCGTGCGGCGCGGAAAGAACGGTACGACCACGGCCTGGCCGAGTCTCGCGACGGTCGATGTGGCGGTCGTGTGCATGGTTGGCACACCGAAAAACCGCACCACGACAGTGCCCTTGCGCTTGTAGCTCTGGTCGGGCGCATACCAGACTGCAGCCCCAGCACGCAGGCGCCGCACCATTTGTTTTATGTCCCGTTTTTCGACTGTGTTGTCGGCGGATCGCTCACGGCCTGAGCGCAATATCTCGGTAACAAATGCACTGCGATTGCGTCGGTACACGGCGTCGAAATGCGCGCCGGCATAGCGCACCGCACGGCCACTGACTTCGATCGTCGTGAAGTGTGCGCTCAGCAGAATTACGCCTTTGCCCGCGGCCAGTGGTTCAGTCAGGTACTCAAGGTTTTCGATCGTGCAAAGGGCGGCAATGTGTTCGTCCGAGCCCCAGCGCCCGATACCCATCTCGACGACGGACATGCCGAGCGCGGCAAAATGTTCGCGCGCAAGCTCGTCACGCTCTGACTTCGACTTCTCGGGAAAACAGAGCTCGATATTACGCCGCACAATGGCACGACGTTCTGCGCCCAGTCGATGTGCGAGGCTACCCAGCAGCCGGCCGACGGCGAGGCGGGTGCGATGCGGCAGCAGACAAACCAGCCGCAGGCACCCCAGCCCGAGCCACAGGTGCCAGTACCAGGGTGCAATATAGGTATGCAGTGCTTTTCGCTCAGCGGCCATTACGGTGCAGAGTAAACTTATTCTTCTTCTTCGGACATCCCGTGCAGGTTGTCAGCCTCGTCGCGCGGCTCCTGGCTCAGCATGCCATCGGTGTCTTCCCCGGCAGGTGTTTCATCGGTCTGGATGCCGATGTGAAATGCCGCGAATCCAGGCATGACAATCTGGTTTCTTGCCATGCCGATGACCCGGCCCGAATAGGGTGAGCGCACAACGATTTGCGAGTTGTTCATCGGGTCGGTAACCGTGCCCAGCAGATCACCCTTGCGAACCGTGCTGCCAAGACCGACGTCAGCGAGCAGGATGCCGCCGCTGTCAGCACGTACCCAGGAAGATCGATAATAAACCGGCTCCGGGTTGCCCCAGAGACTGGCCTTACGCGTCATGCCGAGCGACGTTATCAGCGACTCGATGCCTTTGACGCCGGCCTGGACTTCGTCCAATTCCAGTCGCGAGGGTCCACCCGCTTCGAGTGTCACGGCCGGAATGCCGGCACGCGTGGTGGCGTGCCGCAGCGTGCCGATTTCCGGCGTGCTGTGCAAAACGACCATCGAACCAAATCCCTGGGTCAATGTGACCACATCCGGGTTGCGCAAGTCACCGCGAATCTGCGGCAGGTTGGCGCGCTCGTTGGAGCCCGTGTGCAGGTCGACCAGGGCATCGCAATGCGCGATTACGTTGACAAAAAATGAATGCGCAATACGTGCGGCCGAACTGCCGTTCGGGTTACCTGGAAAATAGCGATTGAGATCGCGACGATCCGGCAGGTCGCGGCTGCCACTGCGAAACCCCTGAACATTGACGATGGGTACGCCAATAATCGCGCCCGATACGTGGTCCGGCTTGAGGTCGTGCATGACCCGGCGAACCATTTCAATGCCGTTGAGTTCGTCGCCGTGCACCGCGGCTGTCAGGCAAAGCGTCGGGCCCGGTGCTGCACCATTGATTACAAGTACGGGCGTCGACACGGGCACGCCCTCAAATAACTCGGTTGCCGACCAGGCCAGGCGCCGCGATGTGCCGGCCATGACAGTTTCGCCGAGCAGTTCGAGCGGTGCGGCCTGACCACCGGTTGTCGACACCGCATTCGCGAGCGGTACGTCCGGTCCCTGGCTATCGACGGAGTCGATCAGTGGCTCCGGTGCCTGCTCATTGTCAAGGGCCTCGCTGGCTTCCCCGACTTCGCCGGGTTCGGCCTCGGATTCGTCGGCAAAGACCCAATTCGTGGCGAAAAGGCCAAGCAGAGCGACCAGGCTGAGCATCACGAGGGGCTTGAATTGTTGGTAAATTCTGGTCATTGATTCATGGGGCCCGGTACGCCATCGCAAACCAGGCATTGCTGTACCCGGTCCGGCTCTTTAACATTGTCCAAGCTACGCCTGATTGATGAATATTTCTGTGAACTAATCAAGAATTTACGATTGGAACTTGAATTGAACTAAATGACAAGCCTGCGACCCCTTTTGTTCCTGGTGTTTTTCCTTGCCGGTGTTACGGCGCAAGGCGACGAAACTTTTCCGGAACCGCCCGAACTCAAAGCCGACGTCGACTTCTGGGCCGACATTTTCACCCGTTACAACACCAGCCAGGGGGTGTTGCACGACAGCCGCGACCTGTCGGTTGTCTACGAACAGTTCGACTTTGCCTCAAGTGAGGGTCCGCGCGCCCGGCAACGCAAGATCACCAATCGGCGCGAGGCGTTGCAGAAAGTGCTGCAGCGACTCGCGGGTGGCAAGCGCAGTAACCTGAGCGATGCCGAGGCGCAGGTGCTTGCAAAATGGCCCGACGGTGTCAGCAATAGCAGGCTGGCGCAGGCAGCGAAGGATATTCGATACCAGCAGGGCTTGCAGGACCGGTTTCGCGAGGGTCTGATTCGTGCCGGCCTGTGGCGTGACTTTATCGACCGGGAGTTCCGCGCACTGGGAGTACCGATCGAGCTGGCGGCTCTGCCGCATGTCGAATCGTCGTATAACCCGGACGCGCGTTCGAGCGTTGGTGCATCCGGCATCTGGCAATTCATGCCCAGTACCGGACGTCGCTTCATGCGCGTCGATCACGTGCTGGACGAGCGCAACGATCCGTTTGCGGCGACGCAAGCGGCAGGCAAGTTGCTCGCCTACAACTATTCGATCACCGGCAACTGGCCGATGGCGATCACCGCCTACAACCACGGCCTCGGCGGCGTGCGGCGTGCAATGAAGCAATTCGGCGATACGGCTTATGTAGATATCCTGCGCAAGTACAGCGGCCGGACCTTTGGTTTCGCATCGAGAAATTTCTACGTTGCGTTCCTCGCGGCCAAGCGGGTTGATCAGAACGTCGAGCAGTATTTCCCGAACCTGGTGTTGGCGAAGCCACAAAATTTTGCAACCGCGGAGCTCAAGGCGTATGTAGCGCTCGACGACCTGGCGGCCGGCCTTGGTGTGACATCGCGACAGCTGGCGGCCAACAATCTCGCCCTGCAGTCGACAGTGATCACCGGCACCAAGCACTTGCCGAAAGGATACTCCGTACGCGTGCCGTCGGGCCTGCTGGCCAAACCCATCGATGAACTGGTCGCTGCGATTTCGCCATCGAACTGGCATTCGGAGCAGCTGCCGGATCTGTTTCACACGGTGGCCCGCGGCGACACCTTGTCGCAGATTGCTGAGGCGTACAGAACGCGCGTTTCGACCCTGATGTCACTGAACGGTCTGAGTAGCGCGAACAACATTCGTGCCGGGCAGAAGATAAGACTGCCGGCGGCCGGTCCCGTGCCGCAGGTGGTGGCCAGTGCGCCAGCCGCGGCACCGGTTCCACAGCCTGTGCCGGAGCCTGCCCCGGAAGTGGTCGCCGCCGTCGCGGACGTGGTAACTGCAGAAGCGCCGACCATGTCGTTGCTGGAGGGCGATGTTGCCGCGGCACTACGTGGCACGCTGCAGACCGCGCTGTTGTCGGATCCCAGCGATTACTCGGTCGCGGCCGACAACAGCATCGAAATCAACCCGCTGGAAACGCTTGGGCACTATGCGGACTGGCTGGAAATCAGGACGCAGCGATTGCGCGATATCAATGGACTTGCGTTCCAGGCGGCCGTTGCGGTGGGCGAACGAATTCGCCTGGATTTCAATGCGGTCAGTATCGAGACCTTTGAGGAACGGCGAATTGAATTCCATCGACGTCAGCAGGATGCGTTTTTCCGTGAGCATGTCATTACCGGTATAGCCGAGCACACAGTGAAGTCCGGCGAATCCGTCTGGATTCTGTCACTGCGGCAATACCAGGTGCCGATCTGGTTGTTTCGCCAGTACAACCCGGAGCTCAAACTGGACAACATTCGCCCCGGCATTCGCGTTCAGTTCCCGATACTGAGCGTCGCCGAGTAAGCGTGCTGCGAGTATTGCTGCGCTTGCTACCGGTCGTGCTGCTGCTGATGACGGCCGCAGTCTGGTTCAATGATGTGCAGGATTCCGGGCCGTATGTGCCGCGCAACCTGTTACCGCTGGCCATTGTTGTACTGTTGTCGGCACTGACTCTTTGGCAGGGCAAGGGTAGCTGGAAGGCCGGTAGCTGGCAGCTCGCGCTGGGTACCCTGGGGTTTGCAATTCCGGCGCTGGGCCTCGCGGCCTACCTGCACTATGCCTATGACGTGAATCTCGATGGCATGTTCAACGGCGCGCAGGAGCCGCTGCAACTGTTCCGCTTCCTGCCGTACTACACCGTGCTGGCCGGCGGAATCGGTTTCGCCCTGGGCTGGGTCGTCGGCCGCAAGCTGTGACCCAGGCCGTTGGCCATCGTCGGCAGTTTTGTTAGTCTCTGGCCCATGCTTTTCATGGGTCAACATTGCTGATGCTGCGAATTCTGTCAGGCGCACTCATTTTACTATTGCTCTGCCATGTGCCGCTGCAAGCCGGCAATTTCCCGGTGGCCGACAAAGTTGTGGTTGAAAAAGGCGCGCGCAAGCTGCACCTGATCAAGGACGGTGAGGCGTTTCGGTCCTATAACATTGCTTTGGGCATGCGCCCAGAGGGAACCAAGCAGTACGAAGGCGATAACCGCACTCCTGAAGGGCGTTACCTGCTTGATATGCGCAACCCCGATAGCGAGTTTTTCCTCTCCATCCGCATCTCGTATCCGAATCGCGACGATGCTTTTCAGGCACGGTCGAAAGGGCTGGACCCAGGTGGCGCAATCATGATTCATGGACAACCCAATACGCCGACCCGTTCCGAAACCTATTATCGTACCCAGGACTGGACCAATGGCTGCATCGCGGTGTCCAACTCGGACATGATCGACATCTGGCTGATGACGGCCAATAACACACCGATCGAGATCCTGCCCTGAATTCTGCCGAAACCGAGTTTATCGACGCTGAGGTCTGGCCAGAGGGTAGTCTCGAAGTCCTGTCCCAGTTCGAAGTCGATCAGTTGCGTTCAACGAGCGAGGGCGGGTTGCACGCATTGTTACGGCGGTGCCTGCTGGCAGTACTGAATTCTGGCAATGAAAGCGATGACTCGCGCGAAGTCCTCGAGCACTTCCGCGAATTTAAAGTAGCTTTCATTCAGCAGGACCAGGGTCTCAAAATCTCACTAAGCAATGCACCGGGCCGCGCATTCGTGGATGGCAAGATGATTCGTGGCACGCGCGAATTGCTGTTCGCCGTACTGCGAGACATCGTCTATACGCGCAACGAAATTGTCGATAGCGGCCGATTCGACCTGCAGAGTGGTGCCGGTATTACTGACGCCGTATTTCACATCGTGCGCAACGCTGGCCTGCTGCGCCGCGACGGCGATGTCCGGCTGGTGGTTTGCTGGGGCGGGCACGCGATAAGCCGCGAAGAATACGAATACACGAAGAAGGTGGGCTACGAACTGGGGCTGCGCAGCCTCAACGTATGCACCGGCTGTGGCCCCGGCGCGATGAAGGGCCCGATGAAAGGAGCGACCATAGGCCACGCCAAGCAACGGGTAAGAAATGGCCGCTATATCGGCATCACCGAGCCCGGCATCATCGCGGCTGAGTCACCGAACCCGATTGTCAATTCGCTGGTGATCATGCCGGACATAGAGAAGCGCCTGGAAGCATTTGTTCGCGTCGGACATTGCATCGTGATTTTCCCCGGTGGCGTTGGTACGGCCGAAGAGATCCTGTACCTGCTGGGCATTCTGTTGCACCCGGAGAATCGCGAACAATCAATGCCGATGATTATGACCGGGCCTGCATCATCCGCAGCGTATTTTTGGCAGATCGATGAGTTTGTCGGTGCCACGCTCGGCAAGGAGGCGCAGTCACGTTACTCGATCATTGTAGGCGACCCGCGTGAGGTCGGACGACAGGCGCAGGCAGCGATGTCTGCAGTGCAGGAGGTTCGTAAAAAGCACGGTGATGCGTTTTATTTCAACTGGCGCCTGGTTATTCCAGAGGAATTTCAGCAACCGTTCGTCGCGACGCACACTTCGATGGCTGCACTCAATGTCGATGAGTCCCTGCCGGCGCACGAACTGGCCGCAGTCTTGCGGCGCGTATTTTCGGGCATTGTTTCCGGCAATGTTCGCGACGATACGATGGAACAGATTGAAAAACACGGACCATTCACTATCCACGGCTCGACGCGCGTAATGGCAATGCTGGACAATCTGCTCGCGGCTTTCGTTGCAGAGCGGCGCATGAAAATTTCCGGCGCTGAATATCAGCCCTGTTATCGGGTTTCCTGAGCGTACGCTTATTGTTAAGTCGGCCGAACGCGCGTCTCACCGCTGCCGGATTTAAGTAAAACAGACTGTTAACGATTTGAAAAATAAGTAGAAAATGCGAGTCCGCATTGTGATGCAGTTCCTGTGAATTGGCACGTCTGGCCCGTAGCATTCGATCACAGGATTGATCAGGGCGGGGTAATGTCAGACAACAAACACCTCAGATGGGCCGACGGGTTCGGTACCGACGCCGACGCAACACCGGCCAAGCCCGGCGATGCGGTGAGTGCAGACCAACCCGCGGCGAATGACGCTGATGGTTGGCGACAGTATCGACAGTGGATCTCGAAGGCGCCTGCGCCGCGAGGTCGTCGTACCGGTCTGGATCCGGCGCTGTATTCGTGGAAAGGTTATCGCAACTGGACTGAACAGGTGCGGCGTAACTGGACAAAAGAATCGGACAAGGATTCCGAGTAAGGTCACACTGAAAATCATTTTCTAAAACGCCGACCTTGTGTCGGCGTTTTCGTTTGCCGGTGGTGGATTTTGCACTGTGACGCTTGCGAGATTTACGAACGGAACTGCGTCAGGTTTTTAACGTATGTGGATTAAATTCTAAGGCCATCAAAGCAAGCTGTGATGCGTCTCACGGAGGCAATCATTGCAGCGAATTATAGTTAGCCCCAATACTGTACAAATTGCGATTTAAATAGTATGTCAAACAAATACACGGAATCTGAATCGCCCGTTGTTACACTGAAGAACGAATCTTCGCGCCAGCGCTGGGAGTTGTTTCATCGCGCGATAGCGCATGCCAAGCAATCGAACGCTGCGTCCCTGGAAGCTGATGATGTCGCGGCGAATGATGCACGCAGCAGCCTGCCACGACTCTCGATCGTTCGTTAGCATGGAAATAATAATGCAATGGCTGGATGAACTGGACGACATGATTGCGGCCATTCGACTGGTCAACGAACGCGTCCGGAGTTTCCTGCTGTCCCTGTCATTACTGGCGGTGTCGATACTTGGCCCGATTGCCGGCGTATTGCTCGCCCTGTGGCACCCGCCCTTGGCCATGGCAACGGCCATTATCCTGTTCGTCACGCTGTTATACCGTTCGGTGACCACGCCGCGCGCGGCGTTTCGTGGCGTCGCGAGCTTATCTACAACTACTTGAAATAGCCCGATAAGCCCTTATCGTGTCTGACTTGATGTGGCCGGATGCCGGCTGTTGCATTGATGTCAGGAGATACAGGCGTGAGCGATACAAGCGGCCCAGAGACACTCGGTTTTCAGGCCGAGATTCGTCAATTGCTGAAGTTAATGATCAATTCCTTGTACAGCAACAAGGAAATCTTCCTCCGCGAGTTGATATCGAACGCTTCTGACGCTGCTGACAAGTTACGTTTCGAGGCCCTGGCGCAACCAGATCTGCTGGTCGACGATCAGCAGTTGTCGATCGGCATAGTGTTCGACAAGAAGGCCAGGACGCTGGCGATCAGCGACAACGGTATTGGCATGTCGCGTGCCGAGCTGGTCGAAAATCTTGGCACGATTGCGCGTTCCGGCACAGCCGACTTTCTTGGCAAGATGACTGGCGATCAAAAGAAAGATGCCCAGCTGATCGGCCAGTTTGGCGTCGGATTTTACTCGGCGTTCATTGTTGCCGATTCGGTTACGGTCGAGAGCCGCCGGGCGGGGCTGGCCGCGCACGCGGGTGCCCGCTGGCAGTCAGAGGGTCAGGGCGAA
>CAZHLE010000007.1:36235-37511 GCA_964533065.1 uncultured Woeseiaceae bacterium | reverse complement strand
ACCTGAAGGATGATGCGGCTGAATTCTGTGAGCCGCTGCGCATTGAGACCCTGGTGCGCCGTTATTCCGATCACGTCGCTTTTCCGGTCTCAATCCGGGACGCCGAGAGCGATGAAGCGCGCGTCATCAATGCAGCAACCGCGCTATGGCTGCGCTCGAGGGCCGAGATCACTGACGATGAGTACACAGAGTTCTACAAGTACCTGACGCACGACTTCGAGGACCCGCTGAGTTGGAGTCACAATCGGGTCGAGGGCAAGCGTGAGTACACCAGCCTGCTGTTCCTGCCCTCGGCAGCGCCTTACGATCTGTGGAATCGCGACGCGGCACGCGGTCTGAAGTTGTACGTGCAGCGGGTGTTCATCATGGATGATGCCGAGCAGTTCCTGCCCTTGTATCTGCGCTTCATCAAAGGCGTGGTCGACGCGTCGGATCTGCCGCTCAACGTGTCGCGTGAGCTACTGCAGCAAAATCCGGAATTGACGTCCATGCGGGCCGCGCTGACCCGCCGGGTCCTCGATATGCTCGACAAACTGGCGCGCAGCGAGCCGGACAAGTACGCGAAATTCTGGACGCAATTTGGCCAGGTCCTGAAAGAGGGGCTGATCGAGGACCCTGTGAACAAGGAAAAGCTGGTCAAATTATTGCGTTTCGCGAGCAGCAAGGGCAGTACCGCAATACAAGACCAATCACTGGATGACTACATCGCTCGCATCTCGCCGGAGCAGGACAAGATTTACTACATGCTGGCCGAGAATCCGGCGACTGCATTGGCGAGCCCTCACCTCGAGCGATTTTCCGCACAGGGCGTTGAAGTGCTGTTGCTGACGGATCGTATCGATCCCTGGATGGCAGAAAGCCTTGCTGAGTACGAGGGCAAGGAGTTTCAGGACATCAGTCGCGCCGGGGTCGAAGTCCCGGGTGCATCCGGCAAGATTACGGCGGCGGTGGATGAGAAGGAGCACAAGGCACTGCTGAAACAAATTAAACGGGCGCTCCGCGAACGTGTGGCCGACGTGCAGATCAGCCAGCGACTCGTGGACTCGCCTGCCTGCGTCGTCGCCGGTGCGGACGATCCGGGGCCACAGTTGCGACGCCTGCTCGAGGCGAGCGGCCAGGCACTGCCAGTCAGCAAACCGGTGCTGGAAATCAATGTCGAGCACCCGATGCTCCTGTTGCTGGCGGCCGAAGCCGACCAGGCGCGCTTTGCAACACGGGCCGAAATCCTGCTCGATCATGCCTTGCTCGCGGAAGGGTCGTCGCTCGAGAATCCGGC
>CAZHLE010000007.1:29626-36225 GCA_964533065.1 uncultured Woeseiaceae bacterium | reverse complement strand
GCGCATGAACAAGCTGCTGCTTGAACTTGATTCGCCGGCTGCCAAGGGCTAAAACGATCGCCATGAGCAAAGACAATACCAGCGACGATCTGCGTTGCCGCCTGAGCGACGAGCAATTCCGCGTGACGCAGCAAAAAGGCACCGAACGCCCGTTTACCGGCAAGTACGTCGATAACAAGGCGGATGGCACCTATCGCTGCGTATGTTGCGATGCGGAGCTGTTTTCCTCCACGCACAAATACGACTCAGGTTCGGGTTGGCCCAGTTTCTGGTTGCCGCTGGCTGGCGAGGCAGTGCGCACGGTACGTGATACCAGCCATGGCATGATTCGGGACGAAGTCGTTTGCAGCCAGTGCGGCGCGCATCTAGGCCATGTTTTTGAGGATGGCCCGCAACCCTCGGGATTGCGCTACTGTATTAATTCGGCATCGCTGGACTTCGCCAGTTCGAAATAGTTCGGGTGCTGCTCTTGTTTATCCACCGAAAGGAATATCAATGATGTTTCGCAACACGACTTTGGCAATGACTATTGCCATTTTGACGGCTGGCTGCGGCCAGCCGGCCGGGGACAATTCAGCCACGGCAGAGCCAACAACAGAAGAAGCCATGACGACGGAGGGCGCTGCGATGAGCACGAACATGCAGGCAGAAAGTTTTGAAATTTCGCCGGGATTATCTGCTCGGATCCTGCGCGCCGGTGACGGCCAGGCTGCGGCGGCTGGCGACAGTGTGGTCGTGCATTACACAGGTTGGTTGTTCGACGAAAGTGCTGCCGACAAGCGGGGTGACAAGTTCGACAGCTCGGTGGATCGCGGTGAACGGTTCCAATTCCCACTCGGCGCAGGTCGCGTGATCAAAGGTTGGGACCAGGGTGTTGCCGGCATGGCGATTGGTGAGCTGCGTGAACTGACCATCGCTCCCGAGATGGGTTATGGCGCGCGCGGCGCCGGCAATGTCATTCCACCCGGGGCAACGCTGGTGTTCGAGGTCGAGCTTTTTGAGCTGCACGGCTTGGACGCGCCAGCGACGCAATAGGGGTTAGCGCAACTCGAACTCGATGCGGCGATTGCGTTCGCGGCCTGCGACCGTGTCGTTGCTCGCAATCGGCTGTGATGCGCCGCGCCCTTCGATGATCAGCCGGTCGCTGGCCATGCCACGTAGCTTAAGCGCGGCCACCACCGCTTCGGCGCGCGCACGACTGATCTGCAGGTTCCAGTCGCCGGCGCCTGTGTCATCGCTGTGACCGATAACGGCAATCCGGCTGTTGTCACAGTCGAACGAGAACTCCGCCAGTTTATCCAGCAGCGCATAGGACGATTCTCGAATGCGCGTACCCGATTGCCGAAACTCGATCGGCTCGTCGGCAAAGCTGGCAAAATTCCGCCGGCAGAGGTCGTCAAATGATATGCCGTCGTCTGTGGCGATCACGTCCGAAAGCAGGTCACGATTTTGACCGACGGCCTCGCGCAGGAATTGCAGGCGGCGTTCATAGTCTGGACCGTCATGACTTACACCGCGGATCTCGATTTTGTTCGCATCGAGCCTGGCCTGCGCCGACTCCGTTGCCGCAACCAGGTACAAAAGGCGGGTGCTCAGGGTTTCCCAGCCAGCACTCAGGATCACGGCTTTGCGAAAGTCGGTGTCGATGCTGGCGGCGGCGAACTGTTCCCCGGCCAGCTGCAGCAAGGCAGCTTCATGTTCGGTAGACGCCGTTGCGCCGGAAATTCGCAAATGATTGCGACCGAGCTGAATCACAAACTGCGGCTCGTCGAACAATGTCGCGGAGGTTTCAGGCGTAGCCTTAAGCGGCACGGCGTGATCGACCGGCACTGCGAGCAGCGTCGCAACCGCCAGTAACACGACAGACACAAAGACCTGCACCTGTTGCCGCTGCGGGGCGGACATGAAACTAGGCGGAACCGCTCAGTTTCTGATCCAGCAGTCTGCGCGCCTGGCCCAACCAGTCCTCCCGATAGATGCGGCTGCGAAAGCCTTTGAGTCTTTCGGCAATGCGGTCTATGTCGTAGTCGCTCATGGCGGCAATCTGCTCGAACCGGAATATTCCGAGCTCATGCAGAGTTTTCGCAATGGCTGGGCCGATGCCCTTGATCTGCCGCAAGTCATCGCGGGCGTCGCCAGCGCCGGCCAGCGTGGCAACTTCGTCCTCAAGTTGCTCGAACTCCTGCAGCAATTCAGCAACAGCATCATCGTCGACGTCATCCTCGATAGACTCATCCTCGACTGACTTATCCGGATCATTGGATGCATACAGATTGCCCCCGAGGCTCTCGGCGTCTACCGGCTCTACGCGGGTCTCATCCGATCCCAGCATGGATTCGAGTGCCGCAATGCGGTTCTGCGCTGCGTTCAAATCCTGCTGCAGAGTGTTGGCCTCTTCATTGCGAACGCGAAAGCGTTCCACCAGCGGCGGTACGCGCTGCTGCCAGCTCTCGAGGTCTTTTTTCAGTTTCGCGATCTGCGTGTCACGCACCTTGAGTGCTGTGGATGCGGCGTCGTCTTCAACCGCGCGATGCTGCATATCGGTCTGCAATTGATTTCGCTGTGCCACCGTGGCTTCCAGGTTGCTGCGAATGTCCTTGATCTGGCGCTGCAGCTCGTCGCGACGCTCAAAAGCTTCCTTGAGTGCGGCAGACAGCTCGCTGGTTCGCATTTTCGAGTCCTTGTTGGAGGCCTGGTACTGGCCGTTTTGCTCCATCAGGCTCTTGTTCTGTTCGAGCAGGCGCTCATGTTCTGTGCGTTGCGCTGTAAGTTGTTCCTGCCAGCCGAGATTGATCGCTGTTTTCTCGGCAATGCTTTTTTTGCCACGAAAAATCCAGCCTATGAAAATCCCGAACAACAGGGCGGCTAGCAAACTGACGATCTGTACCACAGTGATTTCGGGCATTGCGTCGAATCCCTATGAGGCCAGCCGCAGCCGGCCCATCTCCTGCAAGACTGCGCGAATCTGGCTTACCGCCCAGTCGATCTCCGCTTTGCTGATGACCAGCGGTGGTGTGAGGCGCACGACCGTCGAATGGGTTTCCTTGCTGAGTACGCCGCGCTGCATCAGCGCCTCACAGACTTCTCTTGCTCGCGCCACTTCCGCGTCAATCTCGATGCCGATGAACAGTCCGCGGCCGCGCAGTTCCTTAATGAGCGGGCTCCTGATGGCTGCGAGCTCGGCGAGCAGGTAATCGCCCATTTCAGCGCTGCGTTCGGCCAGTCGCTCTTCGACCAGGATGTTGAGGGCTTCGAGGCCGACGACGGCAGCCAGCGGGTTGCCACCGAAAGTGCTGCCATGGTCGCCGGGAGAAAACACCTGCATGATTTCGCGTCGCGCGAGAAACATGGAGACCGGCAGGATGCCACCGCCGAGCGCCTTGCCTAACATCAGGCCATCCGGTTTTACATCTTCATGCTCTGAGGCCAGCATTTTGCCGGTGCGTCCGAGGCCGGTCTGAATTTCATCTACCAGCAACAGCACATTGTGCTTTCGGCACAAGCGCTCGGCGGCTTTCAGGTAACCCGCCGGCGGTATGATAATGCCGCCCTCGCCCTGGATTGGTTCCACCAGGAATGCGGCCGTATTTTTGTTGATCGCCGCCTCCAGCGCGCCGATGTCGCCGTACTCGACGGTACGGAAGCCATCCGGAAACGGACCGAAGCCGTTCTGGTATTGCGGCTCGTCAGACATTGTGATGATGGCGATCGTGCGGCCATGGAAATTGCCCGAGCAGGCGATAATTTCGGCTTTGTCGGCGGCGACTCCCTTGACCGTGTAGGCCCATTTGCGGGCAGCCTTGATAGCCGTTTCAACAGCCTCGGCGCCGGTATTCATCGGCAGCGCCATGTCCTGGCCGGTCAACTCGCAGGCTCGCTCAAGAAACGGCCCAAGCTTATCGCTGAAAAATGCGCGTGACACGACGCTCAATCGGGCAACCTGCTCCTGCACGAGCTTCACCAGCCGCGGGTGGGCGTGACCATGGCTGACGGCCGAGTAGGCACTCATCAGGTCGAGATACTTCTTACCATCGGTATCCCAGACATAGACACCCTCGCCACGCGTCAGCACGACTGGCAAGGGCTTGTAATTTTGGGCACAGTAACGTGCCTCGAGATCAATGCGGCTTGTCATGGGGATCTGGGTTGAGGGCAGAGGCCCGCAATTTTACAGCAATAACATCCACTTAAGCCAATATTGGACGCCAGCATGAGCAATCGACCGCCAAAATCGCAAAAGATATCAGTGCCGGGTCCCGCCGGTGTTCTCGAGGCCATCCTGGAAAGCCCGGCCGCTGCGGTCGCGCACGGTGCCGCGCTGATTTGCCACCCGCACCCCCAGCACGGCGGCACCATGCATAACAAGGTCGTACACACCCTCGCGCGAGCATTCGTGCGCATGGGTTTTTCCGCATTGCGCTTCAATTTTCGGGGCACAGAGGGTAGTGCCGGTAAATACGATGACGGTGTTGGTGAACTGGAGGATGCCAAGGCGGCGCTTGCATGGTTGCGCGCCGGGTCGACCGGCGGGCCAATCTGGCTGGCGGGTTTTTCCTTTGGCGCCGCGATCGCGATTCGGGCTGCCGTCGACAGCCGGGTGGACGGCCTGATCAGCGTGGCACCGGTGATTGCACGAATTGCCGCAGACCTTAAAGGACAGCCGGATTGTCCCTGGTTGCTGGTGCAAGGTGATCAGGACGAACTCGTTGATATCGAGGCGATCATCGCCTGGATGAACCAGTTATCGCCCGGGCCGGAACTCGCAGTCATGCCGGGGGCCGACCATTTTTTTCACGGCAGACTGGTCGAGCTCCGCGAGCTGGTTATGAATTTCGTGCACAAAGAAATGGGGACAGTTACCGCATTACCCCGGACCGGCCGGTCCGGGGTAATGCGGTAACTGTCCCCAATCTCAGGTTCAGACCATGTCTTTGAGGCCCTTCAAAGCCAGGATCTTGACCGCTTTCGAAGCCGGCTTGGCCTTGAACATCATTGTTTCGCCCGTGAACGGATTCGTTCCCTCGCGAGCTTTACGCGCTGGTTTCTTCACAACGCGCATTTTCAGAAGGCCTGGAATCGCAAACACGCCTGCGCCGTTACGGCCGCCGAGGCTTTTTTTGATCTGGCCATTGAGTGACTCGAATACTGCTGCGACGTCTTTGCGGGACAATCCAGTGTCCGCGACGATCTTTGCGTAGATTTCTGACTTGGTTGGTGGCTTACTGCTGATCTCTGCCATGAAATACTGACTCCCCAAAAAAACGAAAGCGGGCCTGCATCTGCGCCCGCGCCATGCGGGCATGCCCGCGTAAAAAAGCAGCGCGACAATAACAGGTCTTGGCGGCTATGCCTAGTCAGTAAAGAACTCGCGTTTGAAGCGCAATTCACTGACGCGATCCGCTCCATCGGGCATAACACTAATATCAAACACAAGGGTTTCGCGATTTGCGACCGCTACTTCACCGATATAATAGATGGCGTCGCCTTCGTCGATCTTACGCATCGAAATATTTTTCAGCTGGCCCGTAAGGTTGACTACTTCAACGCCTACGGTCGCCGCAACTGCCTTCTGGTCGGACTTGCCCAATACAGAAACTGTAAGCATCGCCCGATTCTTGGAGCGTACGATGTTAAAGGCCCGTGCCACCTCTGGCGTCAGTTGATCGGTTGACATGGCACTGAAATGCACAACGTGATCGCCGATGTCGGCGTTGCTGGCGCCGGCCGGCTGGGCCTCCGGAACGACCGCAGATTCACCGGGTCCGCCACAGGCACTCGACAGGGCAAACAAAGACAGGGCGATTACTATTCTTGTTTTGTACACCATACCTTTCCTCCCGTGGCACTCACTATAAACCATTTGTCGACCGTGCCGCGAGATGCGGCGTTGGTGTCAATCCAGTCAAAGCAGCCAGGCCAGCGAATCCTGCAGCAATATGGACAATGCGCCCAGCAGGATAATCGCGAAAACCGGTGAAATATCAAAGCCTCCCATCGACGGAATCAAGCGCCGGCACGGTGCAAGCAATGGTTCGGTGATACTGGTGAGAATGGCGCTTACGGGGTTGTGCGTTTGTGGCGCGATCCAGCTAAGGACGATGCGGACAATGATGGCGAACATGAATAGCCGCAAAGAAAGTATGGCGAGCTGAATCAGTGCGGCCAGCAGCACGAACCTTGCACCCGGCACGTTGCCGCTGAGCAGGATTACAAGAATCGTTGTCAGTGCCTGAACGACATACGCAACCAGGATAGTGGCAGTATCGATACGGCCGATGGCGGGGATAAAACGCCGCAGCGGGTTAATCACTGGTGATGTGACTTGTAAAATTCCCTGCGCGAGCGGGTTGCGAAAGTCGACGCGAAACCACGGCAGCCAGAACCGTAGCAGGAACACCAGCGTGATAAGCATCGACAATGCATCGATGATGTAAATGAGTGCACGCATTATTGTTCAGCCTCGTTCGCCAAAAAGACGGCCCTGTCCCGTGCCGCCCGCAATGCCGTGGCAAAGATAGCACGGACGTCCTGCTGATCCAGGCTATCGAGTGCCGCCGCGGTCGTGCCGCCGGGCGAACGCACCCGGCAAATGAGTTCGT
>CAZHLE010000007.1:12812-29616 GCA_964533065.1 uncultured Woeseiaceae bacterium | reverse complement strand
CATGGCCGCACCGCTATCGTCGGCCAGTGCCGCCGCGCCAAGCGCAGTTTGTACAGCAAGCGTACGCGCCGCCGCGTCGTCAAGACCCATGCTGGTCGCGGTCTTGATCAGCACGTCAATCAGCAGGTAGAAATAGGCAGGTCCGCTGCCTGAAATTGCGGTGACCGAGTCGATATCCGCTTCGTCCCCGACCCAGACGAGCTTGCCAACTGCGGCCATGATCGTGGCTGCCAGCTCGCGATCGCCCTCGTCTGCCCGATCGTTTGCAAACAACGCGGATGCGCCGAGCCCGAGCAACGCCGGCTGGTTCGGCATGACCCGGACTACCGCGAGGCCACCACCAAGCCAGGACGAGATGGCCGCGCTGCGGACGCCCGCAGCAATCGACACGATCAAGGGCTTCTGGCGCTGCACCGCAGCAGACAGTTCCGCACAAACCGCGCTCAAGACCTGCGGTTTGGTAGCGAGTACGAGACAATCGACGTCGGCTGCCAGTGCCGCGTTGTCCGCGCCGACCTCGGCGCCGGGCAGGGCATTGCTCAAACGCTGGCGTTGTTCCGCAAAGGGCTCGGAAATACGGAGGCTTGCTCCCGGATAACCGCTTTTGAGAAGTCCGCCGGCAATCGCGAGCGTCATATTGCCGCCCCCGACAAAGCCGATTCGCTTGTCGCCGCTTGATCCACTCATGTCTCTACTGCCTGACTCCGAACAACGCAGTTCCGATACGGACGATTGTACTGCCTTCAAAAATTGCGGCCCTGAAATCGTCGCTCATGCCCATCGACAGGGTGTCGACAGGCAGCCCGTGTTGCTGCAGTTGCTCGAATAACTCCCGCAACCTCGCGAACGGTTCGCGCTGGGCCGAAAACTCCTGCCGTATCCTGGGCAGGCACATCAGGCCACGCAGCCGGATGCGTGGCAGGTCCGCAACGCTTCGAGCCAGCGGCAGGACCTCGTCGCAGGTAATCCCGGATTTGCCAGCCTCGTCATCAACGTTTACCTGCAGGCAGATATTGAGGTCGTCGCGGTCGGCTGGCCGTTGTTCGCTCAGCCGGGCGGCGATCTTGTGGCGGTCTACCGTATGGACCCAGTCAAAATGGCTGGCCACGGCCCGTGTCTTGTTGGCCTGCAGGTGGCCAATAAAGTGCCAGACCAGGTCGTTGCGGCCGATGGCGGCGATCTTGTCGACGCCCTCCTGGACGAAATTCTCGCCGAAATCCTTTTGCCCGGCCTCGGCTGCGTCCAAAATAGCCTGCAAAGGCTGTTTCTTGCTGACCGCGAGCAGACGGACCGATCGGTCCTCGCGACCCGCATCACGGCAGGCCTGCGCCAGCAAATCTATGATAACGCCTAAGTTTTCCGTGACTCTAATCACGTTTTGCTCCGGGTGCTTCGCTATACTAGGCTTCATTCAAGGCCGGGTTATGGTAAGTCCGGCTATCCACTACGAGGGAAAAGCATGGCCGTTGACGTAGCCCAATTGTTGTCGTTCACGGTAAAGAACAACGCGTCCGACCTGCATCTCTCCGGTGGTGTGCCGCCGATGATCCGGGTGGACGGAGATATCAAGCGTATCAACATGCCGGCGCTGACGCATAAAGACGTCAACAGCATGGTGTACGACATCATGAATGACAAGCAGCGCAAGGACTACGAAGAATTCCTCGAGACAGACTTCTCATTCGAAATTCCGAAACTGGCCCGGTTTCGCGTCAACGCGTTCAACCAGAATCGGGGTTCGGCCGCGGTGTTCCGGATTATTCCCTCCGATATTCTGAGCCTCGATGATCTCGGCGCACCAGCCATTTTCAAAGACATCTGCATGTACCCACGTGGCATTTGCCTCGTGACCGGGCCGACCGGCTCGGGTAAGTCGACAACTCTTGCAGCTATGGTCGACTACATCAATGACAACAAGCCGGACCATATCCTGACGATCGAGGATCCGATCGAATTCGTGCACGAGTCAAAGAAATCGCTGATCAATCAGCGCGAGGTTCATCGCGACACCCTCGGCTTCAACGAAGCACTGCGATCCGCACTGCGTGAGGACCCGGACGTCATCCTGGTCGGCGAGTTACGCGACCTCGAGACCATCCGCCTGGCCCTGACGGCCGCCGAAACCGGCCACCTTGTTTTCGGCACACTGCATACCAGTTCCGCGGCAAAGACTATCGATCGCATTGTCGATGTATTTCCGGCGGCCGAAAAAGAAATGGTGCGGGCGATGTTGTCCGAGTCTTTGCGCGCGGTAATTTCGCAGACGTTGCTGAAACGAATCGGTGGTGGGCGTATCGCGGCACACGAGATCATGATCGGTACGCCGGCAATTCGTAACCTGATTCGTGAGGGCAAGATCGCGCAAATGTATTCGGCAATCCAGACGGGCCAGTCGAACGGCATGCATACGCTGGACCAGAACCTGTCCGAGCTGCTGTCGAAGGGCCTGATCAACAAGGAAGAAGCTCGATTCCGAGCAGTACAAAAAGAGAATTTCTAGGATCGCCTGAGCGGCGTCCTCGCAGGAGAACAGCACAATGGAACGCGAACAAGCGGTACGACTGACACAGAATCTGCTACGCAAAATGGTGGAGCGTGACGGTTCGGACCTATTCTTGACCAAAGGCTTCCCGCCAGCGATCAAAGTCGACGGCACGATTCACAAGGCGACCGATACACCGTTGTCCGCGGATCAGGCGGCGATCATGGTGCGTTCGATCATGAACGACAAGCAGATCAAGGAATTTGACGCAACCAAGGAATGTAATTTTGCGATCGCACCGCAGGGTATCGGACGGTTCCGCGTCAGTGCGTTTATTCAGCAGGGCTATGTCGGCGCCGTATTGCGCACCATTACCACCGAAATACCGACGCTCGAGGACCTCGAGTTGCCACCGATTCTCAAAGACGTGGTCATGAACAAGCGTGGCCTGGTCATCGTTGTCGGCGGCACTGGTTCCGGTAAGTCGACGACGATGGCGGCGATGATCGGGCATCGCAACGAAAATTCGCGTGGTCATATTGTTTCCATCGAGGATCCAGTCGAATATGTGCATCCGCACAAGGGCTGCGTCATTACGCAGCGCGAAGTAGGTGTCGATACGGAAACCTGGCACGCCGCGTTGAAGAACACATTGCGGCAGGCGCCCGACGTCATCCTGATTGGTGAAATACGTGATCGGGAAACGATGGAGTACGGGATTCAGTTTGCTGAAACCGGCCACATCTGCCTCGCGACGCTGCACGCTAACAGTGCCAACCAGGCGCTTGATCGCATCATCAACTTCTTCCCCGAGGAGCGACGCCAGCAGCTGTTGATGGATCTGTCCCTGAATACCAAGGCGTTTATTTCGCAACGCCTGATACCACGCGAAGGTGGTATTGGCCGTGTCGCAGCGATGGAAATCATGCTCAATACGCCACTTATTGCGGACCTGATCTTCAAGGGAGAAGTTGGTCAGATCAAGGAAATCATGAGCAAGTCGACTCGCCTCGGTATGCAAACCTTCGACCAGGCATTGTTCTACCTCTACGAGGAAGGCGCGATCTCGTACGAAGAAGCAATGCGTAACGCCGATTCGAAGAACGAGCTCAGGCTGCGCGTCAAACTCGAAAGCAAGCGAGATTCTTCGATTGCCGATCATCAATCGGAGAGTCTCAATATCCTCGAAGAGGACACCGCTCAGACTTTTTGAGCGTCACCGAAGAAACTGTAAATGAACGTAAAACCGTTATTCAAATTGATGGTCGAAAAAAAGGCGTCGGACCTGTTCTTTGCGCCATTCTCGCCAGCCAAGATCAAGATCGACGGCAAGATCATGCCGGTCAACAAGCTCGAGATGACGCCGAAGATGGTGAAACAGGCGGCGCTGGAACTCATGAACGAAGACCAGCTCGAAACTTTTTCGCGCGATCTCGAAATCGATTTTGCAATATCGGAAACCGGGCTTGGGCGTTTTCGCGTCAATGTTTTCCATCAGCGCGGCAACGTTGCAATGGTGCTGCGCTACATTACTTCAGAATTGCCGACGCTCGATGAGTTGGGCATGCCGGAGCAGTTGAAAGACCTGGTTATGCTGCGTCGCGGTCTGGTTTTAATGGTGGGCGCGACTGGTTGTGGCAAGTCGACGACACTGGCAGCGATGATCAATCACCGTAATGAGTTGACGTCGTCGCATATAATTACTGTGGAAGATCCGATCGAATTTCTGCATCCCAACAAGAAGTCGATCGTAAATCAGCGCGAAATCGGGCTCGATACCCGATCTTACGAACGCGCCCTCAAGAGTGCGATGCGGGCAGCGCCCGATGTCATCCAGATCGGCGAGATCCGTGATCGCGAATCGATGCAGGCAGCACTGGATATGGCCGGTACCGGTCACCTGGTACTCGGTACCCTGCATTCGAACAACGCGGCGGAAACGCTGGATCGTGTTATCAACATGTTCCCGCAGGCACAGCACGGCCAGATATTCATGGATCTCGGCCACTATCTGCGAGCAATCTTGTCGCAGCGCCTGGTTCGTTCACGCACTGGCAAGCTCGTTGCCGCGGTTGAGTTGATGCTGAATACGCCACATATCAAGGACCTGATCCTGAAGGGCGATATTTCAGCCGTGAAAGAGGCGCACAGGGACTCGGGTGAGCAGGGCATGCAAACCTTCGACGATGCGCTGCTCAATCTCTACAAGGCCGGTGAGATCACGCTCGAAGAAGCGATGGGCCATGCCGATTCACGCTCGAATCTCGAAGCGAAAATCAATTTCGGCGGTTAGATGGTCTCCGACCCCGGCCGCTACCAGACTACTGTTGAAGCTTCAAACACCGGGCCATCAACGCAAACGCGCTTCATCGCCCTGCCCTCGGGCGTGGTAATTTCGACCGCGCAGCCAGCACAGCCACCGACCGCACAGGCCATGAATTCCTCGAGCGAGACCTGGCAGGGCAATTCATATTTGGCCGCGAGTTCAGCGACAGCCTTGAGCATCGGCGTCGGTCCGCAGGCAAACAGCTGTGTCCGGGCAAGCTCTGACTCGCCCAGGTACTGCAGCCAGTCGTTCGCGAGGCCGGTGACATAGCCCCGGTAGCAACCGGCGAAATCCGACAGACTGCAGAGCCGGCTCGGTATACCCCAGCTCTCGAGCAAAGGCATGGCGCTGACGACACTATCGTCCGTCCACGGCGCTGGCAGTTTCGACTGCTGCAGTTCGAACGGAAAAGGAATTTCGGAGCCGAGAATGGCTACCGATCGCCAGCGGGATTCTCGCCGCAGCCTGTCCGCCAGGAACACCATTGGCGGAATGCCGACACCGCCGCCGATCAGCAGGCAATTCGGCCGGCCCGAATCCGGATCGAAGGGTTTGCCAATCGGACCGAGTATGCTGATCTCGTCACCCGGCTCATGGTTAGCCAGCAGCCGCAGACCGTGCCCGGCAATCTTGTAAAGAACGTCGATGCTGTCGTCGACCACGCGCATGATCGACAGGGGCCGTCGCATCGGCAGGGATTCGTCACAACTGATGTGCACGAAGTTGCCCGGCCGGGCAGCCGCTGCGCACTGTGGCGCGCGAAAGCGCATGATGAACTGATCGCCTGGAAATTTTTCGACGCTCAGCAAAATGCCTGACTCGACGAATAGCGTGCCGCGATTGCGCTGAGCGTCTTTTTGCGCGGCGCTGATCAATGCGAGGCCATGATCCTGCTGACGCGCTCGAGTACAGCCATGCGCACCGCAACGCCGTTACTGACCTGCTGCGTAATGACGGATACCGGGCTGTCAGCGAGTGCCGATTCGATCTCGATGCCCCGATTCATCGGGCCGGGGTGCATGACGATTACGTTCGATGCGGCGACGCGCAGCCGCTCGGCAGTGACGCCGAAATGCCGAAAATACTCGTCACTATCCGGAATGCCGTCGAGGTCGGCGATGCGCTCGCGCTGGATTCGTAATGCCATGACGACGTTCGCACCGCGCAGTCCGAGCGCGAGGTTGTCGTAGTTTTTTGCGTCCGGCATTTCGGCCGGTGCAGCCGCAAGGGACGGCGGTGAAATGAGCCGTAATTCGCCCACGCCCAGCGTATGCAGGCCATGCGCGGCAGAGCGCGCAACCCGCGAATGAGCAATGTCACCGACGATCGCAACCGTCATATCCTCGAACCTGCCGAGCCGTTGTCGCATGGTCAGCAGGTCGAGCAGCCCTTGTGTCGGGTGTGACACATCTGCTTCACCGGCATTGAGTATGCTGACGTGCTGGTCGACACTGCGCGCGATAAACGCGGGTACGCCGGCGCTTGCATCGCGAATCACCATGATGTCGACGTGCATCGCCTGCAGGGTGTAAATCATGTCGAGTATGCTTTCGCCTTTCTTGCGCGATGAGGTATTGACGTCGAGATTGAGCACGTCAGCGCCAAGTCGCTTTCCGGCCAGATCAAACGATGCGCGCGTGCGCGTACTCGGTTCGAAGAACAGATTGGCGACGGTGCGGCCGACGAGAGAGCGGCTGCGAATTGCCTTGCGGCCTGGCTGGCTGACGAATCGCTCTGCTTCGTCGAGCAATTCCGTCAGCATCTCGCGATCCAGCCCTTTCAGCGTCAGCAGATGACGCAGTTCGCCGTCCGCGTTCAACTGCAGACTGGTTTCGTCGTCCAGTACTGGAAAGATCTCCGGGGCTTGCATGGCGGGGCAAGTCTACTGTCAATTGCTGCGGGCGGCCAGATATCTCTCGGCGATCAGGACCGCGGCAGTGCTGTCAATAAGCGATTTCGATATGCGACCGCGCTCGCCTCGCGCACGGGCCGCTTGGAGCTCGGTCGCGGCTTCGAGCGAGGTGTAGCGTTCGTCAACGGATTCGATCGGCAACGCAAAGGCCCGCAGCTGCTCGATAAAGGCATCGAGGACTTGCTGCAGGTCACTCGGCGAGCCATCGGCATGCAATGGCAGGCCGACGATCAACCGGTCGGGCCGCCACTCGCGGATCAGCGCCTCGATCTCTCCCAGGTCCGCGCCCGCAGCACTGTTGCTGATCACGCCCAACGGACTGGCCGAGGCCGTAATCGTCTGGCCTACCGCAACGCCTATGCGGCGCCGGCCATAGTCAAATGCCAGGATGGTTTCGGGCGCTGTCGCCTCAGGCGTGCCCGGCATCGGGTGCCATCCGGCTGATGTCGATGCCAAGGATTTCGGCCGCAGCTGCCCAGCGTTGTTCGAACGGCGTTTCGAAAACGATGTTCGGATTGGCCGGCACACTGAGCCAGGAATTGGCGCGCATCTCCTGTTCAAGCTGCCCCGGCTGCCAGCCCGCGTAGCCCAGTGCAATCAGGGATTTCTCCGGGCCGCTACCTGCCGCCATAGCATCCAGCACGTCGCGCGAAAAGGTCAGCTGGATATCGTCAGAGATGCGGATCGAGTGTTCGTAGGCATGCGCGGAATTGTGCAGCACAAAGCCCTTTTCCGGGCCGACAGGGCCGCCCAGCATTACCGGACGTTGCGCAGCCTCGGGATCCTTGCCCGTAACCGACAGTTGCTGGTAAAGACCTCCGAGCCGCAGGCCCAGCGGGCGATTGATCACGATGCCGAGCGCCCCGTCTTCGTTGTGTTCACAGATCAGCGTGACCGTGGATGAGAAATTCGGGTCTGCCATTCCCGGCATGGCAATCAACAACTGGTTTGTCAGGTATTCGGCGTCAACCATGGCGCTAGTATCGGCCCTGGCGCCTGACCGTTCAACCGCGGTCACTACCTGCTTAATTGAGGCTGCCGGTTGACGCGACCGAGCGATCGCTGAACAGCCACTTGTAGGTAAACAGGAAGCGGTCGTAATCGGCCGCAACATTGTCGGGAAAGGGTTCGAAGGGTGACGCACGGCGCAGGATGTCGAGCGCGGCCTGGTCTACAACGCGTGAGCCGCTGGACTTTCGGATGATCACTTCGGACAGTTGCCCGGAAGCCTCTATTTTGACTTCGAGTATCGGGCTTCCGGTCAGGCCTCCGAGACTACCCAATTCGGCAAAGTACTCGTCGCCGACAGCTTCGATGCGCCGCTTCCAGTTGTCGAGGTAGGCGGCAACCACCGATTCGCGGGTGTCGGCACTGATGATCAGTTGTCGCGGATCGTGGTCGTGAATCAACTTCAATCCGTTGTCGTCCTGCGGCAAAGGCAGGGTCTGGTCGCTGCCGAGCTCGAGGGCCAGCGCAGTGGAGTTTTCTGTCTGCGGACGCTCGCGCAGCTGGTCCGAGACGGTCAGGTCATGGTCTCTGCGGGTTGTCAGGAGCTGGTCGGCAGATAATTCATGCTCGGTGGCATCCAGCAGGCGGCTGCCGTCCTCGTCGCCCAGGTTGTTGATCGGAGACGCGCTCTCCAGCGGTGCCGCAGGGCGTACCTGGTCTTTGGTATTACCGCCACCCAGTTGCGACGCTTGTGCGAGGTACTCTGCGTTGTCCGGGCGATCGATCTGTTGATCGGGGTCGGCCACAATCGTCACCTCAAGCGAGATAGCTTCGTTGAAATGGTCGAGCAGTTCCGGATTAAAGCTGATACCAAGGATCAGGATGCCGTGCACCAGTGCCGCAAGGAACAGCATTGCCGGCAGGCGGTCTGGCGCGCCTGGCGTAACGAGCCGGATTTCCTCGATTGGATCCCTGGGTCTGGCTAAGGTGGCCATAGTCAATTCTGCGCAATTTCCGCCCGCAGTTTACTCAATTCCACGGCGGCTGTTTACTTAATTGCCTGAACAGTTTCACTAATCTACTCCAGCCAGTCTAAACGCTCGCGCATGCCCGGAGTGAGACGCAGGTCACCGCATGCGTCGATCAGCAACGCGAATTCAAGTCCAAGCGCCTCTGCGAGCGCGCCAAACTCCAAGCTGGCTCCATAATTGGAAACCGACACCTCGGTGCCCGGTGCAATGAGGACGAGCTGCTGCTCGCGGGGAGCGGTACCTCATGCTGCAAGCCGCGCGAGAGCGATGCCGATGCTAAGCCAGTTGCGACTCGATTGCGTCGAACAGCAAGCCTGCAATATTGAGATCAAATTGTTTGTCCAGTTCTCGAATGCCGGTCGGGCTGGTGACATTGACTTCGGTCAGGTAGTCGCCAATGACGTCAATGCCGGCGAACAACACGCCCTGATCGCGAAGTACCGGGCCGACCCTGTCGCAGATTGCACGATCGGCCGCCGAAAGCGGCTGGCCAATGCCCTTGGCCCCCATCACCAGGTTACCGCGGTTGTCATCGGCAGGCGGTATTCGTGCGAGCACATAAGGCACAGGCTCGCCATTGACCAACAGGATGCGTTTATCGCCGAGCTTTATTTCCGGGACATACACCTGTGCCATTGCAAAGCGTTGTCCGTAATGGGTCAACGTTTCGAAAATAACGTTGGCATTATTGTCGCCTTTTTGCACGACGAAGATCGACTTTCCACCCATACCATCAAGCGGCTTTACGACGATGCGCTCATTGGTCTGGAGAAATGCACGCATTTCGCTCATCGAGCGGGTAATCAGGGTTCGTGGCGTACATTCGGGGAACCAGGCGGTAAAGGCTTTCTCGTTCATATCGCGCAGCGCCTGCGGCCGATTCACCACCAGTGCACCCTGCAGTGCCGCGCGATCGAGAATATACGTCGTGTAGACATACTCCATGTCAAACGGCGGATCCTTACGCATCAGGATGACGTCGAGATCACCAAGAGCGACGGTTTCGCTGGCGCCAAGCTCGAACCAGTCATGCATGTCATCGCGCACCTTCAGGCGCTGCGATCTGCCGAATGCCTGGCCTTCGAACAATTTCAGGTCGGCCTGCTGGAAATAGAATATCTCCGCCTCGCGGCGCTGTGCTTCGAGCAACATGGCGAGCGAACTGTCCTTGTACGGCGTAATTGACTCGATCGGATCCATGATCATGCCGAGGCGAAGTGATTTTCCGGCCATCGTCGCAATCGTTTCCTGTGCTGCTCGTGAGGGCCCAACTATACATCGGAAATTTCGGGTAAATGCCGAAAATTCCTCGAATTTTGTAGTCTGCGGCGAGCGTCGTGGCGGGACTTATGTCAATATGGTACAAGTCGGTTTTCTCGAGGAAGATCTGAGTCAATGAACGCATCTAGAAGTCTGAACGGACTGAAGATACTGGTTGTCGATGACAGCAAAACCATTCGTCGTACGGCCGAAACGCTGCTTACCAAAGAAGGCTGCCAGGTATTTACAGCGATTGATGGATTCGACGCCCTGTCGAAGATTGCGGATCACCAACCGGACCTGATTTTCGTCGACATCATGATGCCGCGCCTGGACGGTTATGAAACCTGTTCGCTGATCAAGCACAACAAGATCTTCAAGGAAACGCCGGTCATCATGCTTTCCAGCAAGGATGGCCTGTTTGATCGCGCCCGGGGCCGCATTGTCGGCTCCGAACAGTACCTGACAAAACCATTTACCAAGGATGAGTTGCTTGGTGCGATTTCCAATCAGATCGGCTAGGCAAAGAGGACGTTTTGATGGCTGTAATTCTTATCATCGATGACTCACCGACCGAGCTGCATCTGTTTCAAAACATGCTCGAGCGAAGTGGCTTCAGCACCCTGGTTGCCGACAGTGGTGAAGAGGGTTTGCGGCAGGCGAAAGTTTCGCGCCCCGACTGCATTCTGATGGATGTCGTTATGCCCGGGATGAATGGCTTTCAGGCTACTCGCAGGCTGACGCAGGATCCTGATACAGCGGGTATTCCGATCATCATCATCACTAACAAAGATCAGGAAACCGACAAGATCTGGGGCATGCGACAGGGGGCCGTGGAATACCTGGTCAAGCCTATTGATGCCAAGCAACTGGTCGCGAAGATTAATGCGGTAATGGCTACCTGAATGAGCGAAGAGATTGACCTCAGGACACTGGTCAAGCAACCGTTTGAGTTGCTCACGGAGATCGAACGCCGTAGCCGCAAGATGCACGCTGGCCAGGGTGGCGCGGATGCGCCCAATGAATGGGTGGGCGTCGGCTTTCGGATCGGCGACGAGCGTTTCGTCTCCAGCCGTGATTCGGTTCGCGAAGTGCTTATGTTGCCGGACAGCATGACCCGCGTACCCGGCGCGAAGCGCTGGTTGCTCGGCATTGCAAACCTGCGCGGCCATCTGTTGCCGCTGGTCGATGTCAAGTTATTGCTGGGCAGCGGCCGCACCTCGTTGCGACGTACAACGCGTGTCGTGTCCGTCAACCACCGTGAGATTCCGGCCGGCCTGGTGGTCGACGAGGTGCTCGGGTTTCGGCGCTTTGGCACGCACGAATTCACGGCGGATTGGCCGGAAACAGCGGTCCGATGCGATCGCTTTTTGACTGGCGCGTATCGACGCGGTGACGAAATCTGGCCCGCGTTGGACTTGTTAAGTTTTATCGAAAGCAATCTTTTCCTGCAGGCATCTCTAGAAGCGTAGTTGCAATGGCAAAGCGCGGCCGGTGCCTCGAAGTCAAATCACAGAGTCGATAACAGATGGCCAAGAAATCCAACACTTCAACCCAATTTCAAATTGTCGGCTTGCTGGCAATCCTGTTATTGCTGGCCGCCGCAGCGCTCGTAACTGTGCGCGGCAGTGGCGATGGGTCGTCCGCCGCCGAACTTGCGGCATTGTCGCAGCTCCTGCCGGGTCAGGCTGACAACGCACTGCGGGGCGCAAGCGGCGCTTATGATGAACTGAACGCAACCGTTACGCGATTGGCGGAGTTGCGACGCACCAGCGGAACCTCGGCACCGGGCAGCGCGTCAGCATGGCAAAATCTGACGTCACGCGCGTCGACAATCATCGGCGCTCGCAAGGACGTTGAAGCGCTGCACATGGCCGCTGGTGAAGTTGCGGCGCGCGCCGACAGCATCGTGCAGCTCGCGGACAGTCTGCTGGATCAATCCGGATCAACGGCGATCCTGCAGGAATTTCAGCAGCGGGCGAACAAGGTACAACAGCTCGCCCTGTCGTTGGGTCGGGCGGCATCGGCTGCCGACGCAACGGCGCTGGCAGACGAGGTAGCGTTCTTGCGCACAGTAACCGATGCGCTCGCCGGCGAGACCAGTGCGCTGGATGTTCGGCCGCTGAACGCGGCGGCACGCGAAGCAACCTTGTTGCCGATCGTCAGTGATCTGACCGAGCTTGAAGTGCAGGCGGAGGTCATCGCCGCCAGCGTACATAAGGTTATCGGCCTTCTGGCACCGCTGGCCGAGCTGCGGGACGAAGCAGCCACGCTGGCCAAGGCTTTTGCAGGCATTGGCTCGACCAGCCGGCTGCCCGAGTTTCTGCGGGCTGACGCGTTGCCCATCGCATTGATCGGCTTTGCGCTGCTGCTGGTATTGATCCTGTTATTGCTGAGCATGAAGAGTTCGGGCTTCGAACGTGCGGCCCGCGAGCAAGGCGAAAAGAACGAGCGAAATCAGCAAGCTATTTTGCGTCTTCTGGACGAAATGGGCAGCCTGGCCGACGGTGATCTGACGGTGGAAGCAACAGTGACCGAAGACATAACCGGCACTATCGCTGACTCTTTCAACTATGCCATCGAGGAACTGCGCAAGCTCGTTGCGACCGTCAACGAAACCGCGATCATGGTCGATTCTGCCGCCAAGCAAACGGAGAATACGGCGACCAATATGGCGAAGGCGGCGTTTAACCAGGCGCGCGAGATCAATGCTGCAACAGAGTCGATCGTCTCCATGGCGGCGTCAATCGAAGAGGTGTCGGGAAATGCGGAGCGGTCGTCCGATGTGGCACGACACTCAGTCGAAGTGGCGCACAAGGGCGGCGAGGCGGTGCGGCGCACGATTGACGGCATGAACACCATCCGGGAAACCATCCAGGACACATCCAAGCGCATCAAGCGACTCGGAGAGAGTTCGCAAGAGATCGGTAACATCGTTGAGCTGATCAATGACATTGCCGAGCAAACCAATATCCTCGCGCTCAATGCTTCGATCCAGGCGTCGATGGCGGGCGAGGCCGGTCGCGGTTTTGCCGTGGTTGCGGACGAGGTACAGCGACTCGCTGAGCGTTCAACCAACGCGACCAAGCAGATCGAAGTGCTGGTGCGCACGATCCAGGCCGACACCAACGAAGCCGTCGTGTCGATGGAGCGCAGTACCACAGACGTCGTCGGCGGTGCCTTGCTGGCCGAGAATGCGGGCGCGGCGCTGGATGAAATCGAGCAGGTATCGAATCAGATTGCGAGCCTTGTGCAGAATATTTCCGGATCCGCGCGGCAACAGGCGGGCGCGGCAGCGGACATGACCCGCCGCACCACGAGGCTCAGGGAGATCAGCGAACAAACCGGCAAGGCAACCACGGCGACGGCGGCGGCCATCTCGAAACTGTCGGAGCTGGCATCGCAGCTGCGCAAGACGGTTGCTGGTTTTACCTTGCCAAGCAAATCGCTCAGGGGCAGCAACCTGGTAACAGCGGCGGCAAAAGCACCCGCCGGCCAGCAGGCCGGGGACCGGGCGCGCGCAGGCTAGTAGTGGTCCACTAACAACACGGATCGTTGATGACAGGCGAAACCGGCATACAAAAGCAATTCACCGAGAAAGAGCGCGGCGAATCCACCATGAGCGCGCTGGCGATCGTCAGTCATGAACTCATGGAAACGATTCGCAGTGCTCACCTGGCGCTCGAAGACTGTGTCGACGGTCGCGGCGGCTCGGCGGCGCTGGTGCGTGCGGGAGAATTGTTGCACCAGGTGCGCGGCGTGCTGCAGATCACTGAAACCTACGGCGCGGCGCTGCTGGCCGAAGAGATGGAACTCGGCTGCAAGTACCTGGCGGGGCTGCGTGCAGGCAAGGGTCGCGAGGACGGGCTCGATGCGCTGACCCGTTCGATTGTGCAGCTGCCGACTTATATCGAGCGGCTGCTCGGCGGTGGGCGCGATATCGCGCTGGTACTGTTGCCGATGCTGAACGATTTGCGCGCGGCGCGCAGCGAGCCGCTGTTGTCCGAAGGTACTTTGCTGCTGCTCAATATGTCGCCGAACCAGACGGCGAAGCGCGTCGGCACGCGTGTCGGCAACGGTGAGGATCCGGTCGCCGTCGCAGCTCGCCTGCGGCCAAAATTCCAGTTGGCATTGCTCGGCTGGATCAAAGGCGGCGACGCGCAGCGACATCTTGAAACACTGTCCGGCGTCACGGCGAAACTGGAGGCGGCCGCAACACGCGACGATATGTACCAGCTCTGGTGGGTGGCCGGTGCGGTGCTTGAGGGCCTGCGCGAGGGCGGGCTGGAAACATCAGTCGCACTGAAACGCCTGCTTGGCCAGATCGATCGCCAGATCAAATTCGTGATCGATGAAGGTATCGGTGCATTCGACAAGCACCCGATCGACAATCTGTTGAATAACCTGCTGTATTACGTTGCTCGCGCCAGTTCGACCGGCCGTCGCATCAGCGACATTCGCGCGGCATTTAACTTGTCCGAGTTGCTGCCCGGCGACGAGCAGGTCGAGCAGGCTCGCGAGGCATTATCCGCGCCAAGTGTAAAACTGATGCAAACCGTCGCGGCAGCGATCCGCGAGGACCTGGCCAGGGTGAAGGACGTTCTGGACATATACGTTCGCACGGGTATGAACAAGTCGGCCGAGCTCGTGCCGCAACTCGAGTTACTGAAAAAGATCAGCGACACGCTCGGCGTGCTTGGGCTGGGTGAACTACGCGGTAATATCGATACTGAAATCGATCGGCTGAAATCCGTGGTTGAACGCGGCGGAGTCGCGGACGACAAGGTCATCCTCGATATCGCGTCCACTTTGTTGCGCGTCGAGGATAGCCTGGACCATCAGCTCATACAGATGATCAAGCCTCGGCCGGATACTCCCGGTGCCGAGGCGGCCAAATTACCGCCACAGGAAGCAGCGAATTATCGGCAGGTCGCGGAATCGGTAATGCGTGAGTGCATTATCAACCTCGCACGCATCAAGGAGACTGTCGGCCAAAGCCTGACGTCGCAAGTGCCGTCGCAGGGTCTGGATAGCATTCCATCGCTGATCCGGGGTATCAAGGCCGGCCTGATGATGCTCAATAAAACGCGCGCTATGGAGGTTGTCGATCGGGTTGGCCGCTTGATCATGCTGACCCTGAAGAGCGGTGGCGCAGCACGCTTGGCACAGAAGGAAACCGACCGACTGGCCGATGCGATAGTCAGTATCGAGTACTACATGGAAACGGTGAAGGCTGGTCGCAGCGAACCCTGGTACATGCTCGACAACGCCGAAGCCTGCCTCGCGGTGCTGCGCGACATCGAGCATCGACTCTCGCAGGAAGAATCGTCACAAGCGGCGGTCGATAAGACTGTTGTCCTGCACGTCGACGACCTGCGGCAGGCGGCCAAACAAGCGCCCACGGCGCAAGCCCGGCAAACCGCCGTTCTGCCATCGCCCGTGATCGCGCCGCAGTCGGCGAAAATGGATCCGGAGTTACTCGAACTCTTCATTGAGGAGGCCAGGGAAGAGGTGGCGAGTATCACGCGCAAGTTGCCGCGCTGGGTCGAAAAACCGGAGGACATGGAAACCCTGATCACCGTGCGCCGCTCATTCCACACGCTGAAGGGCAGCGGCAGAATGGTTGGCGCTGAGCGTATCGGCGAATACTGCTGGAGCATCGAAAACCTGCTGAATCGACTCATCAACCGCACCATGGTGCGCACGCCGCCGATGGTAGATTTCATCGTTGCCGCCTGTGCCGCAGTGCCGCAACTGATCGAACAACTCGAGGTAGGCACGACGCCGGCGACCGACATCAGCCTGCTGATCGCGCGTGCGAATGCGTTTACCGAGGGTGATCCGAACGCCGCTGTGTTGACCGTTGTTTCGCCGATCCTTGAACGGCCGCTGCCTGTAGCGCCGGCTCTGGAAATGGACCCGGTGTTGCTCGACATATTCGCCAAGGAAACCGCCGGTCATTTGCAGGTCATTATTGATTACCTGCGTGCCTGCGAGGGTCATTCGCCACCATTTGCCGTCACTGACAAATTGCACCGCGCGTGCCACACACTGCACGGCAGCGCAAACATGGCGAACGTCGAACGTGGCGTTGCGGTCGCCGGTGCCCTGAATCGTCTCGTGCGTCGGGTCTACGACTACAAGATCGGTTTCCAGAAATCGGGGCTCGACGCGCTAAAGGCTGCAGCACGTGCGCTGGCGGCAATAGTTGCTGACATAAACCAGCCGCAGCGAAAACGCGCCGATTATACGGCCCTGATTGCACATCTTGGCAAACTGAGCGATGCGATTCAGCCGCAAGCGACGCCCGCACGGGAAGAGGATCGCCAGCCTGAGCCGGTCGTTGTGGCAAAACCGGCTGTAGCCGAGTCAATGCCCGCTATAGCGACCGAAGAGCCGGAGTACGACGCCGAAATTGCTGCGATATTCACCGAAGAGTCCGCCGAGTTACTGGAAATGGCCGACAAGGCCCTGGCGGAGTGGAGCAAGAACCGGGAATCACGGCAGGCGCTCGAGGAACTCAAGCGTCACCTGCATACTCTGAAGGGCGGCGCGCGCATGGCGGGTATCGCGGCCATGGGAAACCTCAGCCATGAAATTGAAACCCTGTTGCTCGGCCTGGACGAGGGTCGCGTCCGATTGACACCGGCCGTCGATGAGCTGATGCAACACAGCATCGACGAATTGCATCGCATGCGCGATGCCGTTATGGCGGGCAAAATGGTGACCGCCGCGAAGGACCTCGAAAAGCGAATACAACAGGCGAACGCCGGATTCGAGGTGGCAGACGAGTCAGCGGTCGAAATCGCGGTGGCCCAGGATGACCATACGCATCGGACGGCCGT
>CAZHLE010000007.1:0-12802 GCA_964533065.1 uncultured Woeseiaceae bacterium | reverse complement strand
GAGCCGCACGTCTTCACGATTGAACCAGAAGATACCGTCAGCATGGTGATCGTTAATTCGACGTTGGCGGATGAACTTGCCGAGATAAATCGCGAACCCGAACCCGAGCCCACACCAGAGCCGGAGCGACCACCTAAGCCGCGACCCGTGCAGCCGGCCGAAAACGTCATCGCCCGCACGGCGCCGCCACCGCCGGCTGCACCGACCCCGATTGCGGCCGCAACGGCAGGCCGCGCCGAACAACGCCAGGAATTCGCACGCATTGATGCGGATCTGCTCGAGGACCTGTTGAATGCGGCCGGCGAGATCAGCATTTACCATTCGCGCCTGAGCCAGCAAATCAACCTGATTGAGTTTCATGTTGCAGAGCTCGAGCAGACAGTTGCGCGACTCCGTGAACAGTTGCGCAAACTCGATATTGAAACCGAGGCGCAGATCCTGCACAGCCACCAGGACACCATGGTCGCGAAGGATTTTGATCCGCTTGAGCTCGATCGCTATTCGAACCTGCAACAGCTGTCACGCGCGCTGGCCGAAACCTCGAGCGATCTGTCGAGTCTTAAAGATCTGCTGCAGAACCTGACTACTGAGGCGGAAAGCCTGCTGCTGCAGCAGTCACGCGTCACCGCCGAATTGCAGGACGGGCTGATGCGTGCGCGCATGGTGCCCTTCGAACGTCATGTGCCCCGCTTTACACGTTTGGTCCGTCAGTTGGCAAAAGAAGTTGGCAAACAGGCCGAACTGGCGGTTGAGGGTGCGTCCGGCGAGCTTGACCGGCAAGTGCTCGAAAAGATGCTGCCGCCATTCGAGCACATGTTACGCAACGCCGTTGTGCACGGTATTGAAAATCCCAATGCGCGGCAGAAGGCGAATAAACCGCCGACAGGACGCATAACCATTCGCCTGCATCGCGAAGGATCCGAAATGATCATCGACGTGGCCGATGACGGCGGCGGACTTGATGTTGCCGCAATTCGCCGCAAGGCTTACGAGCTCGACATGCTGCGCCCCGAAAGCAAGATTACTGACGAGGAAATCATGGCGCTGATTCTGACGCCCGGATTTTCAACGGCTAGCCAGATTACACAGGCGGCCGGCCGCGGTGTCGGGATGGATGTCGTGGCCAGCGAGGTGAAAAAACTTGGCGGATCGCTGCGTATTTCCTCGGTGATCGGGCAGGGAACCAACTTCACCGTGCGCCTGCCATTTACGCTTGCCATCACGCAGGCGCTGATCGTGCGTACAGGCGAAGAGATTTATGCAATGCCGCTGCCCTCAGTTGAGGGGGTTGCCCGCATACCGCGCAAGGAACTCGAACTCCTGTTGAGCCAGACGGAGCCAAGTTACGAGTATGGTGAACAAAGTTACAGATTCCGGCATCTGGGAATGTACCTCGGCGGACAGTCGGCGACGTTGCCGCATGATGAGGCGTACATTTCAGTTATCCTGGTACGCGCAGGCGAGTTTTCTGCAGCGCTGCTGGTCGATGAGATGTTGGCCAGTCGCGAAATCGTGGTGAAAACAGTAGGCCCGCAGCTCGCCGGTATTCGCGGCATTTCCGGAGCCACGATCCTCGGGGACGGCAGCGTTGTGCTAATTCTCGATATCAACGCGCTCGTTCGTACTGGTGCGCCGGTCGTTGAATTGAAGAAAGCCGCGCCGACACCGGCCGACGATCGGCCGCTTGCACTTGTGGTCGATGACTCGATTACCGTTCGGCGCGTGACGGAGCGGTTTCTGCAGCGCCATGGTGTACGCGTGGTGACCGCCAAAGACGGCCTCGATGCGATCAGTGTACTGTCCGACCACAGGCCGGACGTTATCCTGCTCGACATTGAAATGCCGCGAATGGATGGTTATGAATTTGCATCGCATGTCAGGAACGATCCACGCGTCGCCGACGTGCCGATCATCATGATTACCTCGCGCGTCGGCGACAAGCATCGTGCACGTGCGATCGAACTGGGTGTTAACGATTACATTGGCAAACCATTCCAGGACTCCGCGCTGCTCGAGGCCATCGCGCGACAACTTGAAGATCGAGGGAAAACATTGTCGTGAGCGCACAGTCACCGGAACTTTATAGCCTGTTGGTGCCGTTGTCTGAGGACCGGTTGATCGTGCCGCGAGCCTGCGTCGTCGAGGTTGTTCGCTTCACAAAGCCGGTCAGCGAACCAGGCTCGCATAGCTGGATGCTTGGAATGATCAGCTGGAATGGCCGCGATCTGCCATTGGTTTCCTTTGAAGGGGCGCTGGGGAAGGTCGTTCCGGCCGCAACCGGCCGCACCCGGATTGTCGTGTTCTATGCACTGACCGGTAGACTGAAGAGTGGTTATTTCGGCGTATTGACGCAGGGTTTTCCACAACTCGTGCGGGTCAACAAGGATGTGCTGCAATTAAACACGGACAAGGGCTGGCCCGAGTCGGCTCCTGTTCTCTGCCGCGTAAAAATGATTAACGAGTTTCCATTGATTCCCGATCTCGAGCGGCTTGAGCACATGCTGGCCGAGGAACTAGTTCGGGCCTAGATCGCCCCAAAGGGCTTCGGCAACCGCAATGGCGGCCATGGCCGCTGTCTCGGTACGCAATACTCGCGGCCCCAACGACACCGGCAAGAATCCCGCTACCGCGGCATCTTCGTATTCAGCGTCACTGAAGCCGCCCTCCGGCCCTATCAACAGGCAGACCTTGGTGCGTGGTTTGTCCAGGGAGGTCATTGCCGTCGCCGCGCCCGGGCGCAAAATCAAATCGACATCCGCGTCTTGCGGCTTGTTGCCAAACCAGGACTTCAGCGGTACGGCGACGTCAATCAGCGGCGGCCGGATGCGGCCACATTGTTCGGCGGCACTGATGGCGATTTTCTGCCAGTGGTCGCGACGTTTATCGGCCCGCTCACCTGTGAGCTTGACGACGCCAAACCCGGTCAGCACCGGAGTAATGCGTTTCACGCCCAGTTCGGTTGCCTTTTGCACGATGAAGTCCATGCGTTCACCACGCGAAACCCCCTGTACAAGGTGCACGCGAAGCGCCGACTCAGTGCTGGTCGTCAGCTTGGCGCCGACAGAAACTCTTGCGCTGCTCTTGCCGAGGCTTGCAATAACGCCAGCAAATTCGCCAGAGTCGCCATTGAAGACGTGCAGCGCCTCACCCGGCCGAAGACGCAGTACGCGACCCAGGTAATGCGCCTGCTCACTGTCCAGTTCGAGGTCCTGTTCTGGCTGTAACTCGCCGTGAATAAAAAGTCTGGTTAATGTCATCGAACGTGACTATGGTTGTTCTGTTCAATCAGAGCAAGGGTGGAAAAAGTGTTACCCAGTATAGACGCCAGTACCGGTGCGCTGCCCTCGGCGAGGCAATGCCGAAGCCCGTACCAGGATGCGCGACCGGTCGGTACCGAAATCGAGCTCGTTGTCCTGCACGGCATCAGTCTGCCGCCCGGCGAGTTTGGTGGTAAAGCGGTTGAGCAATTGTTTTGCGGACGGCTGGACTGCGATAGCCATCCTTACTTTCAAAAAATTCGCGGTCTCGAGGTGTCGGCGCATGTGCTGATTCGCCGCGACGGCGAGCTGGTGCAGTTCGTACCTTTTACGGCACGCGCCTGGCATGCGGGTGCCTCGTGTTTTCGGGGGTGTTCGAACTGTAACGACTATTCGATCGGTATCGAGCTGGAAGGCACTGACGACAAGCCCTACGAAGATAGCCAGTATGCGGCGCTGAGCGTCTTGCTGGCGGCGCTATTCCGCGCATACCCGGGACTTTCAAGCCGTCGCATTGCAGCCCATTCTGACATTGCGCCGGGCAGAAAAACGGATCCGGGTCCTGCATTCGACTGGCTACGACTGTATGATTGCCTCATTCGCGCAACAGCTTCGGAGTCAGCTGAGGAACAATGAACCTGATCGCTTTGTTACTGGGCCTGCTGATCGAACGCATGGCGACCAAGTTTTTCCACTTGCGCCGTTTGCGTTGGCTCGATGGACTGATCGACGAAGGATTTCGCAGCGCAGAAAGACTCGCCAGCTGGCCGCCACTGCTACCCATCGTGTTGTTGTCCCTGCTGCTGGTCTTTCCGGTTGCGGCGATTGCTGTGCTACTCGGTGACGCGCTGTCTGGCCTGCCGTACATGGCCTTCGCCATCGTTGTGCTTTTTTTCTCGCTTGGGCCAAAAGATATTGGCGAGGACGTCGACGAGTATTGCACCGCTTTGGAAGTTGGCGATGCGGAGCGCATCGAACAGACCGCCAGGGCAATCGTGGAAGGCGACGTACCGGACAACGAGATGCAACGCATCCACAAGGTCGAAGAAGCTGTCTGCGTGCAGGCAAACAACCGCCTGTTCGCAGTTATCTTCTGGTTTATCGTGCTTGGGCCCGTGGGTGCCTGGGCTTACCGTGTAACGGACCTGGTGCGTCGCCGCGCAGTTTTCAGCGCTGCACGCGAGCAGCAACCCGATAGTCCGGTGTCGATGACTCGGGATGCGGCCGCTCTCCTGCATGGCTGGCTGGCCTGGGTGCCCGCGCGATTGACTGCGATCGGCTACGCCGCGGCCGGACATTTCGATGCGGCAATCGGCGCCTGGCGTGCGCCGGATGAGCAGCGGGAGGCAAGCCTGCCGGCTTACAACGAATTCCTGCTGGCCCGGGTCGGCGTTGCCGCGATGGCGCTGGTCGACGACGATGATGAGACGCTGGAGCAGCGCGGTGTGCGTGGTGCTACTGTGGCTAACCGACTCGTTTTCCGCCTGCTTCTGATCTGGGCCGTAATCATCGCTGCAATGACCCTGTATGGCTGGACGCAGTGACACGGAGATTCGGGCAGCTGCTGCCCGTGCTCGTCCTCTGCGGCCTCATTGGATGCAGTGAAACCTCGGTTACGGAAGCGCCTCATACGGTTTATTCGCGGCTGGTATCGCTGGCACCGAACCTGACCGAGCTCGTGTTCGCTGCGGGGGCAGGTGACACGTTGGTCGGTGTCAGCGCGTACTCCGACTACCCGCCGGCTGCGCTTGAGTTACCGCTGGTCGGCGATGCGTTTAGTGTGGATCAGGAGCAGCTGGCGTTGCTGCGACCGGACGCTTTGCTGGCCTGGGAGAGCGGTATGCCCGAGCATGTCGTCGACGATTTGCGTCAGGCTGGGTACCAGGTCGAGTTGATCCGGACACGCAGCCTGCAAGACGTGGCAATGGCGTTGCGCCGCATCGGCGAGTTGACCGGGCATGGTCAGGCCGCAAACGCTGCGGCCGACGAATTCGTCGCGGGCCTTAACGCGCTCGGACAGCGATACGCGAGCGAGTCCAGCATCAGCGTGTTCTACCAGGTCTACCAAAGACCGTTGTATACGATTAATGGCGAGCATTACGTGAGCGAGCTGATTCAGCTCTGTGGCGGGCGAAACATTTTCTCGGACCTGAACGCACTCGCGCCGGCGATTTCCGTGGAGGCCGTGATAGAGCGTGATCCGGAAGTCATGCTCGCCAGCACGGACGCCGGCGAGGACGCATTTGCGGAGTGGCGGCGCTGGCCAGATTTGTCTGCGGTCCGCCTTGGCAACCAGTACCTGATGCCGGCTGACAGCATCGGTCGCGGCACACCCCGCCTGCTTCTGGCCGGCGAAGTCCTCTGTAGTGCATTGCAGACGGCACGAGCAAAACGCCGGTGACGCTGAATTAAAGTGCAAGCGCCTGGTCTGAGAGCGCCTGGTCCTAGCGGGCGCGGTTCCAGAGTACTTCGCGGCCATTCTCGGCTCGTGCCAGCACGCGCGCGACAACGAACAACAAGTCCGAGAGCCGGTTCAGATAGCGTATGACCTCGCCGCGCACCTTCTCCGTCGCCGCGAGCGAGATACAGCGGCGCTCGGCACGCCGCACTACCGTGCGTGCCAGGTGGCATGCTGCCGCCGCTTCTCCGCCGCCCGGCAGGATAAAGTCCTGCAGGGCCGGCAGGTCCTGGTTCAGGCGATCGAGTTCGGTTTCAAGCCGGTCGACAAACGCATCGGTAATTGCGCTGTAGCCCGGAATGCAAAGTTCGCCACCGAGCTCGAACAGGTCGTGCTGCACATCGGTCAGCGCTGCCGCAATATCCTGCGGCACCGCCTGGCAGGCGAGCACCATACCGATGACGCTGTTGGCTTCGTCGACCGAGCCGTAGGCTTCGACCCGCAGGCTGTCCTTGGCAACGCGTGTGCCGTCACCAAGGCCAGTCGTGCCATCGTCGCCGGTTCTTGTGTATATCTTGCTGAGTCGCTTACCCATGTTCTGCACCCATCCTGCGAGGGCGTAAGCATAAATGATTCGCGGCGGCAGCGGCTTGTTTCTTCTGCCGCCAGCAGCCATAGTTCCGCGCGTGAAGCAGGTCCCGCAATCGGATTTTTTGAAAGTCGCGCTGGCAGCCGCTGCCGAGGCGGCAACGATTAGCCGCAATTATTACAACAGCAACTTCACCGTAACCACCAAGGCGGATAGAACGCCTGTGACACAAGCCGATGTCGAATGCGAGCAGGCGATTCGCGACCTCATCCTGCACGAGTTTCCAGGGCATGGTTTCTACGGTGAGGAAACCGGACGCTCAAAAGCCGACGCCGATTATCTCTGGCTGGTCGACCCGATCGACGGCACCAAGGCATTTGTGCGGCAGTATCCGTTTTTTTCGACACAGATCGCACTCATGCACGCGGGTGAAATCATTCTCGGTGTTTCCTCGGGCACGCTGTTTGATGAACTGGCCTGGGCGGAAAAAGGTTGCGGCGCCTGGCTCAATGGCAAGCGCCTGCAAGTCAGCGATATTGCGGACACTTCGCGCGCGGCGATGTCGACCGGCAATCTGCGCTCGCTGGCTAATAGCGAGGGCTGGGCAAAACTTGGCAAGCAGCTGGCCGGCGCGGATCGCACGCGCGGCTATGGCGACTTTTACCATTACCACTTGCTGGCGGCCGGCAAGATCGAGGCCGTCATCGAGTCGGACGTGAGTATTCTCGACATCGCGGCGTTGTCGATAATCGTCACCGAGGCGGGCGGCGTATTTACTGATCTGAACGGCGCCCCGGTCAGCCTTGAGACGCGCTCGGTGTTGGCGGCAAATGCGGCATTGCACGCGCATTATCTGGCCGAATTGCGGGGTTACGTGGCCTGATTTATCAGGCGTTGCCGGCGACGAACAGCGTGTGCGAGCGCCATTTGACCGCTTCCATCGGGGTTGCGAACAATTCGCTCAAGCGCGCTTCATTCAGTACCGCGGCACTGGGACCGAGTTCCCAGCGGCCGTCGCCGAACAATAACAGGCAGCGATCCGCGAATCGCACCGCGAGATTGATGTCATGCAGCGAGGCGATTACGCCCGCGCCATTGTCCGCGGCCCGGCGAAAAACACGCATGGCATCAAGCTGGTGCTGCGGATCGAGATGATTGCTGGGTTCATCGAGCAGGTAGATGTCTGGCCGTTGTGTCAGAACCTGGGCGATTGCGAGCCGCCGCCTCTCACCGCCGGACAAAGTCAGCACATCGCGATCTTTGAGTTCGCTCAGTCCCATGGTGTGCAGCGCGCCGGCGGCGATGGCATGATCCTCCGCGCTTTCCCAGCGCAGCCGGTCAATATGCGGATGTCGTCCGGCCAATGCCGTGTCGAGGACCGTCGCCGGGAAAATATCTTCGGCGTCCTGTGGCAACAATGCCAGTCGGCGTGCAATGTCGCGCCGCGAAATTCGCCGCAATTCCAAATCGCCGAGGCGGACCTGTCCGGATTGCGCTTCACGCAAACCGGATAGCGTCAACAATGACAGAGTCTTGCCTGCGCCGTTCTGACCAAGAACTGCGAGTAACTCGCCACGCCGCAACTCAAAGCTCAGATTCAGAACCAGCAAGCGGCCGGGTACGCTGACACTAAGTTCCTGGCAGGACAGCAAAGGCTCGCAGCAATCCGCCCGCATCGCTTCAGTCCGCGAGCCCGATTTCACTGGCAGTCAATGCGCCGATTACAGCGTATTTCAGACTCTGCGGCATCACCGCATCGTCTGCCGCCAGTGCGATACGGCCGCCCATGATTTCGGCATTCACCTGCGGGTACAGTGGCTTCTGGTCCGGGTCCGCCAGACCCTGCGGCACGGTCGGCTGGCCATTGCCGGGCTCATACTTGTCCGTCGCACCGAGCGTGTGCAGAAACTCGTGCGCGATAATGACGTGGTTGCTGCCGCGCTGCCGGCGATCGGCATAGGCGTTGACGATTCCTACCATGCCTTTCTGCAGGCCGACCGAATTCTCCAGCACCAACAGGCCGTCGGGCCGGTGGTAACGTACGAAGATGCGTATGTCCGGCTCGATCGAATCCTGCGCGTCGGTCACGTCCGACGCCCACCAGCGCATCTTCAGTGACCATAGCATCACATCCAACCGGCCCGGTTCCGCCGCCATCGCCGGCGGTTGCTCGCTGATCGGGACGCCGAGTTCCACGCGCAGTGGTTGGCTGATGGTCTTGCCGTAGCGCAGAGCCTCGCGGGCGATAAAGGATTCGATATCGGCAAAGTCTGAAACTTCGAGTACCTCGATGTAGCGTTCGCTGGCTTCGCTGCCATCGGCATTGATCGGGTAAATCTTGACCCAGAGGCTGTCGTTCCAGTCGGTGCTTCGCGACTGTGTCAACCAGGCATCGACGGCGACGAATAATAATATGAACAGCAGGATGCTAATGCGAATGGTTTTAAACATCTCGTGCCCGGCAGGATCAAAGTTTTGGTGGTCGTCGTGCGCTGCTGGCCTGCTCAAAAGCGTAAGCAATTTCGATCAAGGCCTTGTCCGCCTGCATCGTGCCGATGAACGACATGCCAACCGGCAGGCCATGGACAAACCCGGCCGGTACCGTGACATTCGGGTAGCCCGACACTGCGGCGTAGGACGAACTGCTGACGTGAAAACTGTCGCCGTTGATGTGATCGGTTTTCCATGCCGGCCCGTTGGTTGGTGCAATCAGCGCGTGCAGTTCGTGTGCGGCCAGCGCGCTGTCGATAGCGTCGCGCGCAATGCGCTTGCTGCTGGCCAGCGCATCGAGATAGGCCGGGTCCTCAAGCGTACCGGCTGCGGCGGCCTTGAGGAAACCCTCCTGGCCGAAGTGCGGCATGACCGTGTCGGCGTTTGCCGTATTGAAGGCAATGATTTCATCGAGCGAGCTGTACGGCGCGCCGGATCGCTCGAAGTAGGCAGCGAGGTCGGGTTTGAGTTCAGTGAACAGCACGGTGACTTCGGCTTCGTCCATACCGGCTGTATCGAGCACTATGTTGTCGATAACAATCGCACCCTGGGCCTTCAGGGCATCGATGCTTTGCGCCAGGATCTCGTTCACGGCCGGGTACTCACCGGCACCGTAATGGGAGCGAATGACGCCGATGCGCTTGCCATTGAGCGCATCCGCGGTGAGATTGCTCGTGAAGTCGGGCGGCGAATCGCCATAGGCCGTCGACAGCGGGTCAGCCGGGTCTATCCCGGACATGGCACCGAGCAGGATGGCGGCGTCACGCACCGTACGCGCCATGGGGCCGGCGGTGTCCTGGCTGTGCGCAATCGGAATAATGCCGCTGCGGCTCAGCAGGCCGAGACTTGGCTTGATACCGACCACGCCATTCGCGCCGGACGGGCAAACCACCGAGCCATCGGTTTCAGTGCCAACGGCGAGCACAGTCAGGTTGGCGGCCAAGGCCACCGCCGAGCCGCTCGAAGAACCGCAGGGATTGCGCGTGATGTCATACGGGTTGTTCGTTTGCCCGCCGATACTGCTCCAGCCGCTTGACGAATGGTGGGAACGAATGTTGGCCCACTCGGAGAGATTGGCCTTGCCGAGGATGACCGCACCCGCGTCACGCAGCCGGCTGACAATAAATGCATCCTCGGCCGGTATATGATGCGCGAGCGCGAGCGAGCCTGCCGTCGTATGCATCTGGTCTGCGGTGTCGATATTCGCCTTGAGCACGACCGGAATTCCGTGCAGGGGTCCGCGTGGACCGGATATCACCCATTCTTCATCCAGCGCACGCGCAATGGTCAACGCATCCGGATTCAATTCGATGATCGAGTTCAACTGTGGCCCGGCACGATCGATCTCGTCGATTCGTTGCAGATACCAAGTCACCAGCTTCTCGGACGTAAGCTCGCCACGCTGCATCCGATCCTGTAATTCGGCGATGGTTGCTTCGGAATAATCTGCGGGCCGCTGGCTGCAGGCGGCCAGCGCCATAACGACAGCCGCGCAACTGATCAGAATAAGAGCGACAGGTTTTTTCAATGTTGTTCCCACGGAATCAGCGACAGATGGTAACGCTATTCCACAAGAAAAAACCCCGCGGCGTGAGCGACGGGGCTAATTTCTCTTTAACTTAAGAGAGGTAACTGCGTGTTCGGCAACCGGGTACAAAATACTATTGTTATTGGATCCGGATCTTCTTGTTTTTAGAGTTTTTATACTTCTGGCGTCTAAATCCTTATGAGTAACCGTTTCAGTATTGCCAAGTGCAGTTACACTTCGCTTGGGCAGGGTATAAGTAGCAATTCCTGTGCCAGCCCGGATGATTCCGACACATAATCAATGCTTTACGGGCCGCAGATTTTCCTGACGCTCAATATTCGCCGGATTTTGTAAATAAAACCGACGAATTTGCGTCTGCATTTTTCAGGTATTCCCTAGCTACTTCTCACAGATGTTTGATAGCCATGCTGTTTTGTTCTTGCTTTCTACGGGCCGGACTTGCTGCGCCCGGTCGGTTGGACAATTTTCATGCGCTGCCAACCCCTATTGCGCCGGAACGCCTTTGCCTCCACGGAGTTTGTCAATTTATTCGACGCCGGCAGCCGCCTGCGCTCGCTCAATCAGGCCTATGGCGCTGTAAAAGCGGCCATTTCGCAACACGCCGACAACTTTCGCGAGATCGGCCGGCCGGTTCAATGGGTCGCCATCCACTATGACCAGGTCTGCGACGCTGCCTGGCGCAAGCCGGCCGAGTTGCAGGCCGAGCCCAAGCACGGTGGCCGCATTGACGCCGGCGGCCCGCAGAACCTGTTCGCCATCTAGCCCCGCCGCGGCCAGTGCGAGGAATTCCGCCTGCGAGGCCATGCCCGGCGGTAGACCATTCGGCCGGCTGCCAAGCACAACCGAGAACGTCTCGTTGGAGAGGTCAACCTCATCCGTAAGGCGGCGCGGCGACACGGCTGTCGGCGAATTGCTCCACTGTCGTGTACGCAGATTTTGCAGGCCCGGCGTGTGGCTATGCGCGAGTCCGGAGACGATGGAGACGGGAATGGCGCTCTCGCCAAGCCGACTGTCGGCGTAACGATGGCTGCCCGGTGAGCCTGGCAACGAGCCTGGGCCGAGCAGCAGCGCCGCACCTGAGCCGAGCGCGACCTGCCAGCTGCTGGCAACAACCGGCACGCCGCGCGCTTGCCAGGCTTGCACCGGTTCGCGATAGCGGTTACCTGTGGTGAGATCGCCATTCAGGGTAAGCAACCAGGGAAATGCGGTTTCCGGATCCGCTGCATCGACCTCCTGTGCGGCCAGCACGCGTGGTCCGGGCGACTCCTTGCTGGCCCAGGCCAGATTGAGTTCCGCCGCTTCGGGATGCTCGGCGACAATGGTTGTCACGCCATAGGAAAGCAACAATGCGCCCGTCGCCGGTGTAGCTTCGGCGGGCAGCGCTGCAAGGCTGTCGATGAAGCCCGGCAGGGCTGTGGCCTTGCCAAGATCAACGAGTATTTCACCGCTGCGGTCGCGGGCGGTCTCTAATGCGACGATGTTGCCGTTCTCGATGACGATGTCGATATTGTTCTGGTAGCCCCCGCCAATGCCGTCGAACAGCCGATCAGTTCGGATCACAAGTCGTCCCGTCGGCGTGTCAACAGGCGGCAGCGGACGCATTGGTCGCGAAGTTGCGAGGCTTGGCGTGGTATTTCCGACAGTAGCGTGAAAGGCGATGTTCGACGACGTCCAGGAATTGAAACGGCGTTTTCGTACCAAACCGTTTGCCGTGTACACGAGTTGATCGCGATCCAGCCAGCTGACGGGTGCAATGAAGAAATCCTCACCCGTCACCAGCGGTCGTATCAACAACGGATCGGACAGAATCACCATATCGATGCTTCGCTTGTCGCCATTGTGACGCAGGAACGTGATCAGGCTGCCGTCCGGGCGCCAGGCCGGCGCTGACAGGCGGTCCTGCGTCGTTAACAAAATGCGCCCGGCTTCGCCTTGTCGGCGCAACACCAATGACCAGCTGTTCTCCTGGCGATGAATGTAAACAAGATGGCGGCCATCGCCCGACCAGGCGGGCTCGGTCTCGTCGCCTTCGTCGTGACTGATGCGCCAGATAAGGCCTGTCGGCAGGTCGAGCTCCCATAAATCAAAGCCGCTGTCGCGACGGTGCGAAGAGAACACGATGCGTTCGCCGTCCGGATGCCAGCTCGGATGAAAATCGGAAAATTCCGTGCCGCCGATGTTCCCGGCTGTATCGTCGACAAAACGGTAGTGCCAGATCTGATCCCGGCCATGCACTCTTGCCTGGTACACGATTGCGTCGCCGGCGGGTGACCACTGCGGCCGACGAGCAGGCAAGGTGTTCGCGGCAATCGGGAGCGCCGCGCCACCATTGGCGGGCAATACCCAGAGCGTGCTGAGCAGATCGATCACGAGCCGCCCGTCGGCAGCAACATCGACCGAAAAGTTGCTGCCTTCGGTCAGCGTGACTTGCGCCGGTAGCGGGGTCGCATGCACCGCGGCGAGCGCTAAGAGGAGCAGAATTAGTGTCCTGCGGTTCAAGGCTGCAAGCGAATTCCGGA
>CAZHLE010000006.1:42699-51007 GCA_964533065.1 uncultured Woeseiaceae bacterium | reverse complement strand
ATCACCTCGTCAGGGGTCAGCAAGCCCAGGTTCAGGTACGGGCTCAGCAGGCTGTGGAATACAGTCTCCGATCGGTGTGACAGCGCGTCTTCGTAAGGCCCGAACTCCGCCAGCCGGGTGGTGACGAAGTCGTCGAGCCACGCCAGTGCCTGCTTGCGTGTCGTCGGCCAGCGAAATTCGCGGGCATCGCCGGGATGGTCTGCGAATTCACGAGCCACCGTGTCAACCACGTCCAGCACATGCGTGTCCGGCTCCGGCCAGTCGATGGAAGGTGGTTCGACGTTCTTCGGCAATCGCTTGCGATTGTCTGCGTCGAAACTCCAGCGTCCGCCCAGTGGCTCCCCCTGATCATCAAGCAAGACGTCAAGCCGTCGGCGCTGCCATTTATAGAAGTCGCCCATGAGGAGTCGCGATTTCCCGTCGGCATAGTCGGCAAACGCGTCGCGCGAACAGGTAAACATCGGCGACGGCAACGCCTCGCGAGCGCAGCCGTGCTCTTCGGCCAAGGCGATCAGGCGCTTTTCCATGGGCTTGTCTTCGATCTCGAAATGCACGAAGCGCTCTACGCCGGCGCTATCCATGGCGGCTGCGAGTTTTTCCTCATATGAGCGCGAGTCGGCGGTGTCCAGTTTGCGATAGATAACTTCGTAGCCCGCTGCGCGTAGTTCATCGGCATAAGCGCGCATCGCGGACAGGAAGAGCACGATCTTCTGCTGATGGTGTCGTTCATAGGTGCACAGGCCGACATCTTCCGCCAGATACACCGGGCCTGCGTCGGGGGGCGGCAGGTGCTTGAGCGGGAAGAGCTGATTGCCGAGGATGACGAGCATACGACGAGATCAGTCCAGCGCGATCAGAACGAGCGCTACCGAGGCAAGCACCGTCGCAACGAGGCGGGCCTGGAAATACGACCCGCTGATCACTGCGTTGTTTGCAAGTCGCCGGTCGATCAACAACAGAACGACCAGGGCTGCGATCTGCGTCATCAATGACAAGCTGGTTTCGGCGAGGACGAACGCGAACCAGGTAACCAGCAGTATGAGATTGCTGGCAACCAGCAGATTGAAAGGCTTTTGTCGTGGACGCATCAACGCCATCGCCCAGTGAATCCCCGCGAGGAAGCTGACGATTGCGAGTCCATAGCTGTTAGCGAGCAGGTCGAGCCGGCCGAATGGTTCGAGATTCGAAACGCCGGCCAGCGGCAGCAATGCGCACACCAAAAAGGGCAGCGTGCCGGCGAATGCCAGGCTCGAGTAAAGGGCGCGGTCTTTAATCATTGCGGTAGTTTAGTGGCACACCAAGCTATTTGGACGCGCTGTTACCACTTGTTACAGAAATACCGTGTTCAACTCGCGCGCGGACGGGCACTATGAGACGACGTTATTTGATGCCATGTTCGTTTAACTGGAGTTCGCAACGCACAAATCCTTCGCAGGTTTACTATTAACTGCCGTAGCAGGTACAGCGGCTGCAGAAACCAATTTGCTGGATCAGGATTTCCGTCGGCTGGCCTCTGAAGAGACTGTCAATCTCGGCGACGAATACGCTGGCAAGGTGTTACTCGTCGTCAACACGGCATCAAAATGCGGCAACACGCCGCAGTATGACGGTCTCGAATCGCTGTACCAGCAGTATGGTGATGACGGGCTGGTCGTGCTTGGCTTTCCCTCCAACGACTTCTCTGGCCAGGAGCCCGGCACCGAAGAAGATATCCAGACGTTCTGCCGCCTGACGTACAAAGTAAAATTCCCGATGTTCGAGAAAGTCACCGTCAAGAAGGGCGATGCGCATGCGTTTTTCGACCAGCTTGCTGCCGAGGCGGGCACTTACCCGACCTGGAATTTCCACAAGTACCTGATTGGGCGGGATGGCAAGGTCATTCGCGAGTTCAGCCCCGGCACGCAGCCTTACGATGACAGGCTGGTAGCCCAGATCGAAGCCGCCCTCGGATCCTGACGACGTTTCCAAGGGCGGCAAACGCCGCCTGCCGTTGGCGTCGGCGGCTTTGCTGCGCAGCAGTCGAAGAAAAGGCGGTATTTTCCTCCGCAATCAATGAATTGGCGATATGCAATTGAACATTTTCTCTGATGGTAAACGGAGACAGTGTTGGTGACCCGACTATCCGCGTATTATTCGCCCAATACTTGGAGATTCACGCCGAGGAAATCGTCAGTGACCAAATCAATATTACGCTTGGCATCTGCAGTTTTTGTTTCTCTGACCATCGCTTCATGCGGCGGTGGCGGTGGCGGCGGAGCCGCCAATCCGCCTGCCCCACCTCCGCCAACCGCATGGCAACCCGGCGTATTTGCCGCATCGGCGTCATTCCAGAACCGCTGTGCGGCTCCGCGCTCAGGCGCCGATCCAACGAACAACAACCAGCCGTATCCCGATCTTCAGGGAACGACGACAGATGAAAATAATTTCCTGCGTTCGTTTACGAATGAAACGTACCTTTGGTATGACGAAATTACAGATCGTGACCCCGGCACATTCAGCAATACGCAGGACTACTTTGATCAGCTGAGAACGTTCGCCACGACACCAAGCGGGTCGCCGAAAGACCAATTCAGTTTCTGGTTCGATTCACTCGACTGGTTCAACCTGTTCCAGGGCGGCATATCTGCCGGGTACGGCGCGACATTTGCGGTGCTGTCAGGTACACCGCCACGGGAAGTTGTTGTCGCATACACCGAACCGAATTCTCCGGCAACCAATCATGCGCCGCCCCTGTTGCGCGGCACAAAGATTCTTTCCGTCGACGGGGTCGACATCAATACGAATACGCAAGCTGGCATCGATACCCTTAACGAGGGCCTCTTCCCGTCCGCACTCGGCGTGCAGCATACCTTTGTCGTGCAGGATGTCGGCGAGGTTGGAAGTCACTCAGTGACGATGACAACGTCGACCATTGTCGAAGCCTCCGTGCAGAATACCAAGGTCTTCGATACGCCAACGGGGCGTGTCGGCTACCTGACCTTCAATTCCCATCGTTCGCCGGCGGAATCGGAGCTGGTTGATGCCATCAATACCTTAAACGGTGGCGCGGGTGTCGCTGACCTGATTCTCGACCTGCGCTACAACGGCGGCGGTTTTGGCGCAATTGCCAGCCAACTCGCCTACATGATCGCGGGCTCGGCGAATACGGCAGGAAAGGATTTCGGCCTGCTGCAATTCAACAACAAGCACCCGATAACCAACCCGATCACCGGCCAGCCGCTACTTCCTGATCCCTTTTATGACGAAACCCTGGGATTCTCGTTGCCTGCCGGCACGCCCCTGCCATCGCTCAATTTATCCCGGGTATTCGTACTCACCGGACCCGGCACTTGCTCGGCGAGTGAACTGATCATGAACGGTCTTCGTGGCGCGGACATCCAAGTCATTCAAATTGGTTCGACGACCTGCGGCAAGCCGTACGGGTTTTATGAAGAGCCCAATTGTGGCACGAGTTACTTCCCCATCCAGTTCCGCAGCGTCAATGCAAAAAATTTCGGCGACTACACGGACGGATTCGTTCCCTCGGCGGTTGATAATGATATGGCCAACATCCTGGGTTGTGCAGTAGCAGATGACTACACGAAACAGCTGGGCGATGCCGGCGAGAATCGCGTAGAAGTTGCGCTTGCCTACCAGGCGGGCCAGGGTTGTGTTACGCCGGTCAGCGCAAGCTCCGGTCAGTTGCAAAAACCCGGTGTGCAGCTCGATGCTGTCGACGGTTACATTTATCGATCGCCATTTGATTCCAATATCATCATGAGACGGCCACAGTGATGCTTCGTCACCTGCTGGCAGCGTCTCTCGCGATCACCGCCCTCGGTTGCCAAACCATGGGCAACGCGGCGGACAAGCCGGCTCGTATCGTCAATCCCGACGATGCCAGCCGAAAAGCACTTCAGGACACGGTCAATGGCGCGTTCGGAACTAACGTGACGCTTGCCGACAACGCGCTAACCGAAAGCAGTATGCTGACGATAGAACGCAGCCCAAGACCCACGATGGAGAATCCCAATCCGCTGGGCCGCAACATGGAAATGCCGTTTCAACTACGGTTGGTTATCAACGGAACGGATTGCGTACTCGTCGATGAGCGCGACGGCACCCGCCATATCCTGCGTAACACGAGCTGCGAGGCAGAGTAAGCCTGCGGACCGCAATCAGGCGTTAGTATCAGAACAGGCTGGCGTCGGAAACCACTCTGAGTGGCAGGCAGTCGCTTTATTGATGACCACGGATCTGTCGGCTCTCACTCCCGCGGCACCATAGGCACCGCCGGAGAACGAGAAACGGCGAATCGGTGGTGTTCTGCTGGATCGAATGGCCCGACAAAGTGATGAACGACCCGTCGAAACTGGATCCGCGCATGGACCCGGAAAAGAACCCGATGCCCTTCGATGGCAAGCGGCTGATCTACGGCGGCTTCGCCCCGGTGGTCACCTTGCAGAAATAAAGAGGCACTCAGGAAAAGCGCCGTCACTCGGGCGACGTGGCGTAACCGGTCAGTTCCACGTAGCCGCGGCCCGAGATCGCACCCGCACGACCCTGCCCGCCGACATCCACGGCACCTTCCCAATAGCGCACGGTCGTGAACAGCTCCTGGTTGGCGATCACCGGCGTTATCGCGAGGTCGAGGCCGAAGCGCGGCACGCGCAGGCGCCAGCGCGACGGATACTCGCCGCCCGCGGGACTGGCCCAGCGGTCCTCGACCGTGAGCTCGACTTCGTCGGCGCCGAGATGCGAGACGACGCCGTCCGGACTCACGTGCGTGCCGGCGCTCGCGGCATCGCGCGTACCGTCGCGTTTTCTGAGCTGGTAGAACATCAGCTCGCTGCCGTCGGCAAGCTGCAGCGCAAACCAGTCCCAGCCGTCCTGGTCGCTCGCAAGCGCACTCGTGCTCCATTCGCGGTCGAGCCACGACAGCCCGGACACGCGGTAGTCGCGCTCGCCGATGCGAATCCTGCCGTCGGTTTGCAGCCGCGTGATCGAGTAGTAATACGAGGCGTTACCAGGCTCGGCGGATTTTTGCGACAGCCCGGCGTTGCCGTTCAGCACCGGTGCTCGCAATGCGCGAAGCTCAAGCTCGATGCCGAACTCCTCATCGTGTGCGAAGAGGCGCCACCCATCCGCGGAATCTCGCGTGAGCTCCCAGTCGTCGATCCAGATGCGGGAACCTTCGGTTTTTGCGCCCGCGAGACCCGCCGCGCCGCGCGAATAGCGCTCTGCGACCAGGAAACGTTTCCCGCCGGCGTCCGTGACGGCGAGGTGGGCGATGTAGACCTGGTTCGTGCGCCAGGCCGACGTCGATTCGGGCACGATCGGTGCGAGCGCAAAACGGAAGAACGTCAGCTCGAAGCCGAAGCGGCGGCCGTCCGCATCGTCGAGGTTGCCCGTGACATACCACCACTCGTTACGAAACTCCGGGTGCGGGCCGTGATCGGCGGGGAATACAAACGTCCGCGGCGCGAGCGCTTGTGCAAAGCCCGCGTCGGCGTCGCCGCCCAGCAAGGTCGCAAGCCGCGACGGCGGCGCCTGATTCTCATCGGCCGCGAAGATGCCGCCAGCCATGAGCGCGGCAAGCCCGGCGACGACAGATGTCAGCCAGCGTGCCACGCTATTCCTCACGCATCCCGGCCGCCGGCTCGATTCGCGCCGCCCGATACGCCGGGTAGAGGCCGGCGAGCAAGGCCGCGCCGATCGCGAAGGCGACCGCGACGACGAGGATGCCGGGCGCAATCGTCATGTCGATCTGCCAGCCGAACGCGCGGCGATTGATGACCTCGATCAGCACCCAGGCCATGACGATGCCAAGCGGGATGGACGCAAGCCCGCTCAGCAGGCCGATGGCGCCGGTCTGCGCCGTGACCAGACCGCCGACCTGCAGCGGCGTCATGCCGAGGGCGCGCAGCGTCGCAAACTCGCGGGTACGTTCGAGCTGCAGCGCGAGCATGGCCGACAGTATGCCGACGAACGCGACGCCGAGGGCAAGCCAGTAAAGCACGTCGGTGATCACGAAGGTGCGGTCGAAGATGCGCAGCGATTCCTCGCGTATGGCAGCGTTCGAAGCAATGCGCAGCTGCTGCCGGCCGGCCGCGAGTGCCTGCACTTTTGCAATGATGTTCGCGACGTCCGCATCGTCGTCAAGGTAGAGGCCCACCGAGTCGATCGCCTCGTCACCGAAGTGGCGCAGGTAGGTAGCCCGGCTCATCATCATGGCGCTGGCGTTGATGTCGTAGCTCTGGAACGTGGCCGCGACGACGAAGTCGTGCATGCCGTGATCTGTCGGGATGGCGATGACATCGCCGGCCCCGACGCCGGCGCGGTACGCGTAAGACTCCGAGACGAGCACGACATCGCCGCTCTCCCACGCAGGCCAGACCTCTTTCGGATCGGCGTCGAGAATCTCGGTGCCGGCGTAGGAGCCCGGCGCCATCTCGATGGCACGCAGTTCGGTACGCCCGCCGGCATCTTCGAGCCGCGCGCTCCTGAGCATACTCATGGCCGCGACGCCCTCGAGCGCGCGGATGTCGGCGGTCAGCGACGGGTCCAGCGTGCCGCGCGCAACGCCCGCGTAAATATCCGCCTCCAGAGTCTGCACCAGCCACTCGCCGACCGAGCCGCGAAAACTCTCGACCATGATGCTGATGCCGATGGTTGCCGACACGGCGACGGCGAGTGCAACGATGGCGACGGCGGTGCGGGACAGGCCGGCGGCAATCCCGGCGACGGCGAGACGCAGTGATGTGCCGCCGAGTCTCGCGGCCAGCGGCGCGCTGCGGATCGATGCGATTCGCACGAGCAGCGGTACGCAGAATGAGAAGCCCAGCATGAGCAGGAACACGGCCGCGAGTCCCGCGACGAGATTGCTGCCGGAGATAACGATCAGCAGCGCGGCCGCGAGCATCATGCCGACGCCGATCATCGTCACCTTCGGCAGGACATGCCGCGCGCGACGCTCGAGCGTGGAACGCCTCAGCGCGAGTTGCGGCGGGTACGAAGCCGCTTCGAGCGCGGGCACCGCGGCGGCGGCGAGCGCGGCGCCGATCCCTGCGACGAGGCCCTTGGCGATCGACGCGGTCCCGACGCTGACGCTCGTCACGTTGACCCGGTAATAGAGATCGTTGATCGAACGCGACACGAGGTCGAGCAGCGCTTCGCCGAGCACGACGCCGAACGCGACGCCGAGCGTGGCAGCAACCGCACCGACGAGCCCGGCTTCGACCAGGATCAGCGCGAGCAACTGGCGGCGCGTAACGCCAAGCCCGCGCAACACGCCGATCAGCGCGCGCCGTTGCAGCACCGAGAAGTTCACGCTGTTGAAGATCAGGAACAGGCCGATGAGCAATGCCAGGAGACTCATGGCCGTCAGGTTGGTCATGAACGCCTTGCTCATGTCGGCCGTGGCGCGCGTGCGACCCGCGGCACTCAGAACTCTTGTGCCATCGGGCAACAGGCCGGTGAGCGCTTCGAGCGCGGCGTCGTCACCGAGCCGCACGTCGATGCGGCTCAGCACGCGCTCTTTTGCGAGCCACTCCTGCGCAGTCGCAATGTCAGCGACCAGCAGGCGATCGAGGCTGCCGTCGTCGTCGTCGCTGAACACCGCCAGCAGCTCGGCTGCATGCGTGCGTCCGTCCGCCAGCAGTTCGAACGCATCGCCGGCGGTAAGCCCGAGTTCGCGCGCTGTGCTGGCGGAGGTCATCACGGTACCGGGCCGGGTCAGGAAGCCGCGGAACAGCACGGCATTGTCCGGCTCGCCGGCTTCGCCTGCTTGCGTCGTGAAGCCACGCAGCGCCTGCTCCGCGAACAGGTCGACACCGAGGAGCGTTGCCGACACGCCATCGATCTCGACCGTGCCTTCGACGATCGGCGCGATCGAGCGCATGCCGTGCGTTACGCGCAAGGCCGTGTAGATGTCTTCGCTCACACCACGCGGTCCGCCGATGACCTGGTGCGTGGCCGCGCCCGTGACCGCATCCATCGACAAAAGGAACGCCTTGCGCGCGCTCGCGTTCGCGAGATCGACGGCGACGATCACTGCCACGCCGACGCCGATGCCGAGCAAGGCCAGCGCGAGTTGCCACGGATGCCGCAGCAGGTAGGAAAAACTCGCGCGGTAAGTGACCGGGATCATCGGCCGGTGACTTCCTCGAGCCGGCCGTTGTGCAGCTCGACGATACGATCGGCACGCGATGCAACCTGCATGCTGTGCGTCGCGATCAGCATTGTGCACCCGCCGTCGCGGACGAGTGAGTCGAGCAGGGCGAGTACGCCCTCGGCCGTGCTGTCGTCGAGGTTGCCGGTCGGCTCATCG
>CAZHLE010000006.1:17554-42689 GCA_964533065.1 uncultured Woeseiaceae bacterium | reverse complement strand
CGATCGCGACGCGCTGCTGCTCGCCGCCCGACAACACATCCGGGTAACTGCCGGCACGATCGCGAAGGCCGACGGATAGAAGCACTGCGTCGATGCGCGCGGAGGCTTGCGACGATGACACGCCGTTCAGTTCCAGTACGAGCCGCACGTTATCGGCAACGTCAAGCGTCGATATCAGGTTGAACGCCTGGTAGACGAAGCCGATGTGTCGGCGCCGGAACAGCGTGCGCTCGCGTTCGGTGAGGCCGGTCAGCTCGACGCCCGCCACGGTCGCGGTGCCGGCATCGGGTGTGTCGATCCCGCCGACCAGGTTCAGGAGCGTTGACTTGCCCGAGCCGCTCCTGCCGCGCAGCGCCACAGTCTCGCCGCGCCGGATGTCGAGGTCGAGCCCGTCGAGCACCGCGTGCTCGCGCGAACCTTCGTGAAAGCGACGGCCAAGGCCGCGCAGCCTAATTGCGATAGAATCGTCCGCGTGCATTGCAGGTGTTTTCATGGCCTTACAATAGCAGCGAATCCGGGAACGGACAGCAATGCCCAAGTCGGGCGCCACAACAATGGCGACGGTATTCGGCGGGACTATACTGGGCCACTCGCGATCTGCTGGAGCACAAACATTGAAAACCTTGCGCTGGGGTCTTGTCGGCACCGGCGGTATCGCCAGCTCGATGGCGGGCATGATCCAGCGTGCCGATGCCGCGGAGATCGGCGCGGTGTCCAGCCGCAGCATGGACACCGCGAACGCGTTTGCCAGACGCCACGGCGTGCCGCACTGTTTCGATTCCTGGCAGGCAATGATCGATTCCGGGCAGGTCGATGCGATCTACGTTGCAACGCCGACCAGTGTTCGCGAAGAAGTCTGTATCGCCGCCGCCAACGGCGGCATGCACGTGCTCGGTGAAAAACCGTTCGCCAGCCTGCCCTCGGTCAACCGCATCGTTGCCGCCTGTCGTGACCACGGCGTTGCCTTCATGGATGGCACACACTTCGGGCATCATCCGCGCACGCTGGACGTCCGGCGGCACAGCGAGGAGCGACTGGGTGCGATCTGGTCCGTCGCGTCAGCGTTTCAGTTCAACCTGCCGGATCGCGGCAACATCCGCTTCAACCCTGAGCTCGAACCCATGGGCGCCATCGGCGATGCCGGTTGGTACAACATGCGTGCGGCCGTCGAATACCTGCCGGCCGGTGTCGAGCTGGACACGGTCAGCGCGCACCTGCGACACGACCCGCAAACCGGCACGGCTATCGGCGGCAGCGGGGTGCTGCACTTCACAAACGGGGCCACGTCAACCTGGAACTGCGGCTTCGACTCCGGTGCGGTTGTCATGGACCTGCGCATCACGGGGACCAAGGGCGTGATCAACATCGATGATTTCCTCGGCCAGAACCCGGATGGTTCGGCCAATTTTGTTTACCGGCGGGGCGGCTGGGGCGGTGGCACGAACGAGGACATCAATATTCCGTCCGACAAACCCGGTGCGGTGCTGATGTTCGAGAACATGGCCGCGGCCGCGGCCGATGGGACGCTGCGCGAGCAGTGGATGAGCGCCACCGCACGCACGCAGGCGCTGCTCGACGCAGTATGGATCGCGGCCTCCGGCAATCGCGATTGAGACAGCACAAACTCAGGTATTGGCGTGCGCCCGTCGCACGGCGATAAAAAGCAGAATCGCCAGTGCGGCATAACAAATGCTGCTGAATTGCAGAACAAAGTAGTTGTCGGTGAGAACCACGATGCGGCTCGTCACCCAGGGACTGACCGCAGTGCCCAGAGTCGCGCCGAGCAACAGCGTCGACACGAGTCGCGGCGTCGGTAGCTTTAGCATTTGCGTGGCGTAGGAAAGTACGACCTTTAGCAAACTTAAATTAGCGAAGCCCCACAGAAACGCGAATACCGGCAGCATTGACAAGCTGCCCGACAGCCACAGCGGGATTGAAAACAGGCAGGTCAGAACGGCGGATGTCAGCACGAGCTTTCGAACGCCGAGTTTCAGTACCCACCAGGCGACAAACAGCTGCGCGACGAACAGGCCCATCCAGAACAGTGTTACGAGCCGGCCCGCCTGCTCGACAGTCGCGCCCAGCCTCGTTTCGGCATAATTGGGCAGCCACCAGAGCATCGAGTACTGACCGAGTGTGTACAGGAACAGGGCGGCGACGCACAACCAGTAGGACAGCGGCCAGCTTTCGCGGGGTCCGGTGACTGTCCGGCCGGTCTCGGCGTCGGGAAAACTCGAAACCAGGGTCAGTACAACGATGATGGCGGCAATGAGTGCCACGAACTGGTAGATACCGGCCCAGTACAGGCCGGCCGCCACGAGCGCCGTTGCAATCGCGGCACACAGAAAGCCTGCCGTACTGAAACACGCATCGGTGATCACGAGCATCGAGGCACGTTGCTCCGCCTCGTAAATTCTCGAAAGGACGAGCGCGGCGGACGCGAGTCCCAGCCCGCTGCAAACACCAACGACGCCGAGCGACATGCCTATCGTCGTCAGGCTGTCGGCAAAATACAGGAGTAACAGGCTGGCGACGATCAGCAGGTACGCGCCGCCCAGCACAGTGCGTACCCGGAAAAAGCTGAATATGATCAATGCCAGCGCTGCACCCGCGAGGTTACCGAACGTCAGCCAGCCGAACTGGGCCGTGACATCGGTGATCGACTGACCGAACAACTCTGACATCGGGCCGGAGATGATGCCAATCGGCGCGAGCATGCCCGACATGACGAAGTAGGCCAGAAAGCTGACCAGCGTAATTCGCTTCTTGTTGTCTAGGAAACCGGCCATTCACCCGCCGCTTTGACACCGAGTTGTTGTCGAATTACTGCTGATCGTTCGCGTGCTCGTTGCAGTATGGCAGCAACATCGACGCCAGGCATCGTTCCGGCCTCGACCACCTTCCTGCCGCCGACAAATACTGTGTGCACATTGCTGCTGTTGGTGGAGAAAACGAGATTGGAAACAACATCGTGTATCGGCAGAGTATGCGTTCGGTTCATGTCGACGAGCACGATATCGGCGAGTTTTCCAGGCTCGATGGAACCGAGTTCATGTTCGCGATTGATTGCACGAGCACCGCCAAGGGTAGCCATCTCGAGTGCGGTCTCGGCGGTCATAGCCGAGGCGCTTTTTCGCACCGCGTTTTGCAACAGGCAGGCCGTTTTCATTTCAGCAAACATATCATAAGAGTTGTTGTTCAAGGCGCCGTCGGTACCGAGCGCCACATTGACACCGGCAGCGAGTACATCGGGCAACGGCAAAATGCCGGTTGCCATCTTCATGTTGGCCACGGGGCTGTGAACGAGGTGCGATCCGGTTTTCGCCAGGATCTCAATCTCGAGGGGTGTCACCTGGCAGCCATTGATCAACAGGACGTTCTTGCCGAGCGCATGGTGATCGCGCGACCATTCGGCCGGGCGTACACCGAATTCTTTGACAATGTAGTCGGCGTCTTCGGGCTCGGAGCAAAAGTGATACACGATGCCGACATCCATTCGTGCCGATTCGATCGCGACTTCACGATAGAAATGAGGATGCACGGTATCGCCCGCAACGCGCGGCACCATCAGTCCGAACCACATGTCGACGAGACCGTCCTGGGATCCGTGCCATTCCTGCATCACTTTCACGGCCGCGCCGACCGTTTGTTGCGCTTTGGCGGGAGTGTCGTCGCCCTCCGCCGGGATGGTAAATCGCCCGAGTACGGCTCGAATGCCCAGTTGGCCGATGACGGCCGTCAGCGACTCGTAGTCATCACGCGGGTCGACGTTCGGGCTGACAAAGCACGTCGTGCCACCGCGCAACATTTCCGTCATAGCAAGGGAGTTGGCCAACACCCCGTCCGCAGGATCTCTCTTGACGAGATACGGCTCGACCACGTCACTCAGAAACGGAATCCAGTGCAACTTGTCGCCGAGGCCGCGCAACAATGACTGGTCTGCATGGCAATGCGCATCGATCAGGCCGGGAATGGCAACCATGCCATGGCCGTCCAGCCTGTCGGCGTCCGCGTACATTGTTGTCAGTTCGGCGCTCTTGCCTACGGCAGCGATGGTTTGCCGGTCGATGACAATCGCAGCGTCAGTCAGAATCCGACGCTGCTCGTCCATGGTCACAACGGTGAGTTGATCAATCAGCAACATTGCGATGATCATACATTAGCCGCCTGTATTCTTGACCTTGCGATGTGCCACAGGCATAAGTGGTGCCTGACACGAGGGCGCCCGTTGCGAACATGGATCAGGAATGCACTGGCTATCTGGACAGGTGACGACTCGCCGGCCGCGAAAAGCATTGTCATCGCCGGCGGCGAGATCGAGGAGGTGCTGGCGCAAGGCGTCGTTCCGACACGCACCGTCGAGACCGAATTTGATGCCAGTGGCTTGGTCATTACGCCCGGGCTCGTCAACTGCCACCACCATTTCTACCAGACACTGACGCGTGCTTTTCCGGCTGCGCTCGATAAAGAGTTGTTTCCCTGGCTTGTGTCACTGTATCCCGTGTGGGCCGGGCTTCAGGCAGACGATATTGCCGCGTCAACGGAACTCGCACTCGTTGAACTGATGCTCTCGGGCTGCACGACAACGACCGACCATCACTACCTGTTCACCGACGCCATTGCCGACGCCATCGACGTACAGGTAGCGGTCGCAAGACAACTGGGCGTACGGGTGGTTCTGACACGCGGTTCAATGAGTGTCGGCAAGTCGCACGGTGGCCTGCCGCCGGATCACGTCGTACAGGACCCCGACACGATTCTCGAGGACAGCGAACGGCTGATCCGAAAACATCACGAGGCCGGCAAAGGAGCGCTAACGCAGATTGCGCTGGCACCCTGTTCACCGTTTTCGGTTTCACCGCAACTGATGCGCGATACGGCGGCGCTCGCACGCAAGCATAGTGTCTTGTTGCATACACACCTCGGCGAGACCGAAGACGAAAATGACTACTGCGAAAAACATTTCGGTCAGCGACCCGTCGATTTCCTCGCAGACCTCGATTGGCTGGCCGACGATGTCTGGCTGGCGCACGGCATCCATTTCACCGACGAGGAAATTGCGCGCCTGGGCGCGGCTGGCGTTGGCATCTCGCATTGCCCGCACTCGAACATGCTGTTGTCGTCGGGCATTTGTCGTACCCGGGAACTCGAAGCAGCCGGCGTATCGATCGGTCTCGGCGTGGACGGCTCAGCATCGAATGACAGCAGCAACCTGATGCAGGAGGTGAGGCAGGCATTCCTGTTACAGCGAATGCACTACGGCGCCGACAAAATCAGCCACCACGATGCACTGCGCTGGGCGACGCGGGGCGGGGCACAAGTGTTGCACCGCCCGGACCTTGGAACGATTGCGCCAGGCCAATGCGCCGATCTGGCGATGTTCGATCTCGATGAACTGCGATTTTCAGGCAGCGGCGACCCCGTGGCGGCGCTGGTATTGTGTGGCGCGCATCGTGTCCGGCATTTACTGATCGATGGCAAATGGCGTGTTCGAAATGGCGAAGTTCCCGGCCTGGACCTCGTGGAACTGCAGATGAGGCACCGCGCTGCCGCCGCCAGGCTTGCGGCTGCACAGATATATAAAGAGTGAGTGAATGAAGAAAGTCATTTTTGATACGGACATCGGTATCGACGACGCGATGGCCCTGTTATTCCTGCATTACGCCAGGGATGTTGATCTGCAGGCGATCGTCACGGGTTTTGGTAACGCCAGTATTGACGATACGACACGTAACGCGCTTTACGTCAGGGATCGGTTCAATATCGCGGCACCGGTTTATCGTGGGGCCGCGGAATCCATTGGCATCTCCCTGTTCGACAGTTACCCCGATTTCGTACACGGCAAGAACGGCCTGGGCAACGTCGATATACCGCATATCAGGGCAAAGCCGGAATCGACTGACGGCGCGCAAGCGATCGTCGATATCGCGACAGCAAACCCGGGTGACATATCGATTGTGGCAGTTGGACGCCTGAGTAACGTCGCCAACGCACTCAAACTGTGCCCCGAACTGCCACAACTGCTGCGTGAACTCGTCGTGATGGGCGGTGCATTCGGTTTTAACGGGCATCGCGGCAATGTATCGCCGGTCGCCGAAGCAAATATTGCGGGCGACCCCGAGGCAGCCGATGTTGTTTTCCAGAGCGGCATCCCGACAACGATCGTTGGCCTGGATGTGACCGCTCAAACCACGATGGACGATGATTTCTTCGAACGGTTAAAAAACGAAGCCGGCGATGCCGGACAGTTCATCTTCGACATCAGCCGTTACTACCTCGCGTTTCATGAAGAGCGCACGGGTCGCCACGCCTGTTCGGTTCACGATTCGAGTGCGGTTGCGTATCTGCTGGCGCCTGAGCTGTTCACGACCCGTGACGCCGGGGTCCGTGTTGTGACTACAGGCCCGGCGCTGGGGCAGACAATCTGGAGTGACCCGGCCGTCAGCTACCAGACGGGCACCTGGAGCGAGTTGCCGCGCTGCAGGATTTGCACTGATGTCGATAGCAGAGGTCTGCTGACCCTGTATCGCGAAACGCTACTGTCCGCGGTAGATCAGTCTTAGTCGCTCGTTGAGATATTCGCCGGCTGTGTAGCGTTCGGACAGCACAGCTTCGAGTCGCGACGTCAGGAAGAACGGCATCGAGATGCGTGACACGTTTTCGATGTCGCCACCCGGGTTGACGACGCGATGCGTCGTAGAGGGGTAATAGCCACCGGTAGCCTCTTCTAGCATGTCACCGCTGTTGACGACGATCGTCCCGGGATCGCAGGACACCGCATGCCAGTTACCGGCATTGTCTTTGACCTCGAGGCCCGGTTGGTTGGCGGCCGGCAAGATGGTTAGCAGATTGATGTCCTCGTGAGGTGCCGCGCGCATCGTTGCCGGTGCTTCGCTGCCGTCCATCGGCGGGTAATTCAGTATGCGCAGAACGCTGGCGTTGAAGTCGAGCATCGTGGGCAAGGGCTCGGAAAGTAGAGCCGTGGTATCTGCGGGTGTGTGCCGTTGCAGCCATTCGAGCAATGACGATCCGAGCTCGAAAGTTAAGCGGCGATACTCGAGCGTGGTAGCCGAGCACGCAGGTGGAATCGGGAAATCGGCAATCACGTGATAAAACTCCTTCCGGTCCGGTGCCGTATGACCGACAGCGGTTTCGGCAAAGTCGAGCGGAAAGTAACCCGCACGATCGCCAGCATCGTGTTCACGGTTGGCGACAAACTCGTAGCGGCCGTCGTCAGCAAAAAATGCCCGCCAATCTTCGCGCATGCAGTCGAGCATGGTTGCGGATACAGGGTGATTGCGCAGTACCGCGAAGCCGGTCTCGTGCAGCGACTGCGCAAATTGCTTGCCGGCATCGTCGCTGCGAAAGTCAATCGAGCGTACGTTCATGATTTTTATAGTAACCCTCAGCGGGGCTATTGACCATTCGCAATTTCGATATGTAGTGTCCCCTATGTGCGAGCAGGGAATACCTATTTTTCCTAAATCAAGCTGCGTTGAGAATGAAATCGTCAGGTTGTCAGTGCGCGGCGGGTCGCCCCGCCAGGCGACTGGCCAAACGCTACCAGGAGCTTTCTTGCAGACATGAGCATAAAACCACGCGCGCACTTTCAGGGTATGGACGGAACACCGTCTCTCGTGTCAGCAATCAACAGCCGATTCGAAAAACTGCAACGTTTCTACACGTCGATCATCGACTGCCAGGTCACGGTTGAGGCACCCCATCACCACAAGCACAAAGGTTCCGTGTACAAGGTAATCATCAGGCTTTCCGTACCCGGAGAAACGCTCGTTGTCAGTCACGGGCGCACGGATGATCCGGCCCATGAAGACTGCTACGTTGCGATTCACGACGCATTCCGCAGTGCGCGCCGCCTGCTGCAGGACTATGCCCGCATCCAGCGACACGACGTGAAAACCCATAGCGCAGAAGTGCGTGAGAAACGGGCAATGGTCGAGCAGGATGCAAGCGCAATGGATTCCGGGGACGCTGACGCTACATGAGTCTTGAATTGCAGTTTCTCGGAGCCGCGGGGGAAGTCACCGGTTCGATGTACCTGTTGCGCACACCGCAGCACCAGGTGCTGCTGGAATGCGGCCTGGTGCAGGGTGGTCGCGAGGCGGAACGGCGCAATGCCGATCCGTTCGAGTTCGATGTATCGAGCATCGATGCGGTTATCCTGAGTCACGCGCACATCGACCATTCGGGGCGGGTTCCGCTGCTGGTGAAGCGTGGTTACTCAGGGCCGATCATTACGCAGAACGCCACGCGTGACCTGTGTCGGATCATGTTGCCGGATTCGGGCTACGTTAACGAAAAACAGGCCGAGTGGGACAACAAGCGCCGCAATGACAAGGAGTCGCCCATCGAGCCCGTCTACACGCGCGCGGATGCCGTGAACAGTCTGCAATATATTGAGGGCATTACTTACGGCAGTTGGACCGAGGTAGTGCCTGGCCTGAACTTGTGCCTGCACGATGCCGGGCACATCCTCGGTTCGGCGATTGTCGAGCTGCAATGGCGCGAGCAGGGTGACACGCGCACGCTGGTGTTCAGTGGTGACCTTGGCCATGGCGCCGCACCGGTAATGGAGTCGCCAGCCAGGCTGCGTCATGCCGATTGCGTCCTGCTTGAAAGTACTTACGGCGACAGGCAGCACCGCAATTTTGACGACACACTCGATGAACTGACAGAAGTCTTCGAGAGCGCGCACGCCGGGCGCGGCAATATCCTGATTCCGGCGTTCACCGTTGGGCGCACGCAGGACCTGCTTTTCCTGATGTCCCAGAACCGGCAGCGCTGGCGCCTGGATCAATGGCACATCTTTCTCGACAGTCCGATGGGGATCGACGCAACGAAAACCTATGCACAGTATCAACACCTGTATGGCGCCGACCTTTTCATCCCCGGCACCGACTTGCCTAACCTGCCGAATTTCCACGCGACCCATTCGACTGAAGAATCGATGACCATCAACGAGATTCGTTCGGGCGCCGTCATCATTGCCGGTAGCGGGATGTGCACAGGTGGACGTATTCATCATCACCTGAAGAACAACGTCAGCCGGCCTGAATGTCACCTCGTCATTGTTGGTTTCCAGGCGCTGGGCACGCTGGGTCGGCGCATCGTCGATGGCACTGACTCAATTCGTCTGTGGGGTGAGGAATATCCGGTGCGACTGCAAGTTCACACGGTGGGTGGCTTGTCGGCTCATGCGGATCAGCAGGGTTTGCTCGACTGGTACGGAAATTTCGAAGGCAGCCCGCCCGTGTACCTGGTCCATGGTGAGCCGGACACCCAGCAGGCACTCAAGGCGCGTCTCGCAGCCGACAAGGGAGCAAAGGTTATGCTGGCGGAGCGTGGCCAGGTAATTGCAATCTGATGAACCCGCCGCCAGTCTCAAGCCTTGTGCGCCAACTCCGCATTTGCCAGCGGTAATCACCTACAGAAGCGGGTTACTGGCCGTGATAGCGTGACCCTGCTGGTGCGGGAACAGTCTTTATTTCGGAGAACTGACATGAAGGTCGATGTGAAATCAAAAATCAAGGCATTACAAGTCGCGAAGAGCGATCTCACGAGCGCGGCGAAACGCTCGGTAACCGAGCTTGGGAAGCGGCGCGATCGCCTGATGGCGGACCTTAAACGGGCCAACAAGCGCATTGCCCGGATGCGTGTCCAAGCCGCCAACAAGGCGACTCGATTGGCGAATGCGTCCAAGGCGTCGGCACAACACGCTCGGGTGAAAGTGAAAGAAGAGTTGGATGCATTGCGAGCAGGTGCACGCGCGGTCCGGGCTGAGGCACACACGATGCGTGGCGAGTTGCGCGTCGTACGCGAGGACCTGGCCGAGGCACGCCATCATTTGTCGCATGCACTGCATATTGATCGGGCAATGGCGAAGATCGAAAAAGCAATGGAGAAACGCAGAAACCAGAAAAAATAGGCCTGCGATTAGCGCTGCTAGACGCCAAACGGATACGTGTCCGGAACACCCTCCAGCTCTGCCACCGCAAACGGTTGCACCGCACGCGTGCGATCGAACCAGATGTACTCGTCGAACTGTTTGGGCAGCACGGCATGAAAATAGTGGCTCGCGAGTTCCGAGTCGGGGCGATAAATGACACCGATCGCGCGCTCCAGCCTGGCCTCGGAAAGTTTCCGCAGCAATGCGTCCGACCTGGCGTGTCGAAACGTGAGCATGAACGCGTCGAGGCCGGTGTCGTGGAACAGCCGTTCATAGCTATTGGGTTGCGAGGGCCGAACGGTCATTATTTGCATCGGGCCATCCCAGTCGGAGGCGGCCGCGACTGTGCCACTGTCCGTGCCGAACCCGATCGAGTACGCCCGATTCCCGAATTCCTTGCGACAGAGATGTCCGATATTGAACTCGCCGCGCCTGGACATATCCGTCGCGGCTGCATCGCCGACATGGGAATTGTGTGCCCAGATGATCGCTTTGTTATTCGGCCAGTGAAACTTGCGCAGGGTCTTGAGCGTTTCAAACATGTAACCGTCGCGCAGATTCCACGATTCGCGCGAGCCATAGTACATCACGCGGTAATAGCGCTCTGCATTGGCGACCAGTCGTGCATTCTGTTCCGCATCGAGAAATCGCTCACCGTCGTGCAGCGCATAGTCCCGGTGCCTGGCCGACAGATCCACGAGCATTCGGACGACATCAGCCTCACAGCTTCGATAAGACCCCGACAGCGCCGCTCGTCCATAGGTGGCCGGGTCCGCTTGCCACGGCGTTAGGCAGCCGTAACGCTGCCGTGCGATCTCAGCGACATCAGGATCGACGTCGTCGAGGTACTTCAAGACCTCGCGAATGGACGTGTACAGGCTGTACAGGTCGAGCCCATGAAAAGCCACGCGTTGCTCGGGACGCAGGCCGGTATTGTGCACGCGTAACCAGTCGACGAATTCGCGGACATCCTCATTGCGCCACATCCAGGTCGGAAACCGGGCAAAGGCTGTCCACTCGGATGGCGGAGTGTCGAAATGCCGGACGAAGTTGTCGATGCGTGCGGCATCCGGCCAGTCACCCTCGATCGCAACAAAGTTGAAATTCTTCCTGACGATTAGTTCACGCGTAATTCGGCTGCGCATCTTGTAGAACTCGGACGTCCCGTGACTGGCTTCTCCGATCAGAACGATGTCGGATTGCCCGATGCGATCAAGCAGCGACTCGAGGTTGGCGGACTCGATGGACAGAAACGAATCGCTGTGGTCGCAGATCAGGTCGACAACTTTCCGATCCCGATCCCGCGCGGCGGACGGGACATCCGCTCGCCCCGGCGTCCAGCCTTCCTCGCCAATCAGCGGCACGAACCGGACGTCGGCGAGATCCTCGGTCTGGAACTCCGTCTTCGAGAGCCGCGTTACCCGCACCAGTTCCTGCACACCGCGATAGGTGCCAACGGGAATGACCAGGTGCCCGCCAATCCTGAGCTGTTCCTTGAGCGACTCCGGAACCGAGGGTCCGCCGGCGGCCACGACGATCGCGTCAAACGGTGCCTCTGCGGGCAGGCCCAGCGTCCCGTCGCCATGCACCACCTCGACATTGTCGTAACCGAGTTTTGCCAGGGTCGAACGGGCTGCCGACGCAAGCTCCTCGATGCGCTCGATCGTGAACACCTTGCCGGCAATCTCAGCCAGCACCGCGGCGGCGTAGCCCGAACCTGTACCAATCTCCAGCACGGTTTCGCCGCCGGTCAGCGCGAGGCCTTCGATCATGAACGCAACAATATAGGGCTGCGAAATCGTCTGCTCCGCCGCGATCGGCAGCGGCGAGTCATCGTAGGCGAACTCCCGGAGAGCCTCTGGAAGAAACTGCTCTCGCGGGACTTTTCGCATCGCATCGAGCAGTTGCCGCGATCGCACGCCGCGCGACTCAATCTGTCGCGACACCATTTCTTCCCGCAGTAGTGCGTTGTCCATCATGCCTGGTCCGTACGTCGAAGGGGACACCGGGTCCCACGCAGGCTATTATCCGGCGCGCGTCATACGACACCTATAAGTGAATACCGACAGCGCATACCGCAAATTCACGAGATCGCCTGCGCCCCATCCAGCCGCCGTCTCTCGCCACGTGCAATTCTTCTAAGGAATGCAGACCCAAAAGCGCAGTGTGAAACTCGGATCGGGTGTTCCCGCGTCGGCGACGAACACGCCTTTCGGGTTGATGCGCAACGCTGTCACCGCCGGGTCGCAACCGTTCACGCCCGGCGTTGGCGTGTAGCCATAGGTGTAGGCCGGACCTGCGTCGCTCGAGAAGGCGACATCATCGCCGGCGTTGCCCAGAGTAATGAAGTTGTAGCTGAGACCGCTTGCGCTTGCGCCATCGACGAACGCTACCGGACCGCTGCCCGGTGCGCCGAGGTCGCCAACGAACAATTCGGCGCCGGTGGTCGGCACGATGTCGGTGATTATCACCGTATCAATGTCGGTGGCGCCGCCTGCGTTCGACACCAGCAGTTGGTACTCGACGATCGAACCCGGGATCCGCTTCTGACTGCCCAAGGGAACACAGCTGGCTGGCGAACCTGGTGTTGCACAATTGACCGGGTCACTAAGCACGCTCGACGTTTTGGTGACGGTGTAAATGGGGTACCTGATCACGGTAACGTTGCCCGAGAACTCCGAAGTTTGTCCGCCGAGCTGAGCCGTCGCAGTAAGAACGGTGCCGGCGGCGACGCCGGCAGGTGTCGGGATTGTGAAACTGAAACGGTTGGTGGTGTCGGTGCCTTGCAGGATGCCATTGATCGCGGCAGGCCCGTAGGCGCTTGAAGTCGCATCGGCATCGCTGATGCCTTCGGTGGCGCTGAACTTGTAAGTCTCGCCCTCACCGAAGCCGGTGCCGTCCGGTGCGGCGACGAAGAACTCGATCAGCGAGCCTGGTCGCGCCCAGCCGGTCACTGTGAGGTTGGTGTCGGTGACGGTCGCGGTCTGGACCACCGGATAGTTGAGCAAGTTGTTCGGCCCGGTGTCGACGTCGCCGTTGTCGTTCAGCGTCACGCCATCCGGCGGCATGTAGGTGTTCGGGTCGGTGCCGACGCGAATGTCGTTGTCGATGCCGAGACCGGTGGTAGTGCCATTGCCGAAGATACTGTTCCGGGTGATGACGATATTGGTTGCCCGCATCACCACGACGCCGGGCCCGGCGTTGTTGCTCACAATGTTGTTCGAAAACGTCATCGAGCTGGCGCCGGACAGGAAGTAAAACGCCACGCCCATTCCTTCAGTGCTCGGCACGCCGGCGCTTGTGAAGCCGTTGCTCGTGACGGTGTTCTCGGTGACGGTTCCCGTGATTGTGCCGCCGCCGAAGCCGAACTCGAGGCCGCCGCCGCGCTGGTTCTTGAGCAGGTTGAATCGTATCGTCGCGTTGCTTGCAGAGCCGATGATCAGGACACCGTCGAAGGTAGCGGTGTGCCCGCCGCCGGGCGTTCCGGTTAACGAGTCCACCTCGTTGTACTCGAGGATTGCGTTGGCGCCAGTACTGTCACCGCGGATGCCGCTATTGTTCACTTTCACGTAGTTGTGCGAGATCAGGATATTGGCGCCGGCACCGATGGTGATCCCGTAGGTCGCGCCATAAGTCGTACCGACTGTGCCGTCGGCGCGGATACCCACGAGGCAATCGCGCACTTCCGAACTCGCGCCTCTGACCAGGATGCCGCCGTTCTCCACCGCGATCCCGCGGATGAACACGTTGCTGCCGCTGGCCGCGACTCGTGTCGCCACCGCGTTGATCACAACTTCGGGCCGATCGAACTGCGCCAGCGCGATCGCGCTGGTGCCCACCGTGCCACCGGTTCCGACCAGACCCGGGTTGGTCTCGCCGCCGCCGGCGGTCGCCCGCACGTTCGCGGTCTGGGTGCGGCCATCGAGGCTGGTGTTGCTGCCGGTAATAGTCGGTAGTGCGCTCGCGAGCGTGATCCGCGCTGCACCGCCGTTCGCGCCACCAACGGTGAGCAGGTTCGCGTAGCCAGTGTTATGGCCCGGGTTCGCGATGCCATTCGCGATCATGAAGATCGAAGTCTCACGGCCGGCGGTTTGCCCGACTTGCGCCAGGGATCCTTCGCCGGTCTTGGCGTTGGAGTTGATGATGAACTGGCGCAGCGAGCCCTGGCCGGCGTTGTTGACGTTGACGATAGTGTCAAAGTTGAATCCGAAGTCGACGTCAGCGACGGTCGTGCCCGGCCCAGCGAGCACGACGGTGCTGATCGATTGCGCCGTGGTCGTCGCGGTGGTCAGGGCCGCGAGCGTGGTGTTGCCGTTGCCGGCATCACTGAGACCAGGAACCTGGCCGCCGACGAAGTTGGTAACCACGACCGCTGCACCCGACGCCGCGTTGGTGCGGAAGGTCTGGACCGGAATGCAGGTACCCGCGGCGCAGGCGCCGGTGCGGGTCGAAGCGACGGTGAGGTTCGCTACGCGCACCGTATACGTGCCTGCAGGGATGCCGTTGAACGCGTAACGACCGACATTGGGGCCGCCACCGGCCGTAGTATCCGTGGCGACGAAGTTGCCGGCCGCGTTGTACAGCTCTATCCGCACACCGTTGATGCCAACGCCCGCCGCGGCCGCGTACGTGCGACCCGCGCCGCCGCCGTAGTTGATATCCTCGAAAACTCTGCCGTTGATGTTGGCCGCCTGAGCGGTCCCGCAGCACAACGCGATTGCGAGCAGTGCGATGCGAGCAAACGCTCCCGGCACGCGTGGCGCGGAAGAACCGCAGCAAATATCGGGATTGTGGTCGGTCATAAGGAAGGTAGATTCTACCGTCTCGTTGAGGCCGAAGGAACGGAGACTGCATGTGTACCCTGACCCCCGTATCAGCAGATACTGCGGGAAACCATGAACGAAGCCGAATTCGAAGCAATCGTCGCCGAGGCCCTGGCCGCCTTGCCGGCCTGGGTGCGCGAGGCCATGCAGAATGTCAGCGTGCTCATCGAGGACCGGGCGGGTGAGCATCTCGATCCCGACGGTGAGGGCCTGCTGGGTCTCTACACCGGCATACCGCTCACCGAGCGCGAGTCCGGTAATGCCGGCGAGCTGCCGGACGTCATCTACCTGTTTCGACAGCCGCACCTCGAGCTCGAGCTAACGGGCGATGAGCTCCGCGAGGAGATCGCGACGACGCTGATTCACGAAATCGCCCACTACTTCGGCATCGACGACGATCATCTCGACGAGATCGGCTGGGGTTAAGGCCCGATCGCGGGAGCTGCTGCACACATCAACCTGCGTCCTTTTGCACCGACAGCCTGCGGGTCCGGCGGCGATCGGCTTTGAGGACGGTTATTCGATACCCTTTCCAAAGGACCGAGTCGCCGACTGATGGTATGCGCTCGAGTATTTCGGTGACCAGCCCGCCGACAGTCGAAACCTCGACGTCCGGATCCCACTCAAGACCGAGCTTCGCCGAAAGCTTGCGCAGATCGACATTAGCTTTGACCACCAGTACGCCACCGGCTTGTTCGGCAAACTCATCGAGAGGGTCGTCGCTTTCATCGAGAATTTCGCCAACGATTTCCTCGAGCACGTCTTCCAGTGTCGCGATGCCCTCAACGCCGCCGTACTCGTCGACGACGATCGCGAGGTGACGGTGACTCTCCTGGTAGGTACGCAACAATTGGGGCAGCCGAGAGCTGTGCGGGACCACCAGCGCTTCGTGGCGCAACGAGTCCCAGTCGATGCGTTCGCCGTCGTTATGCAGCAGCCAGTAAAACAACTCCTTGGCGAACACGACGCCGGATACATCATCCAGATCGTCGCCGGTGGTCAGCGGATAACGGCTGTGGCCTGTCTCGTGCAGGAACCGAATAACCGATTCGCGATCCATCGTGCTGCTAAGGTAACTGACCTCATCTCTCGGCAACATGACATCGAGAGCTCGCAGGTGCCGTATCTGTGTCGCCCCGACGATCATGCCGGCCGTTCGTGGCCCCACGACGCCCTCGTTTCGACCTAGCGAAGCGAGCAGGCGGATCTCATCGACCGACGTTACGGGAATCTGCATCTCCCGACGCAGCAGGCGCGACACGTAGCTGCTCATTACGACCAAAGGTCGAAGCAGGATGACCAGCCAGCGGATCCCGTGGGCGACCGGCGCTGCGAGCAGGTCAGCGTAGGCCACACCCAGCGTCTTTGGAACGATCTCGGTGAAAATCAGCACCACAAGCGTGAACAGGATTGAGAAGAGCCACAAGGTGCTGGACCCGAAAACGGTCGTGTAGCTCGCCCCGGCAACCGCTGCGCCCACCGTATGTGCCGCCGTATTGAGGATGAGAATCGCCGCAATCGGCGTATCGATATGGCGCTTGAACCCGGCGAGCAACACACCGGCGCGTCGCCCCTCCCTGGCCAGCATCTCGATCTTCGGACGAGTCAGTGACAGGAGCACGGATTCAAACAGAGAACACATGAATGAAACGATAAGGACGATAATCACAGCAGTGACGAGATACAGCATGGCAACTCCGTGCGATTTACAAGGCGGCTTTCAATTCCAGCCCGGGAGGCGGTTCCGAAGCCGATTAAATAGTATACAAGGTCCACAACGAGTCCAGGTCAAAGCTCGACACCTGCGCGTGATACGGGTGCTTCCGGCTGACTTGCCGCGCACCTGTCCCTATACTGCTGACGAATAATGACCTGATCACCAGCACGCGGTATACGATGTCATCTCCCAGCGCCGAACAGCAAACCCTTCGCGACTTACTGAATCGCGGCTTCAACCTGCTGGAACGAGGTGATGTCAGGGCCGCGGCCGGCTGTTGCCAGCAGGCCATCGGCATCAAGCCGGACCTCGTGCCGGCACATTTCCTCGTCGGGCTGGTGGCGCTCGAAGCGCAGGATCGGAAAACAGCATTCAGCGCGTTCGGTTCGGTAACCAAGCTTGAACCGGCGCACGCTGCTGCCTGGGCGCATCTCGCGAAACTCTACATGGGTGAGGGGCAGGTCAATCTCGCCGATGCGGCGCGCCGCGAAGCGGGCAAGGTGCAATCCGATGATCCGATGGTCAACGACCTGCTGGGTACCGTGGCATCGCTGATGGGCGATTACGGTGAGGCGCGGGCCCTCTACCAGCGCGCCATCGACAAATCGCCAAATCATCCGCCGTTCCTGCTGAATCTCGCCAACAATCTCGTCTATCACGGACAAACCGGCGAATCGAAAGCGCTGTTCGAGAAGATCATAAAACTGCAGCCGGACAGCCCGCAGGCTCATTGGGCGCTGGCCGGTGCATCGAAGGCCGCGGATTACGCGCATATCGAGCAGATGCAGGCATTGTGTAACGGCAAGGACCGGAATCCGCGCGCGCTGGCTTTTTATTATTACGCGATCGGCAAGGAGTACGAGGACCTGCAGAAATGGGATTCAGCGTTCGAAGCTTTCAGCGAGGGTGCCAGGCAGCGCCGCATGACGGTCGAATACGACGAGCAGGCGGAAGTCGAAATGTTCGATTGCCTGTCGCAGCGATTTACCGAGCAGTGGCTTGCCGACGGAGCAGAAGGCCATGAGAGCGACAAGCCGATATTCGTCGTCGGCCAGCCGCGCAGTGGCACAACGCTCATCGAACGCATAATCAGCAGTCACTCGCAGGTGCACTCTGCCGGTGAGTTACAACACTTTGGTCTCGCGATTCGTCGCCTCAGCAATTTCCAGGACCCGAAACGCTTTTCTGCCGGATTGATCAATGCGGCCATGGATGTGGATTGCCGCAAGATCGCCGCCATGTACCTCGAGACAACGCGCAAGATGCAGGGCGACACGGCGCGCTTCATCGACAAACTGCCGCAGAACTACCTGTTCCTGCCGCTCATTCTCAAGGCGATGCCTAACGCAAAGATCGTGCACCTTGTGCGGGATCCACGAGACGCCTCGTTCTCGAGTTTCAAGCAACTGTTTGCCGATGCCTACCTGCATTCCTACGACCAGCGTGAAATGGCAAGACATCACGCGCGTTACTGGCAGCTGATGCGGTTGTGGCGCGAGCGATTCCCGGGGCGTTTTTTCGACGTTTCCTACGAGGCGACCGTGCACGACCTGGAAACTAATGCCCGCGCACTGATCGATTACCTTGAACTCCCGTGGGAGGATTCCTGTCTCAGCTTTCACGAGCAAAAAACCGCGGTATCAACAGCCAGCGCCGTGCAGGTTCGGGAGCCGGTACACACGCGTTCGGTAGGTCGCTGGCGGCAATATGAATCGCAGCTTCTGCCACTGTTCGAGGAACTTCACGCGGCCGGCGTTGAAACAGCCAATTGACAGCAAGTCGGCCCGGGACAACAATGCATTGAGATCAGGGGGAGTTCACATGCGCCATCCATCCAGAAGAACAGCACCGCAGCACCGCGGCGGCAACATTGCGAGTCCGCTGCCCGCGAGTCGCTCGGCGATTGCAAGAGCAGTTACCGCGGCAGTCATGACCGGCAGCATTTCCGCCGGGCATGCACAGATGATCGAGGAGATCACGGTAACCGCAACCCGGCGCGCCGAATCCGTTCAGGACGTGCCGCTGGCGATCACGGCACTCTCCGGCGATTTCACCCGCGATGTGAATCTCAATGACGTCAAGGACCTGGTGATCTTCACGCCCGGTGTAACCGGAAACAGCCAGGACAGTTTTATCGATGCCATCAGTGTTCGCGGAATTCGTACTCAGGATTTCGGCGTCGGCGGGGACCCTTCCGCGGCTTTCTTCAAGAACGAACTTTACGAAGGTCGCAACGGTTCGGCGGTAACGAGCCTGTTTGATATCGATCGCGCCGAGATCCTGCGTGGCCCGCAGGGTTTCCTGTTCGGCCGGAATTCGATCGGCGGCGCATTCAGCGTGCACACGGCAAAGGCCGAGGTTGGCGGTGATGTCAGCGGCTACGTAGACCTGGACGTGGGTGAGCGCGGGCACGCTGTCGGCGAGGGCGCGATCAACGTGCCGGTCAGTGACAATTTCGCGATGCGCTTCGCCGGCTATTTCTCACAGGAGGACGGCTTCGTAGAAAATTTCTTCACGAATACCGACCTGATCGAAAACGAAAAGTCCGCCATCCGCTGGTCTACGCGTTATGAGAACGACAAGCTGAGTATCGACACCACGGTTGAATACGAAGATCGCGAGCAGTCGGGTTCCGTATACCGGGCAATCGAGACCGGCGAGATCTGGGATGCGTTGGAAACGGCGCTCGGCCCGATCACGATTCGTGGCGACGAGCGTGACACCGACAGCGACCAGTCCGGCGGTGATAACGACGATGCCACGATTCTTACCTTGGGCATTCGGCTCGACTACGACTTCGATTTTGCGACGCTGACCTCGCTGACCGGATTCAAGGATCACGACTACTTCTACAATGAGGACTACGACGGTACGCCGCTGTCGCTCAACAACTACCGGCAGGACCAGACGGGTGATTACATCCAGCAGGAATTCCGGCTGGTGTCGAACGACGACGGCCCCTTGTCGTGGTATGCGGGTGTCTCGTTTTACCAGGAAGAAATCGATGCACGCTTCACCTTCATCGGGAAGGAGGATTATTTCTGCCAGTACTACGGCTACTACAACAATGGTCAGACCTTCACGGGTTGTGCAGACCTTTATGCCTATTACGGCTCGCCGTTCTCACCCAGTGCCGATGGAAATCTGACCGAAACTGGGCGCATCCTGGGCAAATACACCGGCTGGTCCGGCTATGTCGACGTTAACTATGCACTGACCGATCGCCTGGATATCGGCCTCGGCGTGCGTTACACGGACGACGAAAAAGATTTCACGATCAACGTGCCGACGCCGGACAGCGACCTCGGAGCCTTCTGGGCCTACACGTTTTCGACAGACGGCGACATCTCGGATACGCAAAGTTGGGATGACACTCAAATGCGTTTCATATTGCGATTCCAGCCGACTGATACCGCATTGTTGTATGCGAGCTATACCGAAGGGTTCAAGTCGGGCGGCTTCGGCAGCTTTGCGCTGGTGGACGCCGATGGCAACGGTATCGGTGGTGGTGAGCAGGATGTCAGCCAGGCGGACGGGGCGCGTCCCAACCCCTTCAATCCGGAGGTCGCCGATTCTTACGAGATCGGCTACAAGGATACGCTGCTGGACGGTCGCATGCAGTTGGGCCTGAATGCTTTCTACTATGACTACCAGGACCTGCAGGTCGTGGTCGCGGACGGTGGCGCAGCCTCGGTGCAAAACGTCGGCAAAGTGGAGAGCCACGGACTCGAAGGCTCGCTGACCACTTCGTTGGGCGAAAGGGCCGACCTGTTCCTCGCACTGTCCTGGCTGGACAGCGAAGCGACCGAGCTACAAAGCATCTGCGGTCTTCCCGACCCGGACGGCTGCGAGGGCTCGTCGCTGTTCTGGGCACCGGAGTTTTCCGGGGCAGCCGTTTTGAACGGATACTTCACTGTGGGCCAGGGTGAGATCAAGGCGAGCCTCGAGGCGAGCTGGGAGTCCGAGCGCGGCGGCGGCTTCGAAGGGCTGGACTCGACGATCATCCCGTCTTACACCGAGATGAGTTTCCGCCTCGACTACCAGTCGCCCAAGAACTGGGGAATTGGTGCGTATGTCGAGAATTTTACGGACGAACACACCTACGACGGTCAGAACGCCAACGGCGGCATGGTACCGTCGCACTTCTTCGGTCATCGGCGGCCGAGGACGGCGGGCATGCGATTCACTTACGAGTGGGAGTAAGGCCCGGCGCTAGAAACTGGCTGTCACGAATAGCGCCGGCCCGCGGTGGCGCATTTTGAAGAACCCACCGGGTTCGTCTTCGCTCGAATGCAGGTTCATGGCGTAGTAGTTGTAGCCGAGTCCCACATTGAAACTTCTGCCAACGCTTCGTTGCACATCCACCGTGAAGTAGTTGAGCGATCCCTCGTAGTTGTCAAACTCGGTGCGAAAGATCTCACGTATCAGTGAGTAAGCGTAAGCGAGGCGCAGCGACTCCGTGAATGTGCGGCTGTCGACTTCCGAGCCCGGCTCACCTAACGCTTGTTCGAGGTCGATCTCGAAGCGCTTTGCGTCGGGATCCGATTTTTCGAGGCTGCGTCGACCGAACAGATCGGCGTTGCAGGCGACACCAATTTTGCCGCTTAAGAGCCAGTGGTTACCGAGCTGGTAGCCCCACTCGATCCGCACGCAGCGCCCCAGCGCCGCGCCTGGATGATACTCGGGCCGGGTTGGCGTCGCGGCCGCTGCTGAAACACCGTAGTAATAGTCAGAATAGTCCGCGTTCTGGTGTTCGAAACCTATCGCCGGAACGAGATAGCCGCGAGACAGCTCGATCGGATAGGACACGCTCAGGTCGGTAATCATTCCCGAATGTCGCCCGAGAAGTTCGAACCAGGTGGCGAGCCGCATGCTGCAGACTATACGGCCATCACGAACCGGCTAACACACACAAGCGCGATGCCCGAGCCCAGGCCTGAATCTCAGCGCGCAGTGCTTGTCTGCTGGACAAGTTTGCCCAGCAACCTGAGACCCTTTCGCAGTGTCTGCGTATCGTCCACGCCGAGCGAGCCGATGTGTGCATTGGCTCGGCTTCGGTTGCTTTTGAAGCCATCAAGAGACGATCGAAGGCTCTTGCGTATGGCGGTTCCGTAAGCCTGCTCGGCAATCGCCATCCCCGTTTCAAGTTGTGGCCGGCCGATGTGCACTGCTACGAACGCGAGGTCCACCAGGTCCCTCGACAAGGTGGATTCGTCCAGGCCGCGATCGGCATTGGCGAGAAACTCTTCCGCAATCACACACTCCCTGCGAAGCGTCGGGACACCCAATGTTTCGTCGACGGCGCCTTCAAGATCGATGCGCGCCTCGAGAATGATCTCGAACTTGATCGGCACATCGCTCACCTTGAGGAATGTGCGTATGCCGTCGCGATCGGCACGGACCTCACGCGCAAGCTCGACCGATTGTCGAAAAATCTTGCCGAGGGACCGGCTCGTGACCGTCTCGCGGAGTGACCTGAAACCGTCCCTGCTCGAGCACAAAAAATCGATATCGCGCGATTCCCGATATTCCCCGAGCGTCATCGCGAGCAAAGTGCCGCCGCCGAACCAGCATTCGCTACGCTCAAGAAAACCGGCGTCCATGCGTTTCAGTATGTGACTGACGAGTCGATGTTGCGGCCTCCGATACTCAGGCATTGATCACCCCGCCGCCGAATCTCGCTTTCAGCCGGCCGAGCAACGCCTGCTCCTCGGGATCAAGACGGCCGGGCTCAACGAACCGCCAATTGCGCTCGTAGAGCTGGAAGGCTTCTTTCGCCGGTATGTACTCGTCGGTACGATTCCACGCCAGATCGCTGAGCTGCGAATAGTCGGGCAGATGTACGACAAGCTCATCGAGCGCATCGTCGAGGAGCTCCGGAAAATCGGCCGCACGACGCGCGACCGCGAGCTTGGCGGCGGTGTTACCAGGCAACACGAGCTGCACATTGACAAGGCCTGCGCGGCGTTCCCGTTCGCGTTGGGCACGCTTGGCGCGACGCAGTTGTTCCGCGCGCGTCGTCTTGCCTTTCACCGTTCGAGCACCTTTAGCCATGCGGGCATTCTCGGTGGATAATGATGACATGTCAACATGACTTTCCTGCCAGTAGATGGCGCGCCGGCCGGCAACGGGGATTGTGGTGGGGGCGGAGTGAGGGGCGTGGTCGAAAAACCCTGTCCTGCTAAAACCCTGGAGCCTGCCCGTTGCCGGATGCTGCCACGTTCGTCATGAGAAAGTCTGTTTGTCTAGAATCTGTCTACCTTTATGATAGGCAGGGTCGCAACCTGCGATCCGGAAATAACCAGGAAATCACGATGGCGCAAAAGAAAAAAGAGGCAGTAGACGGCTATGGCATCGGGGCCGTTGCCAGGATCACCGGCCTCACCGATCACACGATCAGAGTATGGGAACGCCGCTACAAAGCGGTCGTCGCCAGGCGTACCGGGAGTGGCCACCGCGTCTACACGCCGGCCCACGTGGAAAAACTGGGTCTCCTCAAACAGCTGACCGACCGGGGAATTGCCATCGGCAAGATTGCCTCCAAGAGCAATGCCGCCCTGCGGCAAGCCGTCATCGAGCATGGGCAGGTCACGACGAAATCGTTGCCCGACACGGTACGTGTCGCCGTCCTGGGCAATCTCGTGCGTACACAACTCCTTGAAAATCCGGGAGCACTGGAGATCGTGGTCGCCGACAACGACGCGGAAAGGTTCGTCACGGACCTCGAACATCAGACGGTGGATGTGGTGATTGTCGAAACCGCCATCATCGACGTACAAGCTCTGAAGCAAATGAAGTCCTACCTGTCGCTGGGGCGGGCGCAGAGCGGACTACTCGTCTACAACTTCGGTCAGAAGAGTGTCATTGAGCGTGCCATCAAATCAGGCGTCATGGTTTTGAGATCCCCGGTTAGCGCCACCGACATTCGTTCGACCATCCATCGCCTGCCTGGTGCAGCATCAGAAACAACGCGCCGCAAAGCGGAGCCACCGGAAACGAACGGCGAGTCCGATTGGCGATTCTCCGGGACCATCGCGCCGCGGCGCTTTACACAACAACAGCTGGCGTATCTCGCCAGTATCTCGAGCAGTATCGAATGCGAATGCCCCCAGAATCTCGCCGAGCTCGTCAACAATCTCACGGCATTTGAAGTCTACAGCGCGCACTGCGCCAGTCGTGACGCCGACGAAGCAGCGCTTCATCACTACTTGCATCAGACCTGCGCAGAAGCCAGGGCGCTAATCGAGATGGCCCTGGAAAAGGTCGTCAAAGCGGAAAAAATCAGCCTGTAGCAGCGCAGAGCTGTTACAAATCGTTACATTATTGTCTAGTTATCTCTTCGACAAAACATTGACAAAACTATAGCCGCTGGTACCCTCTTGTTCTAAGAAATCAGGTGAGGCGTTGCGCCCATCTAAGTGAACGAAACGAAAGTCGAGGCTGATTGTCATGAAGAAGGTTCAAGCGAGTAACGAAGTCAAAGAGGCATCGCGCCGTAAATTTATCAAGTCCATTGGCGGTGCCGCTGCACTGTCTGCCCTCGGGATGAAGTCGGCCAACGCCGGCGACGAAGGCCTGCCAAAACTGGATGAAAGCGATCTGACTGCCGTTGCATTTAAGTATGTGCATGACGCCTCGGTCGTCGCCGAAACAATTCGGCCGGAAAAAGATCGCTACTGCTTCAACTGCGCGCTGTATGCGGGCAGCGAAACGGACGAATGGGCGGGCTGTGTAATTTTCCCGGGAAAAGCCGTGGCAGGGCGTGGCTGGTGCAACGTCTGGGCTGCCAAGTAGAAAATTTTAAAAGACTAAGGAGAGAGCAATGGAAACGGTATTCCTGAGCTTATTCTTAACTTACACCGTTGTCCTGCTGCGCCGGTTTAACCGGCAGCCGGCAAGAGTAACTGGCATCGGTTCGACTGGTAAAAACAAAGTCTACAAGCAGCCGACATTCGTTCCCGATGACCGGTGCTGATTGCTGGCCATTTGTGCTCATCGCTCCGAGAAAAAAGCACGCTTTTGTCGCCCAACCAACTGGAAGGAAACCCAGACCATGAAAATGAAACACCCGTTAGCAAGATTGTTTGCCCCGATATCGATGATTGTCGCCATCGCCGCGACCACCGTCACGGTAGCCCTGACCGATCAGGTTGTCGATCAGAACGTAAACACAACAGTGATCACCAGCCCTGACATGCCGGAATCCTTAGTGGCAATGGGGGCCAAGCCCGAAGTTTCCTAGCTGCGCGGGCAAGAGACTTGCCCGCGCGAAAGCGCTGACTCATTGGCTGCGCTGAACATGCTGTGGATTCTTTGCCTGGGAAGGAACATCCATAAAGTGTTAGCCACGGCGATCCCAAGACTGGCCGGAGTACTGTTGATGACACTCGCCAGTTCGACCTTTGGCGTCGCGAACCATGGCAGGGATGAAGATTTAGTGATCACTGATTTCACCGTAGCAGCATCCGACCTGCGGCTCGCCGGCGTGCGTGCCTACGCGGCCGACCAGCCCTTCCAGCTCAGGCAGTACCGCTGGGACAAACGAGTGCTCGTTGTCAGCGCGACAACCAGCGATGACCAGGACCTGCAAGCACAGCAACAGGCAATTGCATCGACCAGAGACGCATTCGA